>NZ_JBFAQR010000009.1:84054-171567 GCF_040678815.1 Kitasatospora sp. NPDC049285 | reverse complement strand
CGTCACCGTCCTGACGGACCGTCGGCAGTCCCTCACCTCCCCGGCGGGGGCGCGCCTTGCGCATCACGCCAGGTCGGCGTCCGACGAGAAGCCGGCGAGGTGCGTGCCCGGCGGCGACCGCCCGGCGTGAGCCGCCGGGACGGGGTCGGCGGGAACGACTCCGTCCCGGCCGAGGTGTGCCGGGGGTACGGGGCTGCGGCGCGGCCGTCTCAGCCGGTCAGGCCCGAGAGCGCGTCGCCGACGTACTTCACGCCCAGCACCACGAACAGCACCAGCATGATCGCCGCGTTGTGCGCGGCCATCCACGCCTTCCACTCGCCGAGCACCTTCGCCGCCCCGTCCCCGCCGAGCAGGTACACCCCGAGCGGCACCGTGGTGCACAGCGAGCCGATCAGCACCAGCAGGGCCGCCGCCAGCGCCTTCCCGCCGCCGCTCGCACCGCTGGTGGCGATGGAGACCGCGCCGCCGACGGCCAGCACCAGGTTCTTCGGGTTGGCGGCGACCAGGGCCGCCGCGAGACCCGCGGACCTCGCCGGGGTGAAGGCGTCGATCGCCCGCATCCAGCTAGGCGGCTCGGTGACGTGCCCCTCCCGCGAGCGGCCGCGCCACTGCCGGCCCGCCAGCAGCAGGAACAGCACGCCCAGTGCCAGCTTCAGCCAGGACGACCAGTCGGACCCGCCCCCGCCGGCCCCGATGCCGGAGCCGGCCGCCACCACCACCGCGGTGACCGCCGCCAGCGCCGCCACCCAGCCCGCCGTGAACGCGATCCCGTTGGCACGACCGCGCGGGGTGGCGAGCATCAGGACCACTGCGATCAGCGGCAGCGGGGAGATCGCGATGCCGACCGCGGAGGCCAGCATCGGCCCGATCGCCTCGCCCATCGCCGTGCCCTCCTCCCGGTCAGCGCGGCTGGATCATCGGCAGCCGGTAGCTGCCGTCCAGCACCGCCTCCTGCGGCTGGTACATCCGCACCATCGGCCGGAACCCGCCCTCCGGCGTGGGCAGCCAGTTCGCGAACTCCTCGGCCCGGTCCGGCCGTTCGCGCTGCAGCCAGAGGGTCAGCGACCCGTCGGCGCCGTACACCAGCCCCGGTGTGCGGTCGCCGATCGAGTACCGGTCGATCTCGTTGGCGACCAGCAGGTACTCGGGGACGCCGTACATGGTCACCGACCAGAACGCGTGGACCGGCGGCGGCTGTTCGAACCGCAGGGTGTAGGCGCGGGAGCCGTCCAGCGGGACGCCGTCCGCGTCGTGGTAGGTGGTCGCGTAGGCCGCCTCGTACGCGTGGTTGCCCCACAGGCCCATCCGGGCGGCCACCGCACGGGTCAGGTAGCCGGCCCGGCGGTCGGCGGTCCGCCACTGCGGCTCGTCCCGGGTGCCGGGGCCCAGGAAGTCGACGTTGTAGTCGAACAGGTGCAGGTTGGCCGTCCACTCCCCGGTGGCCTCGCCGGACTGCCGGGTCGCCGCCTCCACCCGCTCGCGGCCCGCCGCCAGGCCCCTGGCCAGCGCCGCCGTCCACTCGGCCGGCCCGTCCAGGTACGGCGAGCGCCCCTGGTCGAGCAGGCCGATCGGGGCGAAGCGCTGCTGGTACTCGACGTCCGGCCCGGCCGGCGGGAACGCCGCCGCCCACACCCGCAGCTTCTCCAGCAGCGCCAGCGCCTCCGGCACCCCCGGATCGGGCTCCGGCAGCCCGGCCAGGACGCCGACCGGCGCCGGCGGAGTCAGCGTCAACCCCCGCTGCAGCTCCCGCACCCGGCCGAGGTCCTCAGGCCCCGCGCAGGCGTTGCGCACCGCGATCGCCGCCACCGTGGTCGGCGAGCTGATCACCGGTACCCCTTCGGGCGGGGTGCCCTGCCAACCCGGCGGCGCCAGCAGCCAGGTCTGCTCCGCCGTGCCGGACGAACGGCGGCCCACGTAGGCGAAGTTGTCGGTCCAGGCGTCGATGAACTGCAGCACGTCGTACGCCCCGCCGGTGTCCGGCACGTGCAGCAGCAACGGCCCGCCGGACAGGTCGAGCGGGGCCACCGAGTACACCGTGTCGTTGTTCACCGACACGAACGCCGAGTCGGGCGTGGCCAGTTGGGCGGCGTGCCCGAAGGTGTTCCACGCGGTCGCACCGATCGAGCTCATGCCCTTGCGGTGGAAGGTGTCCACCATGGTCAGGCCGGCGACCAGCGGGTAGCCGTACACGAAGGCGTCGGCGGCCAGCATCTCGGGCGTGGCGTCAGCCATGCGAACGTCCTTTCCTGCTCTGCGGGTTCAGCGGAGAGTGGGCTCGGGCAGCCGCCAACGGCCGTCCAGCAGCTCGGGCCCGGGGCCGTACGCGCGCACTGCCACGAAGTACGGGCCCTCCGGCGCCGGCAGCCAGTTCGCCGACTCCGCCGGCCCGCCCGGCCGTTCGTGCTGGACGTACAGGGTCAGCGACCCGTCCGCGCCGTACACCAGCCCCGGCGTGCGGTCGCCGATCGAGTACCGGTCGATCTCGTTGGCGACCAGCAGCCGCTCCGGGAGCCGGTACACGGTCGCCGACCAGAAGAACCGCGCCTGGGGCAGCCCCCCGGCCGGGAAGTGCAGCACGACCGGCTTCCCGCCGCCCTCCTGCGACACCCAGCCGCCGTACCAGGCCTCCTCCTCCGGCAGCCCGTACAGGCCCTTGAACGCGCCGCGCGCCCGGTCCAGGTACCGGGTGCCCAGCTGCTCCCGGGTGCCGAACAGCCCCGCACCGGTGGTCGCCCCCTCGGCCGCCTCCGCCAGCCGCGCCCGGCCGTCCGCGATGCCCGCCAGCAGCGCCTCGCGGACCTCCGCGGTCAGCGCGGCCGGCTCGAAGTCGCCGCCTCCGACGCCCAGTTCGGCCAGCTTGCTGCGCAGCTCGGCCTCCGCCGGCAGCACCGGGAAGAAGCCCAGCAGGAAGTCCAGGTAGGAGAAGAACTCCAGCGTCCCGAGCACCTCCTCGCCCCGCCACACCGGCCACACCGGCTCCGCCGCGACCGGCCGCGGCGTCCCCAGGTGCTCGCTCAGCGGCTTCAGCACGTACCCCGCCTGCACCCGCTCCAGCTCCGGCACGTCCGCGGGCCCCGCCAGGTACGTCCGCCCGAGGATGCCGACCAGGTTGGTGTCCGCCCGCAGCACCCCGTCGAAGCCCTCCGGCGGCTCGGAGCGGTGCCCCGGCCCGGCGATCAGGAACCGACCGGCGCCGTTCCCGGTGGTCCGCGACCCGACGAAGCCCACGTACGCGGTGTCCAGGTCGTGCACCGGCAGCACGTGGTACCGCTCGGTGGCCGGCACCTCCAGCACCCACGGCTCGGCCCGCAGGTCCAGCCACGCCCACGAGTACGGCGTGTCGTTGTTCGGCGTCACCACGTCGGTGTTGTCCGGGGTGAACGGGTGCGGGTAGTGCCGGAACGTGCCGAAACCCCCGACGTACCGGGGGTCCGCGTCGTCGATCGCCTGCGGGTAGATCGTCCGGTAGTTCTCCAGCAGCGGATAGCCCCACACCCAGGCGTCCGCCGCCGTCTGCCGGACCGTCGCCGGATCCACGATCGCCGGATTGCCCATGCCGACCACCCTTCTCCCCCGACAAAAGGGAACACTCAGACAAACCGGTACACCCGGATGCTATGCGCCCCACCCCCGCCCGGCACCTCGGCCCTCCGACGCCCCGTCAGCTGACGCCCCGTCGCTCCGCTCCCAGTGAACGTGCGGGTACCCGCCCGCCGCCCGGGACAGGCTGACCGGCATGGACATCCTTCTGCTCGGCGGATCCAAGTTCCTCGGCCGCGCCTACGCCGCCGAGGCCCTCGCCCGCGGCCACCGGGTCACCACCTTCAACCGCGGCGTCAGCCGCACCGACCTGCCCGGCGTCGAAGCCGTCCACGGCGACCGCACCAGCGCCGACGACCTGCGGCGCCTGGTCGACGGACGCCGCTGGGACGCCGTCATCGACACCTCCGGCCAGCAACCGCACGACGTCGCCACCGCGGCCCGGCTGCTGCGCGACCGCGCCGACCACTACAGCTTCGTCTCCTCGGTCCACGCCTTCGCCGACTGGCCCGCCCTGCCCGTCGACGAGAACTCCCCCACCCACGACTGCCCCGGCGACGTCCCCGCCGACCAGCCCTTCAGCAACGCCCTCAAGGCCGGCTGCGAACGCGCCCTCACCGAGAACTTCGGCCCCACCGCCATCCTCAACTGCGGCCTGCTGATCGGCCCCCACGAACCCATCGGCCGCCTCCCCTGGTGGCTCGACCGGATCGCCCGCGGCGGCCGCGTCCTCGCCCCCGGTGCCCCCGACAACCCGATGAGCCTGATCGACGCCCGCGACTTCGCCGCGTTCGGCCTGCTGGTCGCCGAACAGGGCCTCACCGGCCGCTACGTCACCACCGCCCCCGTCGGCGCGACCACCACCGGCGAGCTCCTCACCGCCTGCCGCACCGTCACCGGCTCCGACGCCGAGTTCGTCTGGACCCCCGACGCCACCCTCCTCGCCGCCGACATCGCCCCCTGGGTCGAACTCCCCATCTGGGCCCCCACCATCGACGGCTGGCACGGCACCTGGCACGCCGACCCCACCAAAGCCGTCACCGCCGGTCTCCGCCCCCGCCCCCTCCTCGACACCGTCCGCGACACCTGGACCTGGCTCGAATCAGGCGGCCGCAAGGAGGTCACCTACCAGCAACTCGACACCCCCCTGGGGATCGACCCCGAAAAGGAGCGCCAGCTCCTTTCCTAAGGGGCTCGGGGATTCTTTAGGGGCCCGGGGAACGGCGGGGGTGCGTGGCGGCCAGGGTCACAGGGCGCTGCAAGGTCCCGGCGCATGGACGTCTCCAAGACCCACAGCCGACTTCAGACCGTCCGCCACTCACCTCGCAGTTCCCCGAGCCCCTGTCTTCTCCCCGCCGTCCGCCTAATAGGTCCGGCGTGTCACCAGCTCCGCCAGCGCCAGCAGTTCGTCCGCCTGGGAGGGGTCCGGCACTGCCGTGGCCAGGTGGCTGATGGCTGCGGCCATCCGCTCGCACGACTCGCCCTGGGCCCAGGCACGGCCACCCGCCCGGTCCACCGCGTCCGCGGCCTGGGCCAGCTCCGCAGGACTGAGCGGTCGGCCCAGCCCGTACAGCTCGGCGAGTTCCTCGCCCGCGGGCGTGCCGGAGCGCAGCGCGTACACGACGGGCAGCGACTTCTTCCTCGCGGCGAGGTCGGCCCCGACCGGCTTGCCGGTCACCGCGGGGTCGCCCCAGATGCCGATCAGGTCGTCGATCAGCTGGAAGGCGAGTCCGATCTCGCGGCCGAAGGCGTCCATCGCGTCGGCGGTCGCCACGTCCGCCCCCGCGTACAGCGCGCCGATCGCGCAGGCGGAGCCGAGCAGCGCGCCGGTCTTCCCCTCCGCCATCGCCAGGCATTCGGCCAGGGTGACGTCCGCGCGCTGTTCGAAGGAACAGTCGGCCTGCTGGCCGGCGCACAACTCGACCACGCAGTCGGCGAGTCGGCGCACCGCCGCGGCCGCGGCCGGGTGCGGGTCCTCGGCGAGCATTCGGAGGGCGAGCGAGTGCATCGCGTCGCCCGCGAGGATCGCGCCGGTGGTGCCGAACACCCGCCAGGCGGTGGGGCGGTGGCGGCGGGTGTGGTCGCGGTCGAGGACGTCGTCGTGCAGCAGGGTGAAGTTGTGGACCAGCTCGACCGCGGCGGCGGCACGGACCGCGTCCTGCGGGTGGCCGCCGACGGCCTGGCCGGCGGCGAGCACCAGCGCGGGGCGGATCGCCTTGCCGGAGCCGCCGGCGCTGGGGGTGCCGTCGGCCTCCAGCCAGCCGAAGTGGTAGCCGGAGACCAGCCGCATGGAGTCGGGCAGGGTGTCGACGGCGGCGCGCAGGGCCGGGTCGACGATGGTCCGGGCCCGGGTGAGCAGGGCGACCGCCTCCGCGGCGTCCCGTCCGCTCTCCTGGTGTTCGGGGCCTGCGCTGTCGCCGTGCCGGTCGCGTTCGGGTGCGGTGATGGCCATGGTGGTCCTCCCCCTCGGAGCGGTCAGTGCCAGTGGGCGGTGTCGACGTTCTCCAGCACGCCGACGGCGTCGGGGACGAGGATCGCGGCGGAGTAGTAGGCGCTGACCAGGTAGGAGATGACGGCCTTCTCGTCGATGCCCATGAAGCGGACGTTCAGGCCGGGCTCGACCTCGTCCGGCAGCGTGCCGGGGATCAGGCCGACCACGCCCTGGTTGTCCTCGCCGACCCGCATGGCCAGGATCGAGGTGGTGTTGCCGACCAGCGGGATCTTGTTGCAGGTGAGGATGGGGGTGCCGCGCCAGCTGGGCACGGTCTTGCCATCGACCTGGACGGCCTCGGGGTACAGGCCGCGGCGGCTGCACTCGCGGCCGAAGGCGGCGATCGCCTTGGGGTGCGCGAGGAAGAACCGGGTGCTGCGGCGGCGGCAGAGCAGCTCGTCCATGTCGTCCGGGGTGGGCGGGCCGGAGTGGGTCTGGATCCGCTGGTCGTACTCGGCGTTGCGCAGCAGGCCGAACTCCGGGTTGTTGACCAGCTCGTGCTCCTGGCGCTCGCGCAACGCCTCGATGGTGAGCCGGAGTTGGTGCTCGGTCTGGTTCATCGGCTTGTTGTAGAGGTCGGCGACCCGGCTGTGCACCCGCAGCACGGTCTGCGCGACGCTCAACTCGTACTCGCGCGGGGAGAGTTCGTAGTCCACGAAGGCGGTGGGCAGCTCGTGCTCACCGGCGTGGCCGGCCGACATGCCGATCTCGGCCTCGCCCTTGCGGTTCTGCGGCAGCTGGGAGTCGGCGATGAAGTCGAGGATCTGCGCGCGCAGCGCCTCGGAGCGGTCGGCGAGTTCCTGGAAGGCCGGCCAGGAGAGCACCAGCACCGTGCCGGCGGTGGCGGCCTTGACGCCGTAGGGCCAGCGGCGGTCGGCGAGGGTGAGCGCCTCGTCGCCGATGTGGTCGCCGTCGGCGAGGGTGCCCAGGACGGTGGCGTCGCCGTACCGGCCGGTGCCGATCTTGTTGACCTTGCCGTGCGCGACCAGGAAGACCTCGTCGATCTCCCGGCCCTGCTCGATCAGCACCTCGCCGGCCGCGAAGTCGCGCTGGACGAAACGGCCGGCGAGCTCCTCCAGCAGCGCGTCGTCCGGGAAGCCGCGCAGCACCGGGACCTCGCGCAGCGAGGGGGGCACCACCCGGAGCGCGCCGCCGGTCTGCGCGAAGCTGACCCGGCCGCGGCCGACCGCGTAGCTGAGCCGTCGGTTGACCCGGTAGGTGCCGCCGGAGACCTCGACCCACGGCAGCATCCGCAGCAGCCAGCGGTTGCTGATCTCCTGCATCTGCGGCGCGGACTTGCTGGTGGACGCCAGATTGCGGGCGGCGGCCACCGAGAGGCTGGTCTGCGACCCTGCCTGCGGAATTCCGGCGGTCGTTTCGGTCGTCATTTCCGAGGGGCCCCTGATCGTGTCGACGGCACGTTGCGGCAACCATGCTGACGTCCATTCAGGTGAGGCGGCAATCACTCGTGAGGGTGATTCAGTTGTGCGAAATTAATAGTGCGACCGGTGCGACCGTTCGATCACCGTTCGATCTCCGGTGCCCTCCGCGGGGCCGCCCGGACACCCCGTCGACACCCCCGCTTCGAGGTGTTCCCGCAGCTCGCCGACCCGCTGTTCGAATCGCTGCGGAACAGCGCTAAGGTGGCCCCCTCACCGGCATGGTGACCGGCGCCACAGGCAGTGCGGACAGGTCGGTGACCTCCCATCGGCATGCCCTTCTCAGGGAGACCTCCGTGATCGCGCCCGTCCGCGTCTGGCTGAACCGTACCTACGCCGAGAACGTCTTCTTCATCGACCTGCTGCGGGCCGCCCAACGCCCGGTCCAGGTCCTGGCCACCCACGTCGATCCCGACTCCCCGGTGCTCGCCGCCGCCGACCTGGGCATCCTCGAACCGGACGGCCTCTCCCCCGACGCTTACGTGGAATTCGCCCTGGAATTCTGCGCGCGCCACGACGTGGACGTCTTCCTCCCCCGCCTGCACCAGCTGGCCATTTCCCTGCGCCGACGGGAATTCGAGGCCCTCGGCACCGTACTGGTCTGCCCGCCCGCCGCCGCGATCGCCCTCTTCACCAGCAAGGTCGACGGCTACGAGGCGATGGACGCCGTCGGCCTGCCCACCCCGATGTGGCGCCCGGCCCGCGACGCGGCCGAACTGCTCGCCGCCGTCGAGGAGATCGAGGCCACCGGCGCCCAGGCCTGCCTGAAGCCCGCCAGCGGCGCCGGCGGCGAGGGCTTCCGGGTGCTCACCCGCGAGCCGTTCAGCCTCCGCCGGCTCGCCGGGTACGTCGATGCAAGCGTCCAACTCGACCAGGTGCTGGCCGCGTTGGACTCCGCCACCGAGCCCGCCGACCTGCTGGTGATGCCGTTCCTGAGCGGCCCCGAGGTCTCCGTCGACTGCCTGGCCGACCCGGACGGCCGGGTCCTCGCCGCGATCGGCCGCACCAAGCAGGGCCGCCGCCGCGGCTTCACCGTCGACCCCGCCTACCTGGAACCTGCCCGCCGCCTGGTCGAGGAGTTCGGCGTCGGCTTCCTCTCCAACGTCCAGTTCCGCCACGACCGCGGCCGCCCCGTGGTGCTGGACGTCAACACCCGCCCCTCCGGCGGCCTGCACCAGGTCCGGCTGTGCGGCCTCAACCTGCCCGCCGCCGCCATCGAACTCGCCCTCGGCGCCCGCCCGCTGCTCCCCAGCACCGGCGAACTCACCCTCGACGACTACGCCTTGGTGCCCACCATCCAGGCACTGCTGCCCCGCCAGGCCGCCGCCCCCGCACTGGAGCGGGTGCCCGTCGCGAGTGAACTCCTGCACGCCGCAGCCGCGTTGTAGGCCACACCGGAAGGCTCATCCGGCCGGACCGTCCCAGCCCGCCGGACCGTCCCAGTCCAGGGTCGCCGGCAGGGCGCCCTCCAGGGTGAGCAGCCAGCGCTTGACCTCCACGCCGTGCCACGCGCCGCCGAAGCCGCCCAGGCCGTCGGCGGCCACCACCCGGTGGCACGGCACCAGCAGCGGCAGCGGGTTCGCCCCCATCATCTGCCCCACCGTCCGGGCCGGCACCCCCGGCTCGGACGGCCCGCCGAACACCCCGCTACGGGCGGCGAGTTCGCCGTACGTGATGGTCCGCCCGTAGCCGACCTCCGCCAACAGGCACTGCAGCACCGCCCGGTGCGGGCCGGACGCGAACCGCCAGTCCAGCGGCAGCCCCAACTCCCGCCGCCGGCCCGCGAAGTACTCCCCCACGCGAGCCGTCACCAGCCCCCGCCGACGCTCGTCCGTGCACTCCGGCACCCCGATCGGCCGCCCCGCGAAGCTGTCCCCCGCATAGCTGGCCACCGCCACCCCGTCCGCCGTCACCCCGAACCGCATCACCCCACTCGGCAGCGGCGTCGCCACGGTCACCCAGGACAGCTCCATGCCGCCAAACCTACTACCGGCCCCCGACCACCGGACCCGCCTCCAGCCACTGAAGGCCTCCGCAGCACCCCGCCTCCCCCCTTCCCTCCCCGCACAACTCCGCCGGAGGCACCCCCCGATCCCGGGCCCCGGCAGAGCCGCATGCCACCCCCAGCCTCCAACCGGCCGCGTCCCCCTCCCCCACAGCCCCGCCGGAGGCACCCGCCGATCCCGGGCCCCGGCAGAGCCACATCCCACCCCCGCCTCACCCTCTCCCCTCCCCCACAGCTCCGCCGGAGGCACTCGTCGCTGCCTCCGGCGAAGCCGCATGCCCCCCGCCTCCGACCAGCCGCGCCCCCCTCTCCCCTCCCCCCACAGCTCCGCCGGAGGCGCTCGTCGCTGCCTGCCTCCGGCGAAGCCGCATGCCGCCCCGGTCAGAGGTGCTCGCGCAGGTAGCCGGACAGGGTGCGGCTCCAGGAGGCCAGCTCGGCGCGGTCCGCCGGGTCGCCGCCGCAGAGGGCCGCGAGCTGGGTCTCGGAGAGCTGTCCGCCCGCGGCGAGGGCGGAGAGTCCGGCGAGCATGGAGCTGAGTCGTTCGGCGTCGGCGTGGCTGAGCATCACCAGCGCGTCGGTGTGTCCGATGGTCATCGAACCGGGCATCTCGTCCTCCTCTGGTCGACCTCCGTACCCCGCCCTCCGTCCACCGTACGACCGGCCCGGCAGGCCCGCTCGGGTGTGCGCCTCGCCCGTTCGGCTCACCCCGTTGGCCGCGCTCGGCTGGACGTCGGACGGTCGAAGGACATGTGCCCGGCGGATCCCGCACCGCCGGTCGACGAAGTACTGGGAGCGCAGATGCCAGAGCAGGCCGCCGCCGGTCCGTCCCAGCCGCCCAGCCTGCGCGAGCTGCTCCTCACTCCCGGCTACGGGCGGCTGCTGCTGATCTCGGGTCTGGTCGGCATTCCGGTCTCGCTGGCGGCGTTCGGCTTCGTCAGCCTGGAGCACGAGTTGCAGCACTGGGTGTGGGAGAGCTTCCCGGAGCAATTGGGCTACAGCCGCGCGCCGTGGTGGTGGCCGCTGCCCGCGCTGCTGCTGGCCGGCCTGCTGCTGGTGCCGATCGTGACCCGGATGCCGGGCCGGGGCGGGCACATCCCGGTGCACGGACTCGGCGGCCCGCCCACCCTGCCCGTCGAGGTGCCGTCGGTGGTACTCGCGGCGCTGGCCTGCCTGCCGCTCGGCACCGTCCTCGGTCCGGAGGCGCCGCTGATGGCCCTCGGCAGCGGCCTGGCCCTGCTGACGGTCAGCGCCGCCAAACGCTCCGCCAGCCCCCGGCTCGCCCCGGTGCTGGGCGCGGCCGGCTCGACCGCGGCGATCTCCACCATCTTCGGCAGCCCGCTGGTCGCCGTGGTGATGATGCTCGAGGCCGCCGGGCTCGGCGGCGCCCAGCTCACCGTGGTGCTGCTGCCCAGCCTGCTCTCCGCGGGCATCGGCGCGCTGGTCTTCACCGGCTTCGGACACTGGACCGGACTGGCCATCGGCGCGCTCGAACTGCCGTCGGTGCCCCAGGCGCAACTGCCGGACGCGGGGGACTTCCTCTGGGGCATCCCCACGGCCGTGGTGATCGCGCTGGTGATGGTGGCCTGCAAGACCCTCGGCTACCGGGCCGCCGCGTTCACCGCCCACCGCATCGCCGGGCGCACCGTGCTCTGCGCCGCCCTGGTCGGCGTCTGCATCACGGGCTACGCGCTCGCCACCGGCCGCTCCCCCGAGGAGGCCGCGCTCTCCGGACAGATCGCCCTCGGCCAGCTCGCCGCCGACCCGCAGTCCTGGTCGATCGGCGCCCTGCTCGCCCTGGTCCTCTTCAAGGGCCTGGGCTGGGGCATCGCCCTCGGCTCCATGCGCGGCGGCCCGATCTTCCCCGCTGTGCTCATCGGCGCCGCCCTCGGCATCGCCGCCGGTGCCCTCCCCGGCTTCGGCATCGAAGCGGGCCTCGCCGCGGGCCTCGCCGCCAGCACCGCCGCCGTCACCCGCCTCCCCGTCACCAGCACCGTCCTCACCACCGCCCTCCTCGGCGCCCAAGCCGCCGACTCGGCCCCCCTCCTGATCGTCTCCGCCGTCGTCGCCTTCCTCACCGCCACCTTCGTCCACCGCATCGCCCCCACCCCGGACGAGGACCACGCCCCGGTCCCGACAACCACCGCCTGACGCAGCGTCAGGCTTCAGCACTCCGGATGACATCGCGCAGCCGCCTCGCTGCCCGGTCCCGCCACCCACCCGCCGCACCGCCACCCGGACGGTCCTGAAGATGCTCCCGACCACCCGCCGCCGCTGACCCGGAAACACCCGTGCGGCATATCCGCTGTTCAAGCCTCTCGCAGATCGAGTCCGCGTGACGGGTACCGCCGGAGCTGCTCCCACGCGGCCGCGTTCCTACCCGGCACGACTACGGCATGGCCCAGAGGGGTCGGGCCCAGTGCACTGGTCATGGCTTCTGCCAGCGGTTCCGACCGTCCTTGGCGGGCTTGCACACTGCAGCGCCTCCGGTGTCCGAGACGCCGACCGCCCCTTGGGGGGCACAGAACGCGCCGTAATGCACACCCTGTTGCGCGCTACCTCCGCCGCCATCACTGGTGTGAGTGGGTTCAGGCGCCGGAGGCTGTGGCGGCACCGTCTCATGCGCGGGCGGCGTGGTGGCCGGGGCCCCGGCTGGAGACGTCGCGGGTGTGCTCTCCCCCACCTGCGCCGTGGCCACGGCGGCAGGAGCCGCAGCCGGGCTCTCCGCGACCGATACCGACGACGACGGCGACGGCGACGCCGACGACGGACTCGGGGAGGGCTCCGGAGACGACGACGCCGCGGGACTGGGCGTACTGCTGGGTGCAGCGCTGGCCGACGCACTGCTCACGGAACCAGCGGGTGTCGTGCCGGCGGTGTCATGGTTGTCGCCACTTGAGCCGATCAGGATCAGCGTCCACAGGCAGCAGCCGGCAACGATGAGGGCTCGCTGAGCACGGCTGAGGCGCGTGGAGGACCATGCCCACGCGGAGCCGAGCGGCGGCAAGAACAGCAGCGCGGCGATCCGACCGGCTATGCCGGCTTTGCTGCGCGGCGGATGTTGCATGAGTGGCGCGCCATACAGAGGCGGAGGACCGTACGGAGGCCCGGGGGGAGGACTGTACGGAGGCGCAGGCGGAGGGCCGATCGGCGGCACGGAGGGCTGACCGTAGGAAGACATGAGGGTCCCAGTGAGTGCGGATTTCGTGGGTGCGCTGGTCGGGAATTGTGCCCTACTGGCTGATGTGCGGGCTGACTTTCCCTCAGATAAGCGCAGCCCTCAGTGCCCGGCCTGGAGCGACCTGCAGGCAGGACCAGCAGCCCGGGACCTGGTCATCACCGGCAGCGCGGTTGAGGCACGGAGGGACTGACGGCCTATCGCCTCCGACAACGCCGAAAGGGCCGGCCTCCGAGGATCAAACCTCGCGAGCCGGCCCTTCCGTCACATCTGGCGCTGAGCCCCCTGTCGGGTTCGAACCGACGACCCCCGCTTTACGGCCGACAGGTCGTGATCTTTGCAATCGACGGTCACATGCGAACGAACGCGCGGCTGCGGCGGCGCGGACGGGTGCTCGCAGGGGGCGCGCCTCGCGGTCCTCGGCCCTAGTCCAGGGTCTTCGCGGCGTTGCGGATGACGTCGAGGACGGCCTCGGGCTGGGAGAGCATCGGGACGTGGCTGCTGTCGAGGCTGACGGCCGTGGCCTTCATACGTTCAACGGAAGCCCGCTGCCGATCCGGGTTCACCGTGCGGTCCTGGGTCCCGACGATGAACCAGCTCGGCTTGGCTCGCCAGGCGTTGCCGGGCACCTGCTGGTCGAAGAGGTCCACGATCGGCGGGGTGGCGGTCGCCAGCACGAGCTTCTGCTCCTCCAGCGGCAGGTCACCGCAGAAGTGGCCAATGCCCGACTCCTTGAGGTAGATGCGGTTGTCGGCCACCTCGAGGTGCTCGAAAACCGGCGAGCTCGGAAATGCGCCCAAGTGCTGCGTCGAGGTCTCGTCGTCGTCCGGGGCGAGCGCGCAGATGTACACCAAGGCACCCACCCGGTCGTGCACACCCGCCTTGGTGATCAGCGTTCCGCCATAGGAGTGGCCCACGAGCACGACCGGGCCGGGCACGTGGTCGATCGCGCGGGTGACACAGGCGACGTCGCCTTCGAGCGAGTCGAGGCCGTGCTGCGAGACGAAGACCTCGCGACCCTCAGCCTGGAGTGCGGGGATGAGCTTTGCGAAGCACGAGCCGTCAGCCCACAAGCCGTGGGCGAACACGACGCTAGCCTTGCCTGCCATGCGTTCCTCCTTCGTCGGTACAGCACGGTGGAGATCCAATTCACTGGATCTCCGCTGTCCCAACCTAGGTGGGACCAACAAGTGCCGCGCTTCGGCAAACGAGTCCTGCTGCTACTACTGAACTTGAACTCGTGATGCCGGCCTGGGGCAGTCAGCTGTCCATGATCAGGCCGGTGTTGGCGAGGCACCCATCGATGAGGTGGGGCGGTATGCGCGGCAAGGCGGAGGCTCACCCGCCGGTTCTGGCGGAGCCCTGGCCCGGGAGTGCCTGCCCGAGGGCACGGCGCCACCAGCCGGGCAACCGGCTTCTTGGAGGGCGCTCGCACGGACGCGCTCTACCCAGCGTTCGTCCTGGCCGTGGCGCTCGGCCTGCGGCGCGGCGAGATCCTGGGCCTGCGGTGGCAGGACATCGACCTGGAGCGGCGGACCCTGACGGTGCGCCAGTAGCCTCTGGCGATCCTGGGGCACAGCCAGATCGGTGACGATGGAGGTCTACGCCCACGTGGTGCAGGACAACCAGCGCGCGGCGATGAGCCACATGGACCGGCTGCTGAAGCACCGCCGGCCCACCCGCTGATGTCGGCTTGAGATGTCAGAAGGCCCCGGACCGCAATCGGTCCGGGGCCTTTCTGCGTTCGCAAGTCATTGACGTGCGCAAAGAGATGAGCCCCCTGTCGGGTTCGAACCGACGACCCCCGCTTTACAAGACGAACCCGGATCATGACGGTACGTGACGCCTGATGCCGCGTGGTGCTGAATCTGCTGGTCAGCGCCATGCGGCAGGTTTCGCGCTTCTGACTCAAGACGACTCGTGCCAGCCCGTCCGCTCACGCATAGCTCACGCGGACCGAGTAGCCCGACAGAAACGCCATGCGCCCCAACCACCCCATCGGTGGAACCTCCCTACCGAGTTCGTGCCGGCCATGGCAGCGCACGAACCACGCCCACCGTCAGGTGGCGGCAGCGAATGCGTTGGTCCAGCCACTCGCAAACCTCCTCCGACGACAACACCTTCAACAGCCGACGGCACTCCTTGACCCCACCCGATTTTGGCTTCGCAGTGATCAGATGGTTGTCGACAGCTACGGGCGTTCGCCCGGTAACAAGCACGCCGGCAGCGCGGGCGCCACCACCCGTACCCAGGCCCGGCCGGGACGTGCGGCGAATAGCAACGAACGGCGGAGTTACGAGACGACCCGCAAATTGCCTAGTCCGCCCAGTGGCTCGCCCTGCCTCTACCTCCGCGAGGTCCCGTGCTGTCAGGAAGGGCGCCTCTGGGCCATGGTGGGGGTCACGGTTATCCACCACCGGTCCAACCTTGATCTCGAAAGCCTCCTCAACACGAGCCTCTGCTATAGGTGCTGGCCACCAGAGCCCACTGGGGGCCGGCGTCTTCAATCGCCGCCTTCGAGCACCATCAAGCAGGAACACATCGATGTCCGTATGAGCATCGAACTGTCCATACAGGTCTACCCGCTTGACGCTCAAGGCACCTTCAAGTCGTCCCCGCCAGGTCTCGTAACGAGCTCCGCTCCTAAGCACATCGGGCAAGATCGCCGAGACCCGCTGCCCCAGTCCAAGTGCCTGTACTCCAGCGAGAACGAAGACAGCAGCTTGGGAGACTGATCCCGTTGCCCAGTCACAGTCACCGCTAGCTGATACGGATCCGTAGGGTGGGTTGAGAAGCATGTGCCCCTGATAGCCAGATGCCGACCGTAGCGAGGCCAGCCCATCAGCGACCCTTACCCGGCGGAACGCACGAAGACCATCATCAAGCTTGATACCAGACCGCCCGCTCTCCCCGCCGTGCCGCGCAGCCGCGGCAAGGAAGAGCCTTAGCCGAGCTACCTCAACAAACGGGCTCTGAAGATCCTCGCCCCGAAGGGCAGAACCCCACAAGCGAAGCGTGTGTCCAAGGGTTGGTCCCGTAGGTAGCTGCGCTGCTGCTGCCAGGAGGAGGTCGCCAGCACCACACGTTGGATCCCAGTAGGCGGCAGCCCGACCACCAGCCTCACACCCGGAGATCAACTCTGCAAACCGTGAGCGCACCTCACCACCGCTGAAGAACGCGCCCTCCTCGCGCCTGACTTGGAGAGGAACTAGCGCCCGCAGTCGCTCCGCGGCCTGCCCGTTGAGTGCTGCGTGAACGTCCTGCTCGACGCGGCCCCAAGCACCCCTAGCGACGTCAGATGCCAGCAGCCTCAGCTGGTCTGTGAACATCGCATAACCAGCTGTTCGCACGAGCTCCCCTTCTCGACTGCCTAGCAACCTTGCGGACAGCTGGTCCTGACGATCAGCCAGACGCTATTCTGCAGCAGTCTGGTCGACCATGGAACCCTGGGGTCGGCCCAGCTCGGAGGGGGATCCTTGAGCACTCACCTGCGGTTCGCTACAGAGATCTTGGCTCGCCTGGGCGAGGAGCTCATCCCACACCCCGACCTGGGTGTCATCGAGCTCGTCCGCAACGCCTACGACGCTGACGCCACACACTGCACTGTCACGCTGGACAACGCTTCACAGGCCGGCGGGACACTGGTCGTGGAGGACAACGGCGACGGGATGACCGAAGAGGACATCACTGAGTCCTTCCTCCTCATCGGGCGCTCCACGAAGACAACTTCGCCCATGACAGCCAGCCTCAGGCGCAAGGTAGGTGAGAAGGGCCTCGGGCGTCTCGCGGCCCTACGACTCGGCAGGAGGGTCGAACTCGTCAGCCGGCCCCGCAGCCAACCTGGAGTAGCCCACGTCCTTCACATCAATTGGTCGGACTACGATTCCGCCGAGACGGTAGAGGAAGTGGAACTGGCCGTCGACACCCGACGGACCGATCAGGCGCCCGGAACTACCATCACGGTGTATCAGCTCCGCCAAGGGTTCGACGAGCCCCAGATGGAGCGGCTCTCAAGGGCAATGCGGCTACTTACCGGATTCTTCGACGATGAAGACACTGGATTCACCACCTCCCTCAACGCGCCACAGTTCGCTCTCATGTCCGAGGCAGTGAATCGGGGATTCTTCGATGAAACCGAATACAAGCTCGTAGCATCTCTCGACGAAGACGGTATGGCCAGTGCGGTTCTATACAACTGGAAGGGCGAGGTAATCGCCCGAGGCGAGCACGGAGACGTGGCACTGCGTAAGCATCGAGGCCACTACGAGGCGCCGATGATGTATCACGCACCAGCTGCCACTTTTGAGCTTTGGATGTTCATCCTCGACAAGCCCTCCTTTGACGCACGGCACTCTCGCCGAAAATATACTGACCTCCGTCCTTGGCTGCGAATTGTTGGCGGCGTTCACCTGTTTCATCGCGGCCTCCGCGTTCACCCGTACGGCGATCAAGGCTTCGACTGGCTCGACCTCAACCTGCTTAGGGTTCGTAGCCCAGAAGAGCGCCCCAGTACAAATAACAGCATCGGCCGGATGAGCGTTGACGATCCCGACAATTTGCTAATCCCCAAAACCGATCGCATGGGATTCCAGGAGAATTCCCATTTCATTGAACTGCGCGACTTCGCTGCCCGCGCGACCGACTGGGCGGCACGCGTCCGGCTAGGTCGCCGCGAAAGCGAGCGAACTGGGGCTGCAGCAACTGCCAGGAAAGCAAAACAAGAAGCTGCGCGAAAGGTTGATTCGGTCCTTGACGCACTCCCGCCGGTTCAGCGCAGGCAAGTTGCCGAACTGGTACAGAGTCAGAATGTTCTCATCAAGGAGCTCGAACGAGATCGACTGCTCTACCGCTCCCTCGCCACCGTGGGGATTAGTACCGCAGTATTCGCCCATGAATCCATCGGCTCCGCCGGAGGCCTCAGTCAAGACCTAGACACCGTGGAACGCCGCACCAGGGCACTCCTCGGTGACGATGCATTTGCAAAAAAGATCGAAAAGACTCTAGGTCGGGCAAAGAGCACTGCTGCTTCGATTCATTCGTTCGCCAGACTTCCGCTCCGGATGTTGCAGAGAAAGAAGCGTCGCGCCACAGTAGTTGATCTCAATGAGGCGTGCCACGAGTTTGTCGAAATGTTCGGCGGCTACCTCTCCGATTGGCATATTGCGCTTGACCTAGACCTGTGCGACCAACCTGCCCGAGTCCTAACTCCAGCAGCAGATATCGAGTCCATTTTCGCAAACCTCGTAATCAACGCTGCTCGATCTTTCACTCGTGGCGATACATCTCGGGAGCGGGCAGTTCTGATTAGGACCCGTATCGAGAACGATCACGTGACTATCGACGTCGCTGATTCCGGCCCAGGAATCCAAGGAATCTCACTACGGGATATATGGCTTCCTGGCGAAGGCAGCAGCGCCGACGGAACCGGCCTTGGCCTGACAATCGTGAAAGACATCGTCGCCGATCTCCACGGCAAAAAAACGGTTCTGGAGGACGGGGACCTGTCAGCTGAGGCGAATGGTGAGCTAGGAGGGGCGTCCTTCCATGTACGCCTTCCCCGACAAGCCGATGGCCGCGATAGGTAGGGACAAGAACGCGTGATCGTTCATGAGGACTTCCAGGTTGCCGTTGTTGATGACCGCGAAGATGATCTAGCTAGGGCATGCGACCAGGTTGAAGATCTTGATTTCTCGGTCTTTTCAATGCTTCTCCGCGGCCCGCGGAGCATTGACGATATTTTGGATGAGATTCTAGGGCGCGGCTGTCATGCCTTGATCTCAGACCACCGTCTGCATCCTCGCGGCGGCGTCACCTTCGATGGCGCCGAGCTTGTTGCACGTGCCAACGAACGCGGGTTGCCAGCGATTCTTTATAGCGCCTACGTCGAGGATGACGAAGCTACGTCCATCAGAGAGTGGCGCTATAGCATCCCACGAATCGTCAAAAAAGGGCCGGGGTCCGTCGAAGCCATTGCAGAAGGTATTCAGGTGGCGCAAGCTGAAGTCGCAGGTCAGAGGCTGCTAGAGCGAGAGGGGTTCCTCACGCCAATCCGAGTGGTTGATGTACACGACCATATTGGGCGACCCACCCTCGATGTAACGGTGACTGCCTGGCAGCCGGATGTCCCGGTGACGATCCCTATTGCACTCCTTCCACCGGCCCATCGAGTGCGTTCGGTTGAACTCATCGACCAGATCTTCCTTGGCGAGGTAAATTTCTACGCCGAGCATGAGGCCGAGTTATTTTTCCGAAACCTGCGGCCTGCCCCTACCCCACCACCCGAGTGGAGGGCTTGATGACGACGCTTCAAGCTCCGGCCGCGCTAAATCCGACAGCCGTGATCAATACTGTCGAGGCGGTTATTCTCGACGTCGGCCACGGGAACTCTGCTGTGCTACGCGACGGCAACCGCTGTGTCGTGGTCGACGCAAAATCCGACAAGCTTCTCTACAGCACCCTTGTCGATGCAGGAATCCACCGGATCGAGCACCTTGTGCTATCCCACGCAGACACAGATCACATTCAAGGAGCTCTCCGTCTGGTAACTAATCGCCGCTTCCAGATTGGGACTGTGTGGGCGAATTCCGACAGCTCAAAAGATACAAGAAAATGGGATGAGCTTCTAGCTATCCTCACAGACCAGGTCGACTCTGGGCAACTCTTAGTGCGCATCGGCATAAGCAACGCCGATGGTTCGCAACTCTCGCTGGACCGAGTTGGTATCAGGATCCTACATCCAACGCTTCGTGATATCGGGCACGGCCCCGGAGCCAGGGGGAAATTCCGCCCAGAGATCACGACTAACGGCATGTCTGTCGTTCTGCAAGTGAGTCTCGACGGACACCCTGCCTTGTTTTTGCCGGGCGATCTTGACGCTTCTGGGCTTGAGGATCTGCTGCAGCGCGGCGATGACCTAAACTCACACACCCTGGTCTATCCCCACCATGGCGGCCATAGTGGCGCAGCTCAGGAAGAACAGTTTGCCAAACTTCTCTGCGATGCCATCACGCCCGAGGTTGTCATTTTCTCACTAGGGAGGGGAAAGTATTCGAATCCACTGCGCGAAGTAGTCGACGAGATCCGAACAAATTTCCCGTCTGTGCGGATGGCTTGCACGCAACTCTCCACGAACTGCCATGCGTCTCTCCCGCCTCAAGCATCGAAAGGCCATCTCGCGAACTGGCCGGCTGCCGGGCGCTCGGCCGGAACATCCTGCGCCGGAACTTTCCGCATCACTGTTGAGGGCGGGTCAATTTCGATCGAGCCGCCGATGGACAGGCATCACGAGTGGATTAGGAGTCATGTGAGTCAGCCGATGTGTATTCGAACGATCAACCTCCCTGCACCCAGGGTCCCATAATGCTCGCAATGCAATCCTTGTGAGCATGGCTTGGCGGGCAGCGTCCGGGGGACGATCGTCTATTGGCGATGACGTGAGTGCGCCGCGAATGGCGGATGACAGGCGATGGATGCCGGGTCGAGCCGGTCCTGTCGCCATGCCAAAGAAGTCACCTCACGACCTGCTAGAAACCGTGACCCTACCTCGGTGCTCAACGCCTGCCTCGGCTGGGCTCCCAAACCAGTTTATTTCTAAGCAATGATGCGCCTGATGCTCACCGTCCCTATGGATAGCAGACCATGATGCCGCCCCGGCACGCGATCTTGAATGACCCCTCAGTCGCGATTGTGGCGGCAATAATCTCGGCCGCCCGGCTGACGGTCTCGTGGAACGGGACGCCGCTCTGGTCAGCCCACGCCTCGTAGGAAGCCAGGTGGGCAACGATCGGGGCGGGGTCACTGATCTCGATGATGCCGGGAAGTTCTTTCACCTGTATGTCCTTGAACGCCGTCCTAAGGTAGACCGGGGCTTTCTCCAGGGAGAAGCGAGAGCTGAGGGAAACTCGGGCCGGCCCCTCGGGAACACCAAGGACGTCTCCTGCGGCCCTGGCCCAGAGCTGGTCCAGCTCCTGCTTGTCCGTGTCACTGTTGGTCGAGGCGATGAGCATGCCGCCAGGCCGGCAGACGCGTGCCAGCTCCTCGATCGTGGCCTCGATGTTGCTGACGTGGTACAGCATGTGCAAGGCCAGCACGGCGTCGGCGCTGTCATCGGCGAAGGGCAGAACCTGGGCGTCGGCGACCACGACCGGCTTCGCGACGTCAGCGAGGATGCCCGCCGAGATGTCCGTCCCGACGACCTGAAGGTCCGGCCGGTCCTTGTGTAGGCGGCTGACGAACTTGCCGTTCCCGCAGCCGACGTCGAGAACGGTCCCGCTTGTGCCGGCCAGCTCTTCGACGACGAGCCCGGGCAGGTCGTACTGCGGCTGCTGCCACTGGTAGATCGACTGGCGGGCGGCCAAGTGGCGCCCGTCGGCGTAGGCGCTGTTCGCGAGGATCGCCTTGTCGGCGACCGCAGCGTCCTGCTGTGCGGTGTTGCTCGTCACTGTGGCGGCTCCGGAGGGTGCGTGAGTGCGGGTCGAGAGCAGGCATCTTTGACATTCTCACGGAGACTCAGGACGATCGGGGAGCCTGCGTAGGCAGGCTCGGCGAGACGAGTGCTCAGCGCCCGAAGGCGGCTTGAGATGCTCGCCGTTCGCCGGTCCGGTGCGGCGTCCAACACCACCGAGAGCTTCTCCTGCACGCCGTCGAGGTCGCCGTGTGCGAGATGGGCGTTGACGAGATCAAGGTGGGCGGCTAGTAGGTCGCCGGATGACTGCTCCTGCCGCGGTGCGGACTCGTACATGGCGATGGCCCTGGAAGACGCCTCGATGGCGCGGTTCACGTGAGTTTGGCTGCCCAGGGCAAGAAGGGCTGTGCCGGCGTAGGCGTACTGCTTTGCCTCTGGGAAAGTGAACACGCCAGGGAGATCCACGGCGGCCATAGTGCTCCTTGCTGCCTCGCCCGCCTCTACCGCTCGGAGCGCGCTCGCGCTGTCGCCCAGCGCCGCAGTGGCCCGTGCTTCGAGGCTGAGCAGGCGGGCTGCGATCGTCCCACCGTCCGCGTACGGCAACCCGGCCCTGGCCAACTCGGCCGCCTGGCGATGGTCCTGCTGCCAGTAGGCGATCAGTGACTGGACAGACCGGATCCAGGCCCGAAGGCCGTTGTGGCCGGCTGACTCCGCACAGCGCCAGGCTGTTCGCGAATGCGTAGCGGCAGCTGTGTACTGACCAAGGTCGAGTGCAACATGCGTGGCCAGACCACAGAGGCGTCCGGCCTGTAGGTAGAGATGACTTGTCTGGTAGGGGTGTTGGCGGCCGTGGAGTAGGTCGAACACCCCGCGTCGGAGAGCCCCGATGTCGTGGAAGACCTCGGATACGGGCTTACTGACGTAGTCCCCCGCCAGCCTGGCGATGTCCGCGTCGATCTGCTCCAGCAGCGTGTCATCCACATTGGAGGCGCTCGCGAAGCGGAGGAAGCCTGCGGACTCCGCTGAGTCGGCCGCTACTGCCGCCACGAGACCACAACCGTGATCCCCGCTCAGGGCAGGCACAGGAGCAATGGCGTCGTCGTCGCCAGGCGGAAGTGGAACTGGCTCGGTGCTTCCGGAGGGTGCCAGCAGGTAAGCCAACTGGTCGACCGAAAGCCGCAGGGCCCGGGCAAGCCTCGGCCGCATCCACGGCTGTGGCGTGCCCCTACCGCTCTCCCACCGCCCCACGGTCGAGCGGTCCACCTGGAGTACCTCGGCCAGCGATTCCTGGGTGTGGCCGACGGCCTCCCGGCGCTGGACCAGCCGGGACCTCCTGGGCGCCATCCCAAGTCCTCCAGTGGTACGTCAGTTCGCCTGTAACCGCATCAAGCCAGGTCATAACCAGGTTTGCAGCACGGATCCCCCAATGCCGCATCAATTCTGCTCTGGTTCAGCGGCTTTGGAGGTAGTTCTGTAGATCCCTGTCGGGTGAATCCCGGCGCGAATCGGCCCGATGCCGACCTCGTCCCCTGTGAAAGGTCCGCGCGCATGTCCGTCGCCACCCACCAGACCACCGCGCCCGCCCCGTTCGGCTTCAGCGTGCTGCCCAGTGCCGAGGCCGTCCCGGACGCCCGGCGCCGGGTGATACGGACCGTCCGCGACTGGGACGTGCCGCTGGCGGAGGACGCGCTCCGGGACGTCGAGTTGCTCTCCAGCGAGCTGATCACCAACGCCGTGTCCCACACGCACGCCCTGTGCGTCGTGTCCGTGTCCTGGCACGGTGAGCGGCTGCGCGTCGAGGTGCTGGACGGCAGCCACGAGTTGCCGGCCCCCGGCGGGGTCGACCTCGAAGCCACCGATGGGCGAGGGCTGTTCCTCGTGGCAGCGCTCGCGACGGACTGGGGCGCGGAGCCGGACCCCGCTGGCAAGCGGGTCTGGTTCGAGGTAGGCACCAGTGCCGCCGTGTCGGGGGACGAACGACTGACCGCGCTGGTGCGGGCCGCTGCCCCGAGCACACAGGAAGTCGTGCCGACCGACGTCTGACGAGACTTCCTCCTGCCTACCTCGGGCGGGAGGGATACAGGTGGCCGCACTGCCAACGGCGATGCGGCGTACACACCTGACGTTCCCCGCCACAGCTTGCCTGGGCCACGGGATCCATCGCAGCACCGAAGACGGGGCCGGGCAGTCGGCCCGCCCCATGACCTCGAAGGAGTACTTCATGCCCGAGAACCTGACGACCACCACCGCCGAGCTGGAGGGTGACGGCCTGCTGGTCGCCCGTACGAAGGTCGCCGCGGCCCGCTCGCGTGGCGAGCAGCCGTCGGACGGCGGCTCCACCGGCCGAACCGACACCAACGACTGACGGCTGCATCACGATGACCGCCGAGCACTTCTCGGTGGTTGAGCGTCTGGGCGGGGATGACTTCCTCGCCCAGACGCTCGGCCGCAGCTTCAAGGTCGCACGCGGCGAAGCCGCGTCGCTCGCCGGGCTGATGAGCTGGGATGACCTCAACACCATCCTGACCCACCACCGGTTCGAACCCCCTCGCTTCCGCCTCGCCGCCAACGGGGAGCAGGTGCCCGCGCACACCTACTCCCGGCCGATCACCACCCGGCGGAGCACCGTCTGGCACCAGCTCCAGCCCTCCGAGTTGCACCAGCGTCTCGCCGAGGGTGCCACGCTGGTCCTGGATGCCGTCGACGAACTCCACCCCGGCATCGGTACTCTGGCCGGCCAGCTGGAGCGCTGGCTGCGAACCGGCGTGCAGGTCAACCTGTACGCCTCCTGGACCGACACCGAGGGCTTCGGCGTCCACTGGGACGATCACGACGTGGTCGTCGTCCAGCTCGACGGCGCGAAGCGCTGGCGCGTCTACGGCCCCACCCGCGCATTGCCAATGCACCGCGACGTCGAGACGCCCGAGCCACCGCCCGAGGAGCCCGTCGCCGATCTGGTCCTCACCGCCGGCGATGTGCTCTATCTGCCTCGGGGCTGGTGGCACGCCGTCGCTGCCTCCGAGGGCCAGCACTCGCTGCACGTCACATGCGGGCTGCAGAGCACGACGGGGGCCGACTTGATCACCTGGCTGTTGGAGATGTTGCGTGCTCACCAGGCCATCCGAGCGGATGTCCCGCGTTTCGGGGCCGCCGAGGAGCAACGCGCCTTCCTCGACACGATCGGCAAGCTCATCGAGACCGAGCTGAAGAGCGACGACCTGATCGCCCGCTTCTTCTCCGCCCGCGACGCCACCGAGCGAGCCCGGCTCGCACCGTCGTTGCCCCACATCACGGCGGCCCCACCGGATGCCGACCTGCAGGTACGCCTGGTCACCACGCGGCCCGCGCTCGCGACCAGGCCCGATGGCACAGTCCGGCTTACCGCCGGAGGCGAGGAGTGGACCTTCGCTGCCAAGGCCGAGCCGATGCTCGCGCTCCTCGCCGACGGAGAGTCTTACCGGCTGGCCGATCTCGCTCAGGCCGCAGGCATCACTCTCGGCCAGGCTGCCGGTGTCGTGACGGAGCTGGTCGACGGCCAGGCCGCCGCGATCGGAGGCCCACGATGACCGCCCAGCTGGGCCTCGGCACTTACCGCTGTCGCGATGTGGCCGAGGCCGCGGTGAGGGCCGCTGCCAGGGGTGCCGACTGGGTGGATACCGCACCCAACTACGAGGGTGGCCGGGCGGAGGCGGCACTGGCTCTGGTTCTGGCGGCCTATCCGGATCTTGGCGTCTCCACGAAGGTGGGTTTCGTCCCTCCCAGTGCCCGGCGGATCGGCGTACGCGCTGGTGCGCTCACCGCCGGTGATGCCAAGCGCGGGCACTGCCTAGCGCCGGACTACATCGCCTGGCAGGTCGCCCGTAGCAAGCGCATGCTCGGCCACGTCCCCGACCTGGTGTTCCTCCATAACCCGGAACACGACTG
Organism: Kitasatospora sp. NPDC049285; assembly: GCF_040678815.1. Classification (NCBI taxonomy): domain Bacteria; kingdom Bacillati; phylum Actinomycetota; class Actinomycetes; order Kitasatosporales; family Streptomycetaceae; genus Kitasatospora; species Kitasatospora sp. NPDC049285. The sequence continues at coordinate 146,589 of NZ_JBFAQR010000009.1, read as the reverse complement.
TCAGGAAGACGAGATCGCCGATCGGCTCTACGCTGCGTTCCTCGCCTTGGAGGAGGCGTGCAGCCAGCGCGTCATCAGTTCCTACGGAGTGGCGACCTGGCGCGGTTTCAGCAGCGGGCTCTTCGACGTGTCTGCCCTGCTCGAACTCGCGACCAAGGCCGGCGGCCCGCAGCACCACCTGCGGGCGATCCAACTCCCCATCTCCCTCGTCCACCTCGGCGCCGTCGCCCAGGCCCTCGACGGACACGGCCCGCTGGTCGATGCCTTGGATGCGGGACTGGAGGTGTTCGCCTCCGCCCCGCTCCACGGTGGCGAGATCCCCGGCATCGTGACCCGTGAGCTGACCGACCTGATCAGCCCCGGCAGCACGCCCGCGCAGGCTGCCCTCGCCGTCGTCGCCTCGACCACCGGAGTGAAACGCGTGCTTCTGTCAACGGGGAATCCGGAACACTGGACGCAGGCCGCCGATGCCGTCGGCCGCCCGCCGTTGTCTCCGGACGTGCTGCGAAAGGTCGTTGATGTACTCGGAACCTGAGCCGGACATCGCCGAGCGGATGCGCGGGATGCACGCCATAGCCGCAACAGCGCTCGACGCGAAGCCGATCGGCTTGCGCGAAGCGTGGGGCTGGCGTGGGCGTACCCTCAGCCGCCCGGTTGCCACGGCGTCCGGCGAGGGCTGGCTCCGCCTGGCGTCCGCCCCGGCCGACAAGGCCGGTGGAAAGCTCTGGGAAGGACCGCAGGAGGCAGAACGGCTCATGCCTCCTGCGGTTCCCCGGCCGCGCCTGCGGGAGCGGCGTACCTGGACCGAGGGCGAGCACGGCTACCTGGCAGAGCTGTACGACAAGATCACCATTTCCACCATCACCACCCACGAACCAACCCTCCGGAAGGCCCCCGACCTGGACGACGCTTGGTGGGACGCGCTCAGCACCGCCCTCGACGCGATCGCCGCAGTCCCCAGCAACCGAGTGGCGGTCCGTCAGGAGTACCTGGATCGCGCCCTGCCGCAGTACCTCGGCAGGGCGGTCGACACCAAGGCGCCCGCCTGGACGACCGCGCACGGAGACCTGCACTGGGCCAACCTCACCGGCCCGACCCTCACGATCCTCGACTGGGAAGGCTGGGGCACCGCACCCGCCGGCTACGACGCCGCGCTCCTGCATTCCTACAGCCTCCTGGTGCCCGACACCGCGGCCGAGATAAGGCGGCGGCTCGCGCACATCCTCGACACTCCCACGGGGTCGTTCGCCGAACTCGTGGTCATCACCGAACTCCTGCAGACCACCACCCGAGGCGACAACCTCGATCTGGAGAAGCCCCTGCGAAGGCGGCTCTCCGAGATCACCAACCCCTGGCCCTCCGGCCGGGGGAATCTTGTCGAGTAGCCGTTGGGATATACAACGCGACAACTTGCTCTGCCCACTCAGCTGGTGGGGGCTGGTCTGTGCGATCGCCTCCAGCACACATCAGCTCTTACCAGTAAGGGACTTCACCACGCCGATGATTGACGACAGGAGGGCAACGATCGCGCCCAGGCTCGCGAGGCTGGTAGTCGCGTTGGGGAAGAGGTCCGCCGATATCTCTCGCCATCGACGCCGAACGACGAGCCCCTTCAGCTTCTGCCACTGATGCTGCTTGATATGGCAACCCCGAAGAACACCGCGGCCGTTGTTGCGGCACGTCTGCGCCTCGCCACGATTCAGCGCAGCGCACGGGACTGGCGCTTGGAAGAGAAACCACAGGAGACTCAGCGCCGACAGAGCTGTGATCGCAAGGGGCCCGAAGTCAGCGGTCAACCATCCGGTCATAGCAACGACGAAAGCAATCAGCCCCCAGTAGCGCCAAAGGCCGTTCGTTCTCTTCTTATTAGCCACAGCGGCGTACGGTATCGACGGGCAGGGAGGCACTGGGAGAGCGCACAGGCGCACGGGGTGGCGGGCAAAGGGCGTGAGCTACAGGCAGTGGCGCGTGCTCCAAGCCGCTCGCAAGTCCGGCCGCCCTCGGCCCGCCAGGCTCGGCTGCTCCGCCGTCGGCCCAGCAGAACCCGGGGCAAGGACTCCTTACCCCACAACTTGCTCCGGCTGGCCGGGGCTCGCGGTAAGCAGCGCTTACCGCACAACTTGCTCCGCGTGCGGCCCTCTTCGCCTTCGACGGTGTGGGGCTAGGCTCTCAAGGACCGGCAGTTGGAGGGGGCATGGGCGGCGAAGTCAGGTACTTCACGCTGGTCTGTGACGACGTGCCGTACAGCGTCGTGCTGGCCGATCCTGGCACCCGCACCATGGACGTGCTGAAGGAGATCCGCCGGCTCACCGGGCTCAGTCTGTGGCACGGCAAACTCCTCATCGGCCAGCTTCCAACGACGGTTCTCGAAGACCAACCCGAAGACGCAGCTCGGGCAGCTGCCAGCGCTCTTCGCGCCGTTGGCGCTGTCGCCCATGCCATCGAGCAGATCGACTGAGAATCCGTCCGCTGCCCACCGCGTTGCACTCGTCCCACGCGTTGCACACCTGGTCAAGGCGGTACGGGTGGCGCTCCCGGGACGACAGCACCCGTTGCGGAGAACGAACCCGTCCCCGCCCTGAGCTGGGCGGGGACGGGTGGTACGACTGGCGGCAAGTCAGCTGCCGTTAGCGGTATGCGGCTCAGCGGGCTCGGGGCAGTAGCGGCTCCAGGCGTCGAGGAAACCGTTGCGGGTGAAGCCCTTGAGCTGCACGCCGTCCGGGAAGCGGATGTTCATCGAGCCGATGCCGTAGTCCTTGAGCAGGAGCTGCAGACCACGGGCGCTCAGCCCCGTCGGTCCGTGCTCGGCCCACGGCGCCTCATGGTCGGCCTTCAGGGCGGTCAGGAGGTGCTCGGTGGACAGGGCGTCCGGGTTGCCACCGGCGGCGAAGACGCGGCGGATGTCGACCAGGATCCTCGTCCTCAGGCCGCCGTCCTCGTCCTGCCCGGACTCGAAGGCGGTCATGGCACGACAGGCCGCGCGGGCACGCACCGGCCACTCACCTCCGGCGAGGTCCGCGACCGTCACCAAGGGCTCCCAGGTGTCAGCTGCACGGTCATCGACCGGCATGGGCGGCTCCATGTCGGTCGCCGCGTCGGTCAGCGGCACCAGCCAGGCATGGAGGCCGTCGCGCAGTTCGCGCAGGCCCGGGTTGTCCCGGTCGGAACGGTACGAGGAGACGCGCTCGCCCGGCGCCCGGGGGCGCATGCGGATGACCACTGACCGGTCCATGATCGTGTCCGGGAGGTCGCCGATACCGGCCAGGGCTGCCATGGCGAAGGTGGGGAACTTGACCACCTTGCGGTCCGGGCCGGTCACCCGCAGGGTGGGGCGATTGCGCTGGTGACCGGCGTTCAGCAGGCCCCGAAGGTCTTCGTTCTTCTCGGCCGCCTTGACGGTGCCGAACATGGTGTCGGCCTCGTCCACGAGCAGGGTCGGCGGCTGGTCGGTGATCGACCGGAAGATGGCCGCCGAGGACGCGTTGACCGTGATGAGTGGGTCGTGCACGGTCTCGGTGACGATGTCGAGCAGCCGAGACTTCCCACAGCGCTTGGCCGGGCCGATCACGGCAAGACGCGGGGCATGCTGCCAAGCGGGCTGTAGATGGGTGGCGGCAACCCACAGCGTCACGGCATCCAGAGCTTGCTCGGACGGGAGGATCACGAAGCGAGCTATGGCGGATCGGAGTTCGCAGAGCAGCTCGGCTCCCGGCGATGACGGAGTGACCGGCAGGTCGCCGCTTCCGGTCATCCCGCCGAAGACGTCCGGGTCACCGACCTGTCCTGCCGGGGCACTGACCGGGTCAGCGGTGATCTGACCGGTCAAGGCACCGGGCTCCCGGTCAGTCCGGTCGGTCAGTATGTCGTTCTGACCGACCGCCGGTCGGTAGTGACCGGGTTGACCGGGGACGGCAACGGCGGGCCAGCCCTTCGCTGGGTCTCCCGATGCAGGCTGGCGGGAAGTAGAGTTCACGGTGAAGCTCCTCGCTGGTGCGCACGACCTCGACCGTCGCGCTGCCACCGGTTGAACTGATTCGCTGATCTGGGGACTTCGCCCGGCCCTCGGTGTTCGTAGCACCGAGGGCCATCGCGTTCCCGGCCTGCCGAGCCGACGAGCCGACTTGGCTCAACTCGCAGGCGGGTGGAGTGCGTTGCGCCGGTTTGCGACCGGCGGGCGACGCGACGATACGACCGCCCTGACGGAAGATCCACTGCTCCGGTGGCAGTCCTCCCACAGCAGACAAGCTCGTGGCCCGACCTGCGGCCTTGTCGTCACGCCGCTGCACCGTCCGGCGCGACGTCGATGCCCAGCAGCCGCAGGAGGTCTGCGGTGATCACCCGGTACTTCTTGCCCAACCGCAGCACGCGGCACGGGTAGGCGTCCCGCCTCGCCAGTTCGTAGCCCTTGCTGCGGCCAAGGCCGATCGCGCGGTTGGCGGTGTCCAGGTCGATGGCGGCCGGCAACGCGAGCAGCTCCGCCCGGCTCATGCCCGTGAGCTCCTTGTTGCCCGTCTCAGTTCGCACAGCTGTCTCCATTCACGGGGGCGAGCCCCGGTCGGCGGCCCCGGTAAGTCCGGGATCGAGGAGCAGCTTGCATCGCAATAAAGTGTCGATATGACACACGACGAAGTGGAATCTTGGTCGGCGCAGGTCACGAGAACCGTGATCGCCGAGGTTCGTAGGTGCCGGAGGGAGCTGGGTATGACCGCGCAGGACCTGGCCAACGCCTGTGACGAGCTGGGCCACCCCATCCCGCGCAACGTCATCGCGAACTGGGAGTCCGGACGTCGGCTGACCCTCACCGTCCCGGAGCTGCTCGTGCTCGCCAAGGCGGTCGACACGCCGCCGGCCGCCCTGGTCTTCCCGCTCGGCGGGAGCACCAACGCGGACTGCCTCCCGCACGAGAGCCGAGACCCGTGGACGGCGTTCAGCTGGTTCACCGGCGAGGACCTGAACTTCGGCGACGCGGCCGTGTTTCGCGAGCACGCGGGCGTCGAGCACCGCATCCGGACCGGGCACCACGACGCCTGGCAGCTCCAGTTCTTCGGCGCGAGGGAGGACTGGCCGCACGGCGCCGACGCCAAGTTCGGCCGCCTCGTGAAGGCCGTTCGCTCGGAGCTCGTGCCGATCCGACACCGCATGCGCGAGCTGGGGCTGACTCCCCCTCCGCTCCCCAGCCACCTCGTATTCCTCGACACCGACCACAAGGACGACCGGATGAAGGAGGAAACCCCATGAAGGGCTCCACCTACCACCGCTGCTACTGCCGGGACGCCGACACCGGCAAGCCGCTCGGCAAGGCCTGCCCGAAGCTCAGCAGCCGCAAGCACGGTTCCTACGCGGTGCGCCAGGAGCTGCCCAACCGCGAGGACGGCTCACGCCGGTCCTTCAACCGCTCCGGCTATGAGTCCCGGAAGACCGCCCAGGCCGATCTCGACCAGGTTCGCGAGCTGCTGCACATCCCGGACGCGGATGATCCTGAGGGCCTCGCGCAGATAGCCGACCTGCTGGAGAAGGTCGCCCACGAGAAGGCGCCGCTGCCAGACGTCGAGGAGACCCGTCGCCGGCTCGCCTCCGGCCAGGACCTCCAGAACCGGCTGACGGTCGGCGAGTGGCTCGACCAGTGGCTGGCGGGCAAGCGCGGCCGACAGACCGCGATCAGCCGGGACGAGAGCAGCATCCGGCTCTACCTCAAGCCGCGGATCGGCCACATACGGCTCGACCGCCTTCGGGTCCGGCACCTGGAGGAGATGTTCGCCGCGATCGAGGAGGAGAACGTCGAGATTGCCGAGGCGAACGCCCAGCGGCGGGCCGCCATCGACGAACTCGCCCAGATCCCTTGGAAGGGTCAGGAGTTCCGCGCGCAGCGCAAGGCTCTCAAGACCGCCATCGCCGGGATGGAGCCGTTCCGACGGACCGTCAGCGCGTCGACCTGCCAGCGCATCCGATCCACGCTCAGGGCCGGCCTCAACGCCGCGATCCGACGGCAGATCATCACCTTCAACCCGGCGTCCCACGTCGAGCTGGAGGCCGCCAAGCGCCCGAAGCCGCTCGTGTGGACGAAGGAGCGGATCGAGCACTGGGAGCTCACCGGCGAGCGGCCGTCCCCGGTGATGGTCTGGACGCCGGAGCAGACGGGCCTGTTCCTCGACCAGGCCGCCGAGGAGCGTCTCTACGCGTTGTTCCACCTGATCACCTTCCGGGGGCTGCGACGCGGCGAGGCGTGCGGTCAGCGCTGGGCTGACACCAACCTGAAGTCGGGGTTGCTCACCGTGGCCAAGCAGCTCGTCGTGGACGGCTGGGCGGTCTACGAAGACGACCCGAAGACGGACGCGGGCGCCCGCACGATCGCCCTCGACTCCGAGACGGTGTCCGTCCTGGAGGCGCACCGCGAGCGGCAGCGGGCCGACCGCGAGAGGTGGGGCACCGCCTGGGTCGAGACCGGCCGGGTCTTCACCAAAGAGAACGGCGAGTGGCTGCACCCGACCGCCGTGACCGACCGGTTCCGCGAGGTGGCCGAGGAGGCCGGCCTGCCGCCGATCCGGCTGCACGACCTCCGGCACGGCGCGGCCACGCTCGCTCACGCGGCGGGCGCGGACCTTCACACGATCAAGGAGATGCTCGGCCACTCCTCGATCGGCATCACCTCGGACACGTACACGACCCTGCTCCCGCAGGTCGACCGGGCGATCGCAGAGGCGGCGGCCCGGCTTGTCCCCCGAGCGAACAGGCCGCGCAAGGTTGCCCAGTCCACGGCGGCAACCGACCCGACCAGGCCATCCGCTCACGCATCGCTCACGCAAACGGCCTCGGACGACAAGTCCGAGGCCGGCGATGAAGCCCCTAGAAGGCCAAACCTGCAGCTCATCCGGGGTGGTTCACTGAGCCCCCTGTCGGGTTCGAACCGACGACCCCCGCTTTACAAGAGGACCGAGAAGACACACGATCTGTCGCCGACCGTCCCGCTTCGACACTCCCTCGCAGGTCAGAGGGCATGTGCCTAGTCGGGTGATCTGGAAGCATCACGAGCCTTCACGATCCTTGTGTCCCCATCGTGTCCCCACCCGGCCCCGCCCAGAAGCCTGCGCGAAGGGGTCCGGGGCCGACACCCCAGCCCAGCGCAGGTCTCCGAAAGGGCGACCAGGGCTCTACCATTCAGGAGCAAAACGGCTCCGCCCCCACTGCCCGGGGGCGGAGCCGCAGTACCCGCCGGAGCGGGTCAGATTCCTTGGTTAGTCTACGCCGGGCTCACCGTTGTCGGAGCGGGTGTTGCCGGAACCGGCCTCGAACTCCTGCCGGTAGCCCCGAAGCTTCTCCTGGACCCTTGCCGCAGCCTCCGCCGGCAGCATGAACAGCTCCCGCATGCTGAGGCCCAGCTCGTAGGCGGGATCGACTTCCAGGGCCTGGGCGAGTGCGGCCCGGGCCACGACGTCCTCGTGGAGCAGCCAGCTGTTCCAAGCGAGAAGGGTCAAGGGAGCTGCGGCGAAGTTCTGGTACGGGGGCACGCTGCTGACGGCGAGGTGCCGCCACAGGGCGATGGCCCGGCTGCGTTCGCTCTCTTCGCAGTAGCCGAGGGCCACGTCCCGGAAGTCGCGGTTCTGGAGCGCGGCAAGCAGGGTGGCGGTCCGGTCGGCGGCGGGCATCTTGTCCTCTTTGAGCAGTTCGAGGAGTAGGGCGTGCGCGGCAGTCATTCCGATGGGGCGGAAGATGGCGGCCGGGATGGCGACCTCCATCTCCTTCTGGTGGAGTCCGTCGGCGGGTTGTAGCTGGCGCTGGACTTCCTGGAAGCTGGGGAAGGGCGCCCTGCCGACGAGCGTGTAGGCGACAGCTACCGGGCTCGCCGCGGTGCCCTGGAGGGGGATGCCGTTGGGCGGGCAGCAGGAGTTCTCCGCGCAGAGGTAGGAGCTCCAGGAGTCGTTGGACACGAGCAGGACCTCCAGCCGGGGAAGGTCCGCCTCGGAGGCTGCCTGCACGAAGTGCTGGACGAGGGTGGCCGTCTTGGTCCTCACGCCGGCGTGGTCTTCACCGGTGTCCGGCTCGCTGTAGAGAACGATGGCGATCTTCTCGATCGGCTCGTGGTGGTTGGCGTGCATCTGGGTGAGCATGCCGATGCCTGCGGAGGCGACGGCCTTGGGCTCCTCGGGCTGCGGGATGCTGACGCGGAATACCCCGCCGACGCGGTTCCCCTCGCTGATGCCGACCAGGGCAACCGCGTCCTTGGGGTGATAGCCCAGGTGGTACGGGACGAAGGCCACGACGTCGGCGGGCCCGTGGAGCGTCGCGATGAACGTGCTTTCGGTCACTGTGCGTCCTTCTTGGTGGTGGTGCGCCTGGGGAGGCGGGTCAGTCGGAGCCGGGGCAGGGGCTGCCCCGGGTCCCAGGAGGCAGTGTCGGACTTGGCCGCGTAGCGGGGTTTGTTGGTGAGCGCGGGGATCAGGTGCCTGGTCACGAGGGTGAGCAGGGCCTTGTGCGGGTCCCTGACGCGCTCCAGGCTGATGACGGCGTGTCGGGTCCGGTTCGGCTGCAAGCGCGCGTCGAGTGCGGTCTGCGCCTTCGCGGCCTCGTCCGGCGTGGAGGCGGCAGGCAGCTCGGGGAGCGGCCCGGCGGTGATCCAGGTCTGGATGGTGCCGTGGGACTGGAGGCGGAGGCCGAGGCGGTGACCGTCTGGGTGGGCGAGGTAGGCCGCTCCCGGGGTGCCGGCGGGGTCGTCGTAGCGGGTCCAGTCGGGCAGCTGGTCTGCGAGTTGTGCCGTGTAGGTGTGGGCGTTGGGCAGGGTCATGCTGTCCTTTCGAGGGGTTCGGTGAGCTGGGTGAGGAGCCGGATGGCTCGGCGGTGGGCAGCTTCGGTGGCGGCCAGCTCCACGACGCGGTTGCGGTGGGCGATGACCTCGGCGCGTTCGGCGCGGGCGCGGGTGGGCCAGCCGGGGTCGGCCAGGGAGTCGGCTTTGGCGATGACGACGTTGGGCCCGAGGCCCCAGATGATGGAGTTGACCGCGAGGCAGGCGACGGCGATCTCGTTGATGTCGTTGCCGTACCACTCGTAGTCGGCCGGGTCGTGGCCGTGGTCGCGCAGGTGGGCGGCAGCGGCGCGGAGCATGCCGCCGCTGCCTGCGGCGGGGTCCATGAAGCTCATGCCGGGCGTGAAGTCCTTTTGCCCGAGCAGGACTTGGGCCATTAGGTCGCATGCGGGGTCGGGCGTGTGGAACTCGCCGTCCGCGAGGCGCTTGGCCTTGGTGCTCATGTCCATGATGAGCCGGGAGAGGACGTCGGTGTCTGTGCGGAGACCGGGGTCCTGGTGGCTGGTGATCTGGAACAGGCCGCTGTTGATCGCGGCGTGCGCGGTCTTGTGGACGGCATGCAGGATCTCGGGGTCCGGCTCCGGCACGGTCAGCCACTCGTGCAGCGGCAGGGCGCACTGGATGAGGTAGGGGTGCCGGTACCAGGTGATGCCCCAGATGTCCTTGAGGACGGCGCCGAGTTCGGCCGGGTCCAGGGCAAGGAACTGGTCACCCAGGTCGGGCCCGGCCTCGTCCTTGACGACTACCAGGGCGAGGGCCGCGACGACGCCGATGGGGATGGCGTGCTGGGAGCCGCCGCGGGCCTTGAACCAGGCGTCGGTGACGTCTTCTGCGAGCCGGTTGGCGATCTCTCGGTGGCTGGCGAACGGAGCCCGTCGGCGCTGGCCCATGTGGATCTCGGGCTTGGGCGGTTCGGCTGCGGCCTGCTGGGCCGTCACGACCCAGGAAGGCAGGGGGCGGGGGACGACGACGGGCGCGGCTCCGGGGAGCAGGGGGGCAGTCATGTCATGCACCATCCGGAGTCGCAGGCCCCGTCCGTCTCGGAGTCGAAGAGGGTGTCGACGCCGTCGGGGATGGCGCTGCGCAGGGGCCTGCCGAAGGCGCTGAGGTAGACGTGGTCGCGGCCGAGGCGGTCGCGCCTCTCGTTCAGCAGGTCTTCGAGCTGGCAGGCCCGTTCGAAGAGGTCCGGGTTGGTCCGCCTCATGTCGAGCCAGCCTTCGACGCGCTTGAACGGGCAGAACCAGCAGGCCGACTTCGGTGGGACGGGCAGGCCGGCGTCGTTGATGATGCGCATGCAGTCGGCGCGGCGCAGTCCCAGTTCAAGGAGCGGGTAGGCGATGCGCTCGTAGGGCTCGCACCGCCTGTCGTTGGCGCGTTCGATCTCATCGAGGCTGATGCCGATGCCGACGGTGGCCGGGGTGTCCTTGGTGGCTCCTCGGCGTCGCAGCTCGCGGCCGATGACCCTGATCTTGCAGTCGAGCGTGCAGCTTCTGGTGCCGGGGGCCCCGTTGGACATGCGGACCGGGATTTTCAGGGAGCGCGAGCCTTCCCGGGTCAACTCGCTGTACAGGGTGCGGACTTCTCCGGTCCTGACCATGACGCGGTCCAGGGTGGTCAGTTCGAGGCGGTGCGCCTTCGCGAAGGGTCGGGCGTACTGCTCGACGTAGGCGAGGGTGGCGGGGTTCTCGGAGTCCGTGCCGACGTTGGCGAACAGGAAGGAGGTGTAGGGGATCTCCTTCCGGGCGGCGAGGACGAGCGCGGCGACGCTCTGGACGCCTCCCCCGAATGAGAAGGATCGGAGCTTCGTGGGTACTCCGGCCTGCCACAGGGGGGCCGGGAGCAGCGGGGTCGCCCCTGGCATCAGGGCGTCCTGGAGAAGGAAGGGCATGGGTGTCTCCGGTTCGTTGGAGTCGGGCGGGGTGCCGCCCGGGCCGGTCCGTGTTCGCGCGTCCGGTCCGGGCGGCACCGGTGTCAGCGGGCGGGCGAGGAACCGAGGGCCTGGCGGATGTGGTCGGGCAGGCAGATGGCGAGCAGGCCCGTGTCGGGCTCGGGGCGGGTGAGCCAGCCCGCGAAGCGCATGACTCGCTCGTAGCCGCTGGGGCCGCCCGCGAAGCCGGTCCGTTCGGCGTGCTGGCTGTCGCGGGCGATGAACAGCCAGCCAGGCAGCTCGGGTCCGGCGGGGACGACCTGGAAGCCGTCTCCGCGTGGCGTCTCGATCGGGGGCAGGCCGGCAGCAGCGAGAATGGCGACGGCGGCCTGAACGTCGGGGTGGTCCGCGTCCTCGGGGGCGCAGCCCGCAGTCGGGCGGATGCGCGGGGCACCGGGCTCGGGGTGGGCGGCAGCGCGGATCGCTTCCACTCGGGCGGCGTCCTCGTCCCGGTGGAGGAGCCGGAAGGAGGCAGCGGCGATGAGGGCCAGGGCGTAGCCGTCGGCGAAGGCGAGGCGGACGTACGTCTCGGCGGGCATGGTGGGGTGGTACTGCTGGCGGTGCCGGTCGAGCGCCTGGCGGACCGTGCGGTAGCTGATGGCGACGGCTTCGGCGGGCAGGTCTAGCTGTTCGGCGAGGCGCTGGACGGCGCTTGCGCGGGCGGTCACGGTTTCTCCTTCGCTCATGGGTCCGCCCCGGCTGGTTGGCCGGGGCGGAGGGGTTGGTGGGGTGCGCCCCCGGCTGGCCGGGGGCGCTTGGGGTCAGCGGCGGGGGCGGCGGCCGCCGCAGCCGGCGTGGCCGCAGCCGCCGCAGAATCCGCCTCGGTTGCACTCGCACGGGCAGGCAGTCATTTGATTTCCCCTCTCGTCGCATTCGGGGTTTCCCGAATTCCTTACTTATATCTTAGTCGCAATTACCACCTGATCAAGAAATGGACGGAATTGATTTACCGATTTCCTTGCATTTCCCGGCTTTCTTTCTCCGCTGCTTCGAGAGCCAGGCGGCGGCGGCGTTCCCGCTGGTAGACACGCTGCGCCTCGCGGCAGGCATCGCAAGCCCGTCCATCCCCGTGGCGCGAGTGGGCACGGGCACCGGCAGGCGTGCCGCAGGAAGCCCTGAGGGGCGGCTCGTCGGAATCGGGGCCGATCCCGTAGGCGGAGGCGACGGGCACGCCGTCGATCCACAGGTGACCGCCGCACACCCCGTCCAGCCCGCTCCGGCTGGGCTTGACCCGGACCACGCAGTCGACGCGGAACGGGCAGCCCTGGCACAGGCGCAGGAGTTCGTGGGCCCGAGCGAGCAGGACGAAGCGGCTGGAGTCGGGGCCCTCGGCGGGCGCGAAGCGCAGATCGCCGAAGCAGGGGGCGTCCCTCATCCAGCCGTTTCCGGCGGCGGTCACGGAGGTCAGCTCAGGACCTCCATCAACCGGCGGCCCAGGAACGCGGCCGCGTTGACGCTGACCGCGTTCCCGGCCTGCTTGGTGCGCTCCCCCTTGGTGCCCTTGACGATGTACTCGGCGGGGAACCGCTGCGCGGCAAGCTGCTCGCCGGGCTGCAACATGCGGAAGTGGCAGTCGTCCACCATCTCGGCGAGGGAGGCAAGCCCGGCGGAGTCACGGGTGGAGAGGGTGTGGACCGGCTCGGCGGCGGTCCGGACGGCCGCGCGCCGATAGGGGATGACCAGCGTGGAGCTGGCGCGGCGCTGGGCGACATACCGCGCCGCACCCGGGACGGTCAGCCCGTGGTGCCGGGCGGTGGCGAGCGCGGACAGCGGGACGCCGAGGGACCGCGCGGAGCCGTTGCGGCGCATGTCCACGATGAACGGCGGCGTCACCAGGGCCTCGGTGTCCCGGGTCATCCGGGTGCGCATCGGGTCCTGGGTGCTCTCCGGGGAGTCGGCCCAGGTGCCACCCACGGGGACGAGCAGGCCCTCGCCCTGCTTGGCGCAGCGCACCGGCACGGGGGCTTCGTCAGCGGCCATCGCCCTTCCGTCGTGGCCGGCGTGGTTGAGGGTCAGCACCGAGGCACGGTCGGGGAACAGCTCCAGGCCGCGGCGGATGCGCTCGATGGTCTTGGCGGCGAGCGGCCGGGGCCGGTCGCCGATGCGCTGCCCGAGGTTCGACCAGTCGATGATGTCGGCGGCCGGGCGGACGTACGGCTCGACCACCGCGTGTCGGCACTGGGTACGCGGGCAGCGGAAGTCGTACTGGACTCGGTACTTGCCGACCTTCCGGCCGTTGCGCCAGCTCTGGACGGCGTCCACGTCCATGCCGCAGTCGGCGCAGTAGGCGCGGGGCGTGATCCGCAGGTCCGGCAGCGGGATGCCCTTGCGGGTGAAGACCACGTAGATCCGGTCGCGCCACTGCGGGGCCGGCAGGTTGTCCGGGCCGCCGAGATGAGCCGAACTCGCCGACACGATCTGGTGGTTGTAGCCGAGCAGCGTCATACCGGACAGCCACCAGTCGAACAGGGGCCAGTCGGTGACGAACTCGACCACGTTCTCGACCATGACCGCGTCGTAGCGGTGGACTTCGACGGCACGGATCACGTCGGTGGCGGTGACCCGGGTCCGGACGAACGCCTCGGCGTCGACCGGGCCGTCTTCGAGCAGGGAAAGCTGGTTCTCAGGGATGCGGCGGCGGCCGCCGGCGGGCGATATCTCGGTGCAGATCGGGGAGGCCCAGAGCACGCGGGTGCGCGGCAGGCGCCGCATGTCGAGGCCGCTGGTGTCGGCAAGGAGGTGATCGGCGAGGCGGTGGTTCGACGCATGGGTCTCCAGGGCCGTTCTCCAATGATTGACGGCCAGGACGAGTTCGAACCCGGCTTCCACCAGGCCGGTGCTGGACCCGCCTGCTCCGCAGAACAGATCGGTGAAGGTGAGCATGTGGCTTCCAAGAGGGGTGGGCTGGCCCGCCGGTGCGGCGGGCCAGCGGGCGGTCAGCGCAGGGACGGGCAGCCGTCGACGCGCGCGAGGAGGACGAGCTGGTGATGCAGGTCGGGGCTTCCGGCCTGCCGCAACCGCTCGACGTTGGCCGCGAGGTCGTCGCGCACGGCCGGGTGCGGGAAGGCGCAGGGGCAGAGGGCGGGGCCGGGTGCAGGCCGGTCCTGCCGGATGGCGCTGGCGAGCGCCTGCTGCGCGGCCTGCATGTGGCGGACCAGGGGCGTGGCCGCCGGGCGGACGGCGGGGCGGCGACGGACGGGACGTTCGCGGGGTACCGGCGGCCGGACCAACTGGAAGGCCCAGTCAGGGGTTTCGGTCATGGATGTCTCCGGGGGTGGTCCCGGCCAGCCGGGCGGCTGGCCGGGATGCGGGTCAGGGGCGGCGGGTTCGGCGATGGATGCCGACGGGCTGGAAGGTCCTGCTCTCCCATGCGAGTTGCTCGATTCCGGCGACGACGATCAGGCCGAGTTCGACCAGGCCGACGGCGAGTAAGGCGAGAGAGATCACGGGGTCTCCCCCGGGGCGGCGAGCGAGAGCGGGCACAGCTCGGCCAGGTCGGTCCAGACGTGCATGACCGTCCCCTCCCGGCCCCACATGGTCCGGGGCCAGTCGGAGCAGGGGTGGGTCCACAGCCGCCGCCAGCCCTCGCGGGTCAGGCTCTCCTCGTGGCCCTGGTAGGCGACGAGGGCGGTCGCGAGGTCGGCGTACTCGCCGGCGTGCTCGACCGGCCCGAAGCGGGCGTCGGTGGCGTGGCTGTAGTGGATCGCCACCGGGTGCCCGCCTGGCGGCAGTTCTCCCAGGCCCCACGCCGCGATGTGCTTGTCCAGCGCGACGAGCAGCGGGGAGAGGATGGCGTTGGCCGACCGGTCGAGGCCGCTGGGCGTCGAGTCGTAGACGAGGACCGTGGCGTCCTCGCTCTTCGGCTTGTGCTCGACCACCCAGCAGCGGACGCGGCCAGGGTGCAGCGGGAGTCCGTTGCCCGTGGTGATCGTCAGGCGGGTGCCGTCGGGCAGTGCGGCAGTGATGGTGCGCGCGGCGGCCTTGGCGGCGTTCTTGATGTCCACGACGTAGCCGCGGGCGCGCAGCGGGGTGATCAGCCGCACGTAGTGCTGGTGCACGAGTAGCCAGGTCGGGTCGGCGTCCCGACCGGCAGGGATGGGTGCGAGGTTCATGAGGTCTCCAAGAGGAGCGCCGGGCCGCGCCTGCGGCCCGGCGCGGGGTCAGACGGCGGCGATCCGAAGGACGGTGACGTCCGGGCCGAGCGCCCAGACGGAGAGGGCAAGGGCGGGCGGCTCCGAGTCCGGGGCGGGGTCCGGGTCGGAGGGCTCCGGCCAGCTCGGCGCGTAGATGCGCGTCCACAGCTCGGTGGCCAGCGCCTCGGCGCAGGTCTCGTAGACGGAGAGAGCTTCGGCGCGCGACCCGGCCGGGTAGTGGTCCGTGGTGGCTCCGGCCGCGCGGTAGGCCGTGCTGACGATCTGGTAGGAGCGGCCCTCCGGGGGTGCAACTCGCAGGACCCTGCGGACCCGGCCGAGCATCGGGCCGATCTCCGCGCCGTGGTGGCGCTGTGCGCCGTCCTCGGTGGAGTCGTACAGGACGGTGAGGCCGGGGCGGGTCTGGTCCTCGGCCACGCGGGTGACCACCCAGCTCTTGACCTGCCGGGGGTCGAGGGGCAGTCCGGCGACGGAACCGATGTGCAGTTCGGTGCCGTCGCCGACGATGGCGCGGATGATGCGGACGCCGAAGCTGAGCTGGATGTCGGTGGTCCATCCGAACTGGCGCAGCGGGGTGATCACGTGGGCGTAGTTGGCGTAGTACGTCTGCCACGTCGGGTCGGTGATGTTGCCGTGGTCGGGCAGAGGGGCGAGCTTGAGCGGGTGTGACACGTGGGCTCCAAGAGGTGAGGGCACCGTTCACGAGAAACGGAGCCTGATTGCTTCGAGTCGTGTGACCTATCTCTAGAGCGAGAAGATCGTGAGGTCGGGAAGCACGATGACCGCCTGTAGCGTGAGTCGCAGGGGGGACCGGCTGCCCGGCGCGCCGGTGCAGATCGCCTCGGGGAGGCCGTGACGGGTCGAGAGCTGGACGTCGCCGCCCATGCCCACGCCGTACGCCATGCGGACGAGTTCGGCGGCCGCCCGCGGCAGCGAGAGCGGCTCGCCGACGAACGTGGGCTCACAACGGGAACAGCCGCAGCCCACGGCCGCGATCTGCACCAGGTACTTCCTGTCGAGGTTCACGCACTGCCTCCAGAGAGTGAGGGATTCCGACGAATCCGTTACTTATATCTTAGTCGCAAAGCGACCTGGGTCAATGGTTGTCGATCAAGGTCGCCCGCGTTCGCGCCGCTCCTGTGCGGCTCGCGCCGCGATCTCCCGCGCGGTGCTGAACGCAGTGGCCACCCTGTCGGGATCGGCGGCCCTGAGCTGGGCACGCTCCTCCTGGTCCTGGACGAAGGCCCGCACCCAGTCCTCCCGGTTCCGCCGGTCGGCCTCCGCCAGCTCCTTTCGCTGCGCGTCGCGCTGAGCCCGCGCATTCGTTCCGCAGCCCCGGCAGTTGGCGGCCGGACTCGCGTGCTTCGGGCAGCCGGAGGCTTGACCTTCGCCGGGGTGCGCAGCGGGCTCCCCCGCGGCGTCAGCCGTGGGGGTAGGGGGGAAAGGAAGGGAAGAGGAAGGAACAGGAAGAACAGGGGTTCCCGATCCGGAACCCCCGGGGTTCCCGTCTGGCGACCCCGGGGGTTCCGGATCGGAAACCCTGGAGGCCCTGACTTCAGGGTTCCCATTCGGCGACCCTGCTTGAGCAGGGTTTCCTTTCGGCAACCCTGCTCCCCCCTCGCTCCGACCCCACGGGCTGCCAGCGTCGGGGTTCCCCGCTGGCGACCCTGACGGCTCCCGGCGCGTCTTCGGCGCCTGCGCCGCCAGCCGCTCCACCCTCGCCTGGACGTCCGCGTGCGTCCGGGCGGGAACATCCGGCCTGCCCCTCGACGCCGGCACCCGCGCGAGCCTCCCGTTCTTCGGGGCACGCGCCTTGGCCGCACGAAGGGCCTCCAGCTCCTCCGTGGTGGGGATCGGCGGCACGCCGAGAGGGAAGACCCTGTACTCGGCGCGCTGCCCCGCCCGGCCGACCTTGACCCGCTCGACCAGGCCCCGGCCGATCAGGTCGGTGATGGTGCTCACCACGGTCTTATCGCTGACCATGGCCCACGCCATCAGCCGCGTGAGGCCGGGGTGCGAGATGCGAGTCTGGTCGTCCGCCGAGTCGGCGAGCTTCATCAGGACGAGCTTGTTGGTCTTCCCGCCCACCACCTCCTCTTCCAAGTAGCCTGCAACGAGAAGAAGTTGGATGCTCACGATTCCCCTTGAGTGGCATCCAGAGCAGCCCCGGGGCCCGCACCTCGCAGGCCCCGGGACGGTGCACTGGGGTCAGGTACGGGCCGGTTTGACGTTGATGGACCGGGCAGTCCTCTTGCCCGTAAGCCTCATCGGGACGGCGATGCCCTCCTGCTTGAGGAACGCGACCATCGTGTCCACGTCGGGCACCATTGGCACCGGCACGCTGGCGTCGTCGTAGAGGTCGACCATGGCCTCCTTGTCGGGCTCCTTGATCGGGTTCCCGCCGCTCCACGACAGGACGTTGGCCCCGTAGGTGTCGGCCTTGGTCTGGTCGAGCATGGCCCGCGCGAGCTTCTTCACCTTCTTGCCAGCGGTCTCCAGCTCGTGGCCGCGGACGTAGTCGGCCAGTGCCCGGACTCGGTCGTCGTCGTCCTTGACCAGGAGCGTCTGGACCGGGATACCCGGACCGGTCTGCCCCCAGCAGGCCGTGAGCCACGGGCAGAAGTCGCACGTTGCCGCAAGCCCGGGCCCGTCATGGTCGCGCGGCAGTTCTTCGGGATCGGTGACCTCGAGTACGCGCTCCACCCAGAACAGGGCCGCACTGGCCTCCAGGTCGTCATAGGCGAACTCCTGGACGTGCTCTTCGCCGTTGTCCCTGCACACGAACCGGAAGCGGATGCGCTGGACGTCGATAGGGCCGAGCCGAGCCAGCGCCTTCTGGCCCTGGACGTCCGCGAAGCCGTACTTGCGCAGGATCGCGGCGTAGAGGTAGACCTGCCGCAGCTCCGCCCTGGTAGCGCCGTACCGCAGCACCTGGTCCCACTTCCACGTGGACTTCGTCTTCACGTCCTCGACGGTGACGGCTTGGGCCGGGGCGCTGGGCCGCAGGGCCTTCGGCAGCCGGGCGGCCGTGGCCTCGTCCAGCTGGACAGCGTCGACGTGGCCCCGCACGCCGTCGCCGACCACCGTCCGCTCCACCTGCCAGCCGAACTCCTTGCGCGCGTCCTCCAGGAGGCCGGCGTGGATGTAGGTGCCCAGGATCGCGGCCTTCCCCTCGGGGAAGTTGGTGCGGGGGGTTCCGGTGACGATGTACGCCGCGCGGCGGGAGCAGACCGTGTCGGAGGCCCCCAGCTCGGTCTGCCGCGAGCGCGGTCGGCGCCGGTCGGCATTGTGGGCTGCCTGCCAGATGGAAGGGGTAGTGGATGCGCTGTCCGTCAGTGCGGTCATGCGGCCGCCTCCACACCAGATGCTGCCGCACGCTCCGCCGCCGCACGCAGCTTCTCCGCGTCGGTGGTCGGTGAACTGCCCATCTCGTTCTGCGGGTTGTCGATCTCAGCAACACGCTGCTCGATCGCGGCCCGCACCGTCAGTACCTCGTCGCGCGACAGCTGGACGTCCGGCTTGCCGACGGTCTTCCACATCTCCCCAAGCTGCGCTCGGTCGGAGACTCGGGTAACCCGCTCCAGCCACGGCTGGACGCGGTCCCCGGCCAGGGCGGGCATCACCCGGGGCTGGGAGTCCTGGGAGCAGCCGAGCAGGTTGAAGATCAGGTCTTCGATCGAGAAGTCAGGCAGCCGCAGCGGGCGCCTCTTCTCCACCCGGAGCCGCAGGGAGCGAACCTTGATGACCTGCGGGTCCTCGTCCCGGCGCATCCGGACCCAGACCGTGGAGTCGAAGCCGAGGTCCTTGTGGCCCTGGACCCGCCACTCGCTCTTGCCCCGGATCGGGGTGCCGTTGTCGTCAAGGGCGCTGATCTCCTTGCCCCTGGCCAGGACGATCGCGATGCCGGGCAGGGTGCGCAGCAGCCACATGATGCGCTGCCAGCGTTCGACCGAGTCGTTCCAGAGGTTCATGCCGATGTCGATCGCGGCGTCCGGGTCGGCCAAGAGCCGCTTCTTGTTCGCGTTGGCGCGCCGGGCCCGCTCGTGGGTCCAGTTGGTGAGCATCCGCCACAGCGCGGAACCGCTGTCGATGGTGAGGACGACCGGTGGCTCACCGGCGAGGGCAGCCCGCCGGGCTTCGGCATGCACCGCCTCGATCTGCTCCAGGATGTCCCGGTAGGTGCCGTCGTGCTCGATGATCAGGTAGCGGGTGTCGGGGATGGCGGCGTACTCGTCGGCCGACCCCTCGTCCAGGTCGATCCAGTACATCTGGCCGATCTTCTCGGACGCGCTGAATTCGGCGGCCGACCAGGTCTTGCCCGCCCCCTCCTCGCCCTCGATGAGGACGAGAGGCCACGGGACGATGCCGGTTGGGCGTCGGGTCTTGAGCTTCGGGCCGGACGGTGCCGGCGTCTTGGGCGCGGGTGCGCTCACGGTGGGTCTCCAAGATGTGTGTGGTTCAGGCTGCGCGCAGGGCGCGGACCTCGAACACGGAGATCCACTCCGGGTGCCGGTCTATGAGGAGCCGGACGTACCGGGAGCGGAAGTTGTTGTTGAGGCGGAAGGCATCGCCACGGGTGTGCAGCCCGTAGCGCCAGCGCAGGATCTCGAAGAGCATCCCGATGCCGACGTGGGGAAATCCCCTGGTCAGGCAGTCGGCCGTCAGCTCCTCCAGGGCGTCGAGCACCCAGGGGTTGAGCTGGTGGAACGCCTCGAACTGCTGCTGGATCGTCGCGCCGGGATTCCCGTCGGGCTCGTGGATCTCTTCGATCCACAGCCCCGGGATCTCGTCCTGGCTGACTTTCACGCATCCACCCCCATCGACTCGGTTTTCAGTCGTGTGACCTATCTTGGGGGTGGAGTGCGCTAGAGATCAATCCCAATCAGCAGTCGACGTCCGGACGGTGCACCTTGCCGCAGTGGTGCGACTCGACCGGCAGCTTCTCCCAGCGATCCACGGCGAGGATCGCACGGTCCCCCTCGATCCTGTACTCCATCATGCGCAGAGCCTCCTCGACTCGGATACAAACCCCCCTGTGGGGTTGCTTATATCTTAGTCGCAGATGGCCCCTAGGTACACTAATGTCCTATTTTGACGCCATGCGGCCGCGCGGAAGAACCACCGCACCCGGGCCGTCGTAGCGCCCCTCCCGCAGCGCACGGACGACCTCCTCGTCCGGCACCCACGGCAGGCTCCGAGCAGTCTCCCGCAACCGGGCCAACGCCTCTTCGCCCAGCACCGTGTCCAGCAGCCACAGCCCCCCCGATCCACCGAGCTGCCAGTCCGCCGGTGGGAACCGTCCGCTGTCGATCGCCGTCACCAGCGTCGGCTGCGACGGCAGGCGGAACACCTCCACGAGCTCCTGCTGGCCGACGATCGGCGGCAGCTCGGCCTTCGCAGCCGGCGTCCACCCAGGCCCCTGGGACTCCCGCAACCGCGCCAGCACCTCTTCGTCCAGCGCCTTGCCGCGCCCCTGCTTGCCGAACTCGACGGCGACGCCCAGCGGCCAGTACATCTGCCCGGAGATCACTACCGCGGTCTCCCGGTCGAGCGCGCCGCGGCTGATCCACTGGCGCGGCATCTGCTTCTCCACCCCGTACAGCGCAGCGAACTCCTGCGTGCCGACCAGGTACGGCTTCCCGCGACCCACCACCGTCGTCCCTCCGCGTTGTTGGCGAGGAGGCCACTCTAGGCGTCTTACCGGCCCGGGCCCGCTGCTATCGTGATCGACGGGTTTCCAAGAGCCCTGAGGCCCCCGTCCTGTGCAGGGACGGGGGCCTCACTTGTTCAGGCGCTGACCGGGATCAGCGGGTATCGGGCAGCTGCGCCTTGCCGGTGTCGTACTTCGGCGGCCGCGCGTAGCCGAGGAGCCAGCCGAACTTAGAGCTCAGGTGCTCCTCGGCCACGCGGAACACCGCGAAGTAGACGAAGCCGACGACCGCGGTCAGCAGGCCGGACAGTGCCGCCGGATCGAGGCCGAGGCCGTACTTGGCGGCGAGCGCGACGAGCCAGCCAGCGAGGGCCGGCACGCCCGTCCGGATGAGGGACACGAACAGGTTCACGGGCAGTCCTTGCTACGGGGTGGGGGGTTGATGGTCGACGCTGGCTTCGGCCAGACGCCGTAGGGCGGTTTCCACGAGGCGTCGGATCAGGCGCATCGCGAACTCCCTTCACTCGACGGGCGGCCGGGGCTCAGGTGACGGGCGCGGTCCAGGCCGCCGCCCACGTCACGGGGCCGATCACGCCGTCCACCTGGAGACCCTTCTCCTGCTGGAAGGCGCGGGCGATCCGCTCGGACTGCGGCCCGAACTGGCCGTCGACGCTGATCGCCCAACCGCGCTGGGCCATCTGCTGCTGCCAGGTCCGCACGTCCGACCCGGAGCTGCCGTTGCGCAGGTAGCGGCCGGGCCAGGCCGGGGCCCAGCCCGCAGCCGGGGGCGGCGTCACCGGCGCCGGGGCCGTCGAGGTGCCGTCGGGGCGCGGCGCGCCGGCCTGCACCCACCGGTACAGCGGCTCCCCCGGGCAGTCGGTGGCGTACCCGTCCCGGTGGCCCTTGATCTCGCTGCCCGCGCCTCCGGCGGAGCGCAGCCACTCGATCGCGTCGCGCAGGCCGCCGAGCTGCGCGGTGGTCGGCGCGGTCAGGCCCTCGTCGCCGAGCATCGCGCACACCGAGTAGTGCGCGCTGTTGAGTCCCGGCCCGTTGGCCGCCTGAAGGTGCCCCGGCCCGCGCCCCTCGAACACGAAGCCGTGCGGGCACACGACCGCGCTGTACGCGAGATCGATGTACTTCTCCTGTGTATTGGCCTGGTGTGACGCCTGGAGGTCGCGCATCCGGGCGGCGCACCGGCCGTGCTGGTCGGGGTCCGCGAGGGTGGAGGGCACGGCCGTGCCCTCGTAGTGGATCTTGACTCCCTGGGTGCCGGAGATCTGGGTGAACTGGGCCTTCGGAGGGCGAGCGCCCCACTGGTCCCGGGTGATGAGCTGCATGGCGTGCGCACTGTTCTCCCCCGCGCCTGCCTGGGTACTGCTGGCCCGCGAACGGGCTACGTGCTCCTCCCCTGTGCCAGGAGCCAGAGTTGGAGGATCGCGACGACGACCGGCGCGACGAACGCCCCGATCAGCCACCGACGGCTGACGGCCGCCGCCGTTTCAGCGTCCTCCCGGGCCTGGCGCTCACTGGCGATGTCGCGCTCGACCATGTCGATGCGCTGCGCCATGAGCCGCTGGTCTGCGAGATACACGTCCTTGGACACCGACTGCTCCAGCCTGATCGTGAGTGCCCGGAGGTCACCACGAAGATCCTCCCGAAGACCGGCGATCGAATCGCGCTGGTCCTCGCGGAGCTGTGTCAGGGATCGCTGGAGTTCCCACAGGGTGGGCTCGGCGGTCGGCGGGACGCTCACGGACTGCTCCTGAACTGCGCCCCCGCGCCGCAGCCCATCCTACGGGCACTCAGGGACGACACGAGATGTAAGTCACCGTTGACCCGCTTCATGCCGTCGCCCCGGGTCAGCCAGTCCAGCCGCACAACGGGTTCCAGAGGCGGCGGACCGCATCGAGGATCAGGTCGTCGCCGATGGCGGCCTGCACGTCGGTGCCGGTGGCGGTGCTGGCGGCGGCGCGAATCTCGGGGTCTCCGGCGGCGGCCGGTCCGTAGCCTGGGTCGCCTCCGACCTGGGGGCCGAGGGAGCGGACGGCCAGCTGAATCCGCATCGGCTGGCCGGGAGTTGAGGGGTCTTCGCCGAGGACGTCGCGGGCGACGCGACGGACGGCGGCCTGCACGCGGGCGGCGAAGTCGGCGTCCCCGCCAAGGCGGTGCTCGGCGATAAGGGGGAGGTCGGCCATGGATCTTCCCTTCCGGGTTGGCTACTTGGTGTAGGTGAGGCGCAGCAGCGGCGGGTTGGCCATGCCGGCTCCGTTGAACCGGCCGTAGCACGTGAGGTCGTTCGAGTTGGGGTCGAGGGCGATGCCGCGGCCCCAAGTCGGGAAGATCGAGCTGATGTCGACCCAGCGACCCTGGTTGG
This sequence comes from Kitasatospora sp. NPDC049285, assembly GCF_040678815.1. Classification (NCBI taxonomy): domain Bacteria; kingdom Bacillati; phylum Actinomycetota; class Actinomycetes; order Kitasatosporales; family Streptomycetaceae; genus Kitasatospora; species Kitasatospora sp. NPDC049285. The sequence goes on along the minus strand of NZ_JBFAQR010000009.1, from coordinate 123,690 downwards.
GGGGCCAACCGTTCTGCCACAGGGTGTCGCCGTCGGCGGAGAACGAGCCGGGTCGGGCGGTCCAGCCGTGGACGCGGATAGCCGCGTTGCCACCCGAGTTGTAGTACCAGTGCGTCGGGTACAGGTAGACCTCGGCCCTGTTGAGGGTCGCGCCGTTGAGGTCGCTGCCGATGGCGTTGCTATCGAATCCGACCAGGGACGCCTGGATGCCCCACCCGGCATCGGGGTAGTTCCCTTGCAGCATCTCGTTGTTGTAATACGAGTTGAAGGCGCTGCGGGTCTTGTAGGTGCCGGACCAGGTGGCCTGGTAGATGGTGGAGTAGGTGACGAGCGGCGGCGGGGCGGACGCGCCGCCGGTGTTCCACACCCCGGACGCGGGCTTCTCCGCGCCGATGTCCTCCACTACCGCGATCGTGGGCTGGTTGGCGTCGTGGTGCAGGACCGCACCCGAGGGCGCGCCGACCTGGGCGATGGTGAACAGCAGCCGGTTGAGTCCAACGGCGAGGCCCCGGCCGACGGCGGCGGAGGCCCGCACCGGCACCTGGAAGCCGTGCCCGACGGGAGAGGCGGCGGGGCTGGCATGGGAACGCAGCATCGGCGAGGAGACCAGCGGCGCACCGGCGCCGCCGTTGCGGACAGCGGTGACGACGGACCCGCCGGTCGCGGACGCCCACAGGATCGGGTCCCAAGTGATGCGGTAGTGCCGACCGGCCTCAGCGACGAACGGCAGCTCGTAGATACCGATCTCGACGCCGCCGCTGGTGGAGACGTCCTTCGCACCGGACGCCCAGGCGACGACGCCGCGCGGACGCCGGTCGAGGATGCGGTCCAGGCCCTCGCCGGCCACGCTCAGCCCAGCGACGGAGACCTGCTGGAAACCCGCGTCGCCGCGCTCGCTGATCGAGGCGACGCGGCTGGTGCCGTCCGAGATGGACAGGTACGTCGGCTGCCCGGTGACCAGGCTGACCGCCTCCTGACCGTCGTTGTCGAACAGCCGCAGGCCCTCCGGGGACAGTTCGGCGCGCTGGCCGGTGCCGGGGGTGGACAGGATCGGCCTGATCTCGGCGTTGTCGAAGGACAGCGCGCCGGCGAGAGCCTGGTACGCCTGCACCCACACCGTGGCGCGGACGGCCTGGGCGGGGGCAGTGCACTTGCTGGCGTAGCGGGTCCACGGCGAGGACGGGCCCGGGGTGGCGGTCGGGCCCTCGTACTTGAGGACCGCCCCCTTCGAGTCCTCCCACCGGCAGAAGAACTTGGCCTGCTGCCCGGCAGGCCACGCCGCGTCGGTCTTCATGTCGACGGCCAGCCACAGCCGCTCCCCCGGCACGACCGGCACGGTGGTCAGCTGCTTGGCGAAGCTGGTGGCTACCGTCGTCCCGGCGGGCACGGTCAGCGTCAGCGCCCAGCCGGAGTTGTTGCCGGGTGCGGTGCGGTCCCAGCCCCCGCCTACGAGCGCGGCGGCCTGCGGGCCCTCGAACGACGGGTCGGGGATCAGGTTGTTGCCGGTGCCGGTGTTCAACTGGGCCGGGCCGACAGAGCCGACGGCGAGGGCGTTGGTCGTGATCGCTCCGGCGGCAAGCTGCGCCGCCGTGATCGAATTCGCGGCGAGCCGGTCGCCGGTGATGGACAGGGCCTTGATCTCGCGCGCGGTCACCGCGTCTGCGGCGAGCTTCCCGGCCGTGATCGCATCCGTTGCGATCTTCCCGGCGCTGACGGAGTTGGCGGCCAGCGCCGTGGCGGTGACCGCCCCCGCCGCGATCTGGCTCGCCGTGACGGCCCCGGCCGCGAGCTTCGTGGTGCTCACCGAGCCTGCGGCGAGTTCCGCTGCCGTCACCGCGCCGGCGGCGATCTCGCGGGAGGTGATCGAGTCGGCGGCGATAGCGGGCCCGGTGACCGCGCCCGGGGCGAGGGCGGCGGCTTGGACGGCTGCCGCTCCGAGCTTGCTGGCGATGATGGCAGCGTCGGCGATGGCGTTGGCGTCGATCGCGCCGACGGCGACCTTCGCGGCGGTCACCGCGTCGTCGGCGAGGGCGAGTTCGGTGACGATCCCGGCCAGGACCTCGTCCGCGACGACCTTGGCCGGGGCCGCGCTCGCCGGGCCCGACGGCTCGGACGGCTTGCCGGAACTGGAGCGGGCCACCAGGAGCACCGTGACCGGCACCGTCGTGGGCACCAGGACGCTGCCGCCCTGCGGGGACTCGATGGTGCCGGCCAGCGTTTCGGGGCCGGGCGTGAAGTCGGTCCCCGTCGTGGAGGCGTGGACCTCGACCCGGGTGAAGTCCAGCGGCGTCGGCTCGCCACCATCGAACTGTCCGTCCCAGGACGCACGGACACCGCCGAGTACGCCGGCGGCCGTCGGGGTGGTCGGGGTCGGCGGCGGCGGCCCGTTGACGACGTTGACTGCGGTGGTGCCGTCGGGCTGCTGCCCGATGATGGCGCGCAGCTTCCCGTCGGCGGTGACGGTCAGCGCGCCGTCGTCCACGGAGGAGTAGGCGAGCGGGGACGCGCGGGACAGCTCGGGCAGAGCTGCTTCCAGGGCGGCGATGCGCCGCGCGAGTTCGTCCAGGGCGTTGGGCACGGTCAGGCTCCGGTGGTGTAGGCGCGGGCGAGGCGCAGGGTGGCGGTCTCGGGCTGCTCCCCCTCCGGGGGGTGCAGGGTCCAGCCGGTGATGCGCGCCCAGCCCTCGTAGTCCGCCCATTGGTCGTGGATGGAGAGCCGCACGTCGTCCCCGACCTGCCACGAGCCGATCGGCGCGGCCGGGTGGTCGTAGACGGTGATCTCCTCGACCAGCGCGGGCTGCTGGCGGCGGGCCCGCTCGGTGCGGGCCAGGGCGGCGAGGGTCGGCATGCTGGTGACGGACGGCCGGTCGAGAACGCTCTCCAGGCGGAGCCGACCGTTGCGCACCGCGTCCACGGTTCGGATCTTCACCGAGCCGGTGCCCGCGCCGAGGGCGATGACGACCTGCGCGTACTCGTCGGCGCTGGAGGTGATCTTCGGCTTCTCAGCAACGTTGATGCCGGTGGCGATCCACAGGTCGTCGCGGCGGGTGCCGAGCCTGGGCCAGTTCAGGGCGATGGTCCGGGTCGGCTGCTCCCCGTCCCAGGCGACGGTCTCCGTCCACTCCGGGCCGTTGTCGATCGTCGTGGCGTCGCGGATCACGCTCGACAGCGCGGTGGCCTCCCACGAGTTGACGGTGTAGGGCTGCTCAGCGGTGCCCAGGCGGGCCGGGCAGCCGCCGGACAGCACCTTGACGCGCACGCCGAGGTCGCCGTCCGGCTGCTCCTGGAGGTACGCCCACGTGTCCGCGATGACCTGGCACGGGTCGACCCCGGTGTACGGGCCGCGCCCGCCCAGGTTGTCGTGCAGGGCGTACCGCCGGGTCGGGTACGACCCGAACCCGGCTGCCTCGATCGGGAGTTCGTCGTCCTGCGGCTCGGCCGACCAGATCAGGCCGCCCCACATCAGCTTCCGGTTGCGCTCCGCCCACAGCAGCACCGACCCGGCGTCCGCCTGGGCTGGCGCAAGGTGAGCGAACCGCGGGGCCAGGGTGCCGCTCATCCGCCCCGGCCCGTTGAGCTCCGGCCCGAACGCGACACCCGACAGCGGCAGGTCGTGGGCCAGGACCTCGCCGGTCAGCGCGTGCGTCGTGAAGTACCGGTAGACCGCCGCCATCAGTACGTGCCTTCTACGAACTCGACGTCGAAGACCACCGCGGTGGAACTGTTGACGTTCGCGCCGCCCTGCACGTTGTTGTAGCGGCCGCCCTGGAGGCGCAACTCCTGCCGCTTGCCTCGGAAGTCCGGGGAAAGGGCAGGACTGTCGGCGACCACGGCCGTGATCCGCGAGGCCCACGTGATGGTGTCCGTGTCGACCGGGTACTCGTTGCTGATCCACGACGCCCCCCACCTGAGACGCAGGCCGAAGAAGGTCTCGCCGCTGACCTGGGCGCCGGTCAGGGTCGCGACCAGGTTGGCCCGCGTCGCCCAGGCAGGCACGTCGGTCTGCACCACGGCGTTCGGCGGCCAGTTGTCCTGCCACACGCCGGACTGCTCGGGCAGCGCGCTGTAGGGGAACCCGATGATGGTGTTCAGCTGCCGGTCACGGCGGGGGTTGGCGATTTTCCGCAGGTCGGTGATCATCGCCGCCGTGACGGTGGCGCAGTTCGGCGGCTGGGTGATCCGCGCGAGCGGGATCGCGCTCATGCCCGCCGGCGGCGCGACCGTGGTGGCCGAGACGCCGGGGATGACGTGGAAGTACCCGATGTCGTCGCGGGCCGGGTCGCGGCTGCCCTCGAACTCCGGGTCTTCGACCCTCAGGCACAGCAAGTCGGTGCGGCCGGTGCCGCCCGTCGGGGCGATCGGCACGACCTGGTCGCCGGAGTTGGCCTGGGTGTAGGAACCCTGTCCCCAGGTCGCTCCAGCGACGACGGCCGAGCCGGTGCCGACGCGGACCCCCGGGCCGGGGGTGGTCGTCGGGGAGACCCGAAGGTCGCCGCCCTCGGTGATGCCCTGGGAGCCGTGGGACAGATCCCGGATCATCATCCGCATGCTGCGGGCCGGGTGGGTGCCGCCGGTGACCATCAGCGGCGGCTGGATGAGCGTCATGGTGTTCTCCGGTGGGGTGGGGGTCAGAGGGCGGAGTGCGCATCGCGCCAGGTGATGGCGAGGCGGGAGGTGCCGGTGGCGTCCTGCGCGGACCAGCGGATCTCGGAGCGGCCCGCCGGGAGCCGGAACAGGTCCAGGCGGCTCGTCCTGGCCAGGGCGCCGGCGTAGGTGCCCTGCCCGTTGCGGACGATGTTGCGCAGACCGGGCCGGGTCTCGACGTCGAGGGTTTCCCCCGGGCCGAGGGCGACGGTGAACTCCAAGACCGCGTCGGGCTGGCCGTCGACCCAGATCCGCGGGTTGATGACGGGTCCGGTGATCCGCAGTGTCGGCCACGCCGGGCGGTTACCGGTGTTGACGGCCCAGCCGGGCCGGGCCGCCGCGCCGGGGGTGCCGGTGGTGATCGGGGCGCGCAGCGGCGCGGTGAACCCTCCGCCGCTGTGGGCGGAGGTGTCCAGGGACAGGGTCAAACCAGAGGTGGTGTCCGCGTACCAGGCCGGGTCGAACCCGGCGAAGGTGATCTCGACCGGGATCCAGCCGTGCGCGGCGTCGGCGAGGCTGATCGCGCGGGCACTGATCAGCCGCCCGTACTGGCGGCGGGTCGGCTGCCCAGGTCGCTGGACCCGCAGGACGTCCGTCGCCCCGGGGGTGAAGCGCACCTGCGTGTCGGCGGCCTCCTCCAGCTGCGCGAGCCGGTCGAACGCTGCGCCCGGGTCGCCGGGCGTGCGGATGCCTGCGGTGATCCGGATCGAGCGCGGCGCGAGGGTGTCGCGGCCCGGGTAGGAGCCGTCCTCCCCCGGGATCGCCCGGTCCCCGACGTGCTTGTCGGGCGTGCCGATGCCGTCGATGTCGCCGATCAGGACGTCGGTGCCATGGCCGATGAGCACACCTGCCACGTCGATCTGCCAGTCGGCAAGGGTGGTGGTCATCAGGCCCGCCCTCCCCGCTGGAGGTGGCGGAGGCGGCGCATCACGGCGTCGGCGACCTGCTCGCCGGTGACGGCGGAGCCAGTCACGGTGATCGGCATCGAACCGACCAGGGGGCCTGGCGGGGCGCTCTCGCGCACGATCACGGTCGTCGTTGAGGTGCTGCGGCCGGGGACGAGCTTGGCGACAGCCCGGTTCGGCTGTGCGGCACGGGCGCTGACTACTCCACCGTCAGCGAAGTGCAGCTGCCCGGGGGTGCCGTACAGGACGGTCCCGCCGAACCGGTGCGCGATCTGGCCCAGGATCTCCTTCGAACGGGCGCGCTTGGACTCGGCGAGCGGAATGTAGCCTTCGCCGCCGGTCTCCGGCTCCGCCCACACCCGCCAGTCCCCGGCCCGGGCGATCTGGGCGACGTGGCGCTCCCCACGCGGGGGCCGCAGCGCACCGTCGGCGAAGAAGTCCACGACGCCGCCGTCCTTCCAACTGCCCATGCCCGCGATGTGCCGGGAGCCGTCGGAGTTGAGGCCGTCGTAGGAGAAGTGCACGGGGATGTCGACGCTGGACGGGGCGTTCACCGACACGTTGATCGTCTTCTGCCCCGGGATCTCCTTCACCGACATGCCGATCTGGCCGAGCAGGTCGTTGACGGCCTTCATGTCGCCGGACATGAGGGCCTTGGTGAGGTTGGTCGCGGCCTCGCTGCCCTTCGCCTGGGAGACCTGGGCGATGAGGGTGAGCATGCCGCTCCACTCGTCCTTGGAGGTGATGCCGGCGTTGCGGAACGCGCTGACCACGTTGGTCAGATCGGGCGCATCCATCGCCGGGGTGTCGCCCCACAACGTCTTGAGCTGCACCATGGCCTTGTCCACGTCACCCGAGAGGAGGGCCGACGCGAGTGCGTTCGCTGCGTCGAGGCCGCGCGCCTTGGCGAGCTGGTTGATCAGGTCGAGGCCACGGCCGAGGTCGCGCCGTGCGGTGTCGCTGGCGGCGGTGACGGCCGTCGACATGTCGGTCACCGCCATCTGCTGCATGATCTTTCCGAACGCCGCGATGTCGTTGGTCTCGGCCGCAGTTGCCCACGCCCTGGCCGTCGCCTGCCCGTACTTGGCCGCGATCTGCGGAACCTGCTCCAGCCCGGCCCGGTACGCAGCCGTCGACCGGCTGGTGCTCTCATCGATGACCGAGGTCAGCTCGTCAGCGACCTTGCTGTTGCCGGACTGGAGCTGTTTCACCAGCTCATCGAGCATCCCGGCCGAGCTCACCCCGAGCTGCGCGAAGTGGTCGACCAGCTCGGTGCGGCCAGTCACAGCGAGTTCGCTCAGGTTGTGCTGGAAGTCGCGCTGGGCCTGGAGCTGGCGGCGCAGCTCGGCCATGTAGTCGTCGAGTCCGGCGCGGGTGACCTTGGTGAGATCGGCGAGCTGATCAGCTGCCCCCGTCTTGCCCTTCTTGAGGTTGTTGACGAGGTCGCGGGCCATGTTCGCGGAGGCGTCGCCCAGCTTGGCGAAGTGCTCGGCGAGCGGCCCATACCCGTGGGCCGTCAGCTCGTCCAGGTCAGACTGGAACTGCCGGGCGGCCTTGCCCTGGTCTGTGAGCGCCTCGATGTAGCCGCCGACCGACAGCTTCGACACGTCGAGCTGAGCCGCACCGGCGCGGCTGGACGAGGCGATCCTGTCCTGCGCGGCCTTCCACGCATCGGCAGGCTGGACGACGTCGCCCAGCGCCTTCGCGAGGGCCTTCATCTGCTCCGTGTACTTGGGGTTGCCGTTCTTGTCGACGGGCAGTGCCATGTCGGGCGTCCACGCGGCGAGGTTGGCCTGCACCGAACCCTTCACCTTGGCGGTGACGATGTCCATCGCTGCGGCGCTCTCCGCGTCGGCCTTGACCGCGGCATCCCACGACTTCCGGCGCTCCGAGAGGATCTTCTTCGCCACGTCGAACTTCTGGTCGAATCCTTGGAGTTCGGGAGTCCAGGAGGCGGCCTTGCCTATGTCGAGCTTGTCGTTCAGCGCGGCGAGCTTTTCGCCCCCGTCCATCAGGCCGTCGATGACCTCCTCCATCTGGAGGCCCGCGTCCTTGAGCTTCTTCATGTCGTCGCTGTTGGCAAGCGACTCGGCGAGCGCCCGCATGCCGGCGCCGACGTCGTGCTGCTCGCGCTCGGCGCGCAGCGCCGCAGTCAGGTCGTCGGTGACGGCCTTCGCTTTCTGCTTCGACGCCGAGTAGGCCGCGTAGCCGAGGACACCGAGGGCGAGGATGCCGGTCAGGCCGGACACGGCGAGGCTGGTGCCGCGCAGCAGCGCAGGCAGGACCGCCCCGCCGGCCTGTGCCTCGGTGACAGCCGCACGGAACGCGACGAGCTGAGTGGAGAGCTGGGCGATCCCGGCGCGGGTGACGAGGGCGACCGCACCGAGGGCGATGAGCACGCCGATCGCCGACTTCACGCCCGGCGGCAGGTCGTTGATGGCACCGGCCACCAGGGAGGCGTCCCGGGCGAGTTCCTGGAGGACGGGCAGCAGAATCCGAGCGATGTCCATGCCAGCGGCCGACGCCTTGTTGCGGAACAGGTCCCACTGGCCGCCGACCGTGTTCATCTGGAGGGCGTACGCCCTCTCGGTGGCTTGGGCACGCTCCACCGCGTTGCTGATCGCGCCGTAGGTGTCGGCGTAGTTCTTGCCGTCGGCGGCAGCCAGCGCCAAGGCGGCCCTGACCGCCCTGATGTCCTTGAAAAGATTGACCGTTGCCTCGGCCTGGCCGCCGGTCGCCTTCTCGATCTTGCCCATCACGACGTACAGGCCGTCCTGGGCGAGCGCGGTGGCCGCGCTCTCGTACCCGAGGTCGCTGATCAGGGCGGCCAGGTCGCCGGTGGGCTTCATCAGCCTGGACATCAGCATGTTGAGGCTGGTGGCGGCCTCGGCCGCGGGGATGCCGGACAGGGTGATCGCCGCCAGGGCGGACGACAGGTCGGCGAAGCTGATGCCGGCGGCGGAGGCCATCGGCACCACGTCGCCGAGCTGCTGTGCCAGCTCCTCGAAGCTGATGACGCCCTTGTTGACGGTCTGGAACATGATGTCCATCACGTCGCTGGCCTGGCTGGCGGGCAGGCCGTACGCCTTGAGGACGCCCAGCAGCGCCGTCGCCGATATCTCGGTGGTCGTCAGACCGGCAGAGGCGCCCTTCGCGGCCACCTCCACGATCCCCAGGGCCTCCGCGCCGTCGAATCCGGTACTGACGACCTGGTACAGCCCCTCCGCCAACTGCTTGGCGGTCTGTGGCAGTTCAGTCGAGAGCCGGACGATCTGGTCGGTGAATGCGCCAACGTTGCGCCCGTCGATCTGGTTGGAGATGGTCAGGACGTTCGCCATCTCCCGCTCCAGGGAGATCGCCCCGGCGATCCCGGCAGCGAGGATCGCACCGAGTACCAGCCCGCCCTTGACCAGGCTCGACAGGCGGGCGGTGGTCGCGGCCTGCGCCGCCGCAGCAGCCTCGGTTTGCGCCCGGCCGAGTTCGATCGCCGCCGCGCCCGCTCGCCGGGCGGCCTGCTCCTCCGTCGTCGCCAGCGTCGCGCGGGCGGTGCTCGCCGCCGCGGCGGCCTGTGCCGCTCCGGTGCTGGTGCGCTGCGCCAGGACGGCGGCTCGACCGGCGGCCTCCTGCGCGGCGGCAGCGCGGGCAGCTTGTGCGACCTGCGCCTCACTGGCCCGGGTCGCGGCCTCGGCGGCGGCGGCCGCGGTTCGCTGCGCTGCGACTGCCCCCGCGCCAGCGGTGGCCTGGGCGCGAGCAGCCATCGTCTGGGCGATCTCCTGCGCCCGTGTGGCGCGGGTGGTCGCCTCGATCGCGGCGGTCTGCTCCGCCTGCGCCCGGGCGGCTGACTGCGCCGCAACAGCCTGTGCCCGACTGGCCTTCTCTGCAGCGGCGGTCGCGGCCTGCTGCGCGGCGGCGGACCGCTCCGCCGCCGCGCGCACTGCCTGCTGGGATGCCGCGGCTTGCTCGGCGGCCGCGGCCTGAGCCCGGCCGAGGCGCACCGCCGCAGCTTCCAACCGCCCCATCTCAGCCCGGGTCGAGGCCAACTGGCCGTCGAATTGCCTGAGTTGCTGCCCGCCGCCGCGCAGCCCGGACGTCAACCCGCCCAGTTCCGCCTGAAGCTGGACGTACAGGGTGTAGGCGCCCGCCACCGGACTAGCTCCTTATCTGGGCCGCGCCAGCAGCCCGATCTTCACCCCTCGACCGTCGGCCCCTTCCGGGACCTGCTCCATCTCCATCTCCAGGACCTCGCAGCCCAGGCAGCGGTGCGTCTGCGCGACGTACGCCTGCCGGTCACCGCCTCGGTCCGGGTCCCACTCCTGCGGCCGGGTACCGCAGCCCTCGCAGACGTCCCGCTGGTACGCCGCCCACGCCAGCGCCTTCTCCCGGTCGAGTGCCGTCCACCGGCCGCCCACAGCGCCCATCAGCTGCGAGTGCGGGATGCGGTACGTCTCGCACAGCTCCATCTCCGCCCTGAATGCCGGGTCGGAGATCAGCCTTTTCCCAGGTCAGCCCGGGTGTGTTGGTTGACGAGCATCGCGCCGGTGAACAGCACCTTGGCGTCGGCGTCCGCCCACTCGTCCAGGAGCAGCTGTGCGTCCTCCACGCTCATACCGTCCACCTCGGTGCCGGCCTCGTCCCGCTCGACGTGGCTGGCGGCGATCAGCGCCGCCGGGAACGTGAGCACGTTGTAGTCCATGTTCTGCTCGGCCTGCTCCTCGGTCGGCGGGTGCTCGGCAAGCAGCGCCTCCCACACCGGCCGGGGCAGCGCCCGGAACGTCACCGCGATCGTGGCGTCCGAGAGGCGCTGCTCGGCCGTGGCGAGGAGGGAGCGGGCGATGACGACCAAGGGCTGCGACTCCACGTAGGAGTCGACCTGTCCGGCGTCAACGTCGTTGGCGGCGGCAGTGGTTCGTGCTTCGGCGAGCGCCTTGGCGAGCTTGAGCTGCGCGTCGGTGACGGCCAACTTGGCCTCGTCGTCGTCGCAGATCCGCACGGTTCGCTCCGGCAGCTTCCGGGCCCGCAGCCGGGCCATCTTCGCCCGCCAGTGCGCGTCCGCCGCGACCGCCGCCGCCGGCGGCTCGATGATGGTGGTCATCGCCCGCCCCCTCAGCCCGCAGCGGCGGCCGGGACCGCAGCGTCCAGGGTCGGGCTGTCCGTCACGGCGAAGACGACCTTGAACTTCGCCGGCTCCGTTCCGGTGCTGTACGCGGCGGCCCGGCTGGCCACCCGGACGGGGAAGGAGTCCAGGCTCTTGGACCCGGCGACGTCTCCCTTGCGCAGGATGACGATGAAGCCCTCGACTCCCTTGGCGAGCAGGGTCTCCACGACCTCGCTCGACAGGTCCTCGTAGAACGTCAGCGAGCTGGTGGCCGCCTTGTCCTCGCCGGGGATGCTCGAAGCGAAGGTGTTTCCGAGGTCGGGGGTTTCCAGGGGGGTGTTCTCCAGCGCCCAGCCTTCGACGTCGGAGATGAGCTTCGACAGGTCGGTGGAGCCGGGACCGCCGGTGAGTTCCGCCCGGGTCGGCACGTTGGTAGCCGCCGCGATGGCCTTGAGGAAGAAGATCCGGGTGATGCCCCGGCGCATGAAACGCTGCTGCGTGCTCGCCACGCTCGACTCTCAATCCGGGGATAGGGGCGCCCGGAGAGATCACCGGAGACCCGTCCCCTGGGGAAGCGCCCAACTGGGCGTTCAGGAGTCAGCCCGTGCCGGTGGCCGGGCGTCCGTGTGGGTCTCCACGGTGAGTTGGTGCAACGGCAGCAATTCAGCTGCCCGGCGTAGTGACGTGCAGGACGAACCGCTGTACGTAACTGTATACACCCGACGCGACGCTGATCCCCTCGTCCTTGTCGAGTTCCCGCCCGATGATCACATGTCCGACGGCGGTGATCGGGGTGACGAAGGCCCCAACTGAGGTCCTGCCGAGCAGGGCGGTACGGACCTTGTCGGCCATCCACTCGGCTTGCTCCGCTGTCGTGCCGATGCTCGTCACCTGGTAGATCATCCGGGCGTCACCGTCGGCGTCGCCGAACGGAGGTCCGTCGCCGCTGGTGCCGCCGAGGGGGTAGAGCACGCAGTACGGGATCGTGTTGCCGGTCGGTTTGTCGGCGGCCAGCGGCGCGGCCCCATAGCCGCAGCTGCGTCCGGTGCTGGCGACCAGCGCGGCCTGGACCCCGAGGGAGACAACTCGTGCCTGAACAGCCACTACTACTCCCCCTCGTCCTGTGCGGCGACGACGCGGGAGGCCGTGAGGTTCCCCGCCAGGTCGAGGGAGGCGTAGCGCACCATGCCCTCCCGGTCCCAGGGGCTCATGTCGTGGGGCGAGGTCTCCACAAACAGGCCAAGCCCGCCGTCTTCCTCATCGAGGACCTCGATGAGGAAGACAGCCCGCGAGATCATCCCGACCCCATGGGAGCGCAGAACCCCGGCCACCGCGTCGTGGAGGTCCTTGACGAACTGGGTCATCGGCCACCATCCGCGACCCTGCCCAGGGCTGCCAGGAACTCCGGTCGGATGCGTTCCACCGCCGGTCCCACGTGGGGGTAGGGGGGCTGGTTGAAGACCCTGCCGAGGACGTCCCGACCGACGAAGCCGAACTCCAACCGGCGCGCCTGCGGCTTGTTCGTGCCGACCACCGCTTCAACGCCGGTCGCGGTTCGCCGGAGTTCATGCGTCCAGGACCGGCGGTAGTCACCGGTCTGGACTTCGGGCCCGGGACGTCCAGAGGCACCGGCCTTGACCGCAGTCTCCAGCAGCATTGCGTAGTGGCGCACCACCGCAGTGGCTGCCGGAAGCAGCGCCGCCGCCCGCCCCTCCAGCGCGGCCGCGACCTGCGCGCCGTTGCTGTACGCACCCGAGCGGCCGCTAGGGTTCACCGGCGACGCCATCAGCTCTCGTCCTCGAGGACGATCTGCTCACCGAGCGCCCACTGCGCGAGCTGCACGAGAAGCGCCCTCGTGAACTCGTACTGGCCACCGTCCATCAGGTCGTGCCGGTTGAGGACGGCACGCTCCAGCTCCCCCGCATCGATCGCCGCGAGAAACGCCGCAGCGGCCGGACCCGGATCGGGCTCCTCGCCGATGGCGACCCGGGCCGTACCGTCCCAGCCGCCGAAGCGGTGGGGTGCGAGCAGGAGGGTCAGCTCGGGGAGCTGCCCAGCCTCGTGCTGAAGGCTGTAGGCGCGGACGTCAGGGCCCACATCACGGCCGTCCACCTCGACCCGGGCGGTCGGTCCGTCGGTGCTGATCCGGACGCTGCTGCCGCCGGCATCGCTGTTCTGATCCATGCCTTGACCCTAGGAACTGTGCAAGACACCTGTTCAGAGCCCTACGGTGCCACCATCTCGTCCAGCCGTGTCGCTCGGACGACCTGCACGGTGCTCGCCTCACCGGGGTCCAGGACCTGCCAGATCCGGCCCGCGGTCCCGGCGGTCGGCGAAGCGGCCTGCACGACCTCCACCAGGTCGTACCTCTGCGGGATCGGAGCGGCGAGTGGCGTCAGCAGCCCGTACCAACTGGTGCCGTCCTCCAGCCACTTCCCGCCGACCAGCTGCTCCACCGTGGCGAGCCCGTGCGCAGACAGCACCGCCCCCATCCCTTCCCACACCGGAGTGGTCGGCACCGGACCGACCTCGCCGGTGGCCACGTCCAGTACGGCGGTGCCGGTCGGGCGGGAGATCCGCACCAGGTCCACCATGACGGTCGCTTCCAGGTGCTGGCGCACTGCATCCAGGTCCACCGGGGCGGTCATGCCGCACCGCCGGGAGTTCGCTCGATGCGCATGTACGTGGCCCGAACCACCTGGAGGGTCGAGGTCTCCCCCGGGTCGAGGACGCGCCAGACCCGGCCGATCGCCGCACTGTCCTCACTCTCCACCACAGTCACCAGGTCATCGAGCTCGGCGACCGCCGCCGACAGGGGGGTGAACAGCAAGTACCTCGCGTCGCCGTCGTCGCGGTAGGGCTGCCCTTCCAGCCGCAGCACCACCCCCGGCCCTCCGGCCGGCCTGTGAGCTCCCGGCCCCTCCCAGATCACAGTGTCGGGGCCAGGCACCATCTGGCCGCTCTCCGGGTCAAGCACCAGCGGTCCGGCGCGGAAGATCCGGACGACGTCCTTGAGCAGCTTCTTCGCGACAATGGCCGCCACACCGTCAAGGCCCGGGACGGAACCGGTTGTAGGGGTCGTCATACCGCCGACCCTACGAGCCTTGCAAGACAGCCCCGGCTAGCCTCGGCCGACGACGGGTGCCGCCCCGCACCAGGAGGGGCGGCACCTCTCGAATCAGTGGCGGACGGTCTTGACCTTGGCGTTCATCACGTTCCACAGCGCGCTGCGGTCCCAGCGGGTGACCTCCGGGAGGTGGTCGGAGATCGCCTGCACCTCCGGTGACGCCAGGATCTCGGCGCTGACGAGCGCGGTCAGCAGTTCCTCGGTGACGTAGGTTCGGTCGATGGGGCCGAGGCCCGCGGGCGGCAGGTCCTCCTCCGGGATGCGCTGGCGCTCCTTGTCGAGACCGTGTCCGGTGCTGGGCCGGTCCGCGCCGGCCTGCTGGAGGACGGTGGCCGCGTGTCCGCCCACCCACACCATGCCGCGGTAGGCGAGCATCCGGTCGGCCTGGTCGTCGGGGCGGAAGACGCCGTCGTCGCCCAGGACGGAGCGGTCGAGGGCGTAGGCGCGGTCGGCGACGTTGTTCATGGTGAGCGGGGCGCGTCCCTCCGGCCAGGCGTTCCAGTCGCCGCTGATGAGGGCGAGCCGCTTGTCCTTGACCATGTTGGAGAGCAGCCAGCGGAGTTGGTCGCTCCGGGCCTCGGGGTTGCCGAAGTTCCCGTGGATGGAGGCGACCGACAGCTTCCGGTGGCTGAGGTCGCCAGCGGCCGGGTCGACCATGAACAGCCGCGCCGTGGCGGGGCGGTGCCGGATGCCCTCCACGTACGGCACCCACTCCTCGTTGCGCCGGAAGACGGCGGTGTCGTAGAAGAGGGCGTTGCGCGACCCGGGACGGACGTTGGGTTCCTCCACGAAGGCCAGGCCGAGCCGGTCGGCGACCTGTTGCGCCTGGCCTTCCTGGAGTTCCTGGAGCGTCAGCAGGTGCGGGCGGATACCGCTGTCCTGGGTGCGCTTCTCAATCAGCTCCAGGAACTCTCGGACCTTCTGGCCGTGCTGGATGTTCCCGTTGACGTGCTCGATGACGTCGCTGGGGAGTGGTGCGGTGCTCATGCGGATGCCTCTCGGTGTCGGGTCCTGGTGGAAGGCGCCGGGGAGTTGCGCCGGACCGACCAGCGGGGGGGTGCCCGCGCCGGTAGCCGTACGGGCGGGCGGGTCACGGCTGCGACGGGGAGAGGGACTTGGCGGCCGCGTTGGTAATGACGGCGGTGGCCAGCGCGAGAGCGGCAGTGATCCGGTCGTCGTGGTCGGTCGTCAGGGTGGCCGGGCCGCCGACGCCACACTCGGCGGCGATGGCTGCCAGTCGCTGGCGCTGTTCGGCGGGCAGACCGTCGGCGAGACGGTGGCGTTCCAGATCGCGGGCGCTATAGCCCTCGGGTGCAGCGAGCGTCCGGCCGACGGCGGCGACATACAGGCGGGCGGCATCGGGGAGTCGCCCGGCGGCGGTGGCGAGGTCGGCGACGGCGAGGGTGAGCCGGGTGTCGAACACCCCGGTGCCCTCCTGCGGGGTGACAGCGGCGTGGGCGCGAAGCATCGCCTCGGCCTGATCGGTGGCCGGGTCGCCGTCGAGCAGCGTGCACGCCACGGTCAGGGCGGCAGCGACCGCCCTCTCCCACGGCTCCTCGGTGGGGGTGTCGTGGACCAGGGCCCGGGCAAGGGCGGTGCGGCCGTCGAGGGCCATGGCGACGGCGGCGACCTGGCGGGCCTCGAACAGGCGGGGGCTGCGGTCGGTGGACTGTCTGAGGTGGAAGTGTGCCTCGGTCCAACGCCCGGCGCGGACCAGGGCACGGGCACCGTCGAAGACTTGGATGCCTGTGAGCCACTGGTGGACGTCGGCGCGGTCGGCGCTGCTGGCGGTCAGCCCGGCGAGCGGAACGATCAGACCGCCGAAGGTTGCGTCGTCGTTTTCGGCGACCGCGCGCAGCAGCTCGTCCAGGACGGCGAGTGCGGCGGTGCCGTTGCCCGCGCGGAGTTCGAGGTGGGCGAGGTTGACGAGGGGTTCGAGGGCGAGGCGAGCCAGTTCGGCGGGCAGCGGCGGGTGGGCGAGGTAGAAGCCGGCGTGGTTGAGGCACAGCACGCGGGCCAGGCCGGGCAGGCCGCGGTCGGAGGCGAGCAGCGCGGCGCGGTTATGGACGCTGGTGGCGGTGGCCGGGTTGTCGGTGTCGGCGGCCTGCCGGGCGAGATCGGTGAGCTGGTGCACCCGCTGATCCAGCGGTGCGGCAAGGGCGTGCCTGCGGGGGACGAGGGGCAGGCGGGCGAGGGCGTCGCCGAGCGGGCCGGTGGGCTGTGCGCTCATCGCAGCACCGCCTCGTTGGCGTCGACCAGGTCCAGGACCGCGCCGGCGGCTGCTGAGGCGAGGGCGGCCTGCTGCTGGTGGGGCAGGCCGAGGCGGTTGGCGGTGAACAGCTGGTGGTGGGCGAGGACGGCACGCTGCCCCCGCCACAGCTGGCCCTCGTCGACCAGGGCTCGCAGGGTCAGGCCGTAGACGGCGAACGCGCCGAACCAGGATGCGACGTGCGCGAGTCGGCCTTCCAGGAGCGCGGAGCCTGGGGTGGTGTCGGCCTTGAGCAAGGTGCGGGTGGCGTCGACCAGACGACGGTTCGGGACGACCAGCTGAAAACCGTCTGCGGGCCGGTTCTCGGCGACCTGCGCCCAGGTGTCGCCGATCTCGTACCAGTCGAATCCGGCACCGCGCATCGCGGTCGTGCCGAGAAGCAGCCACAACTCGGCCCGCTGGTCGGGGACTTCGTCGCGGTGAACGGCTCCCAGGTAGGTGAGGGCGTGGCGGCTGTCCTGGTGGAAGAGGCGATGGGCTGCGGGCAGCGCGGCATGGCCGCCGAAAGCGTAGGTCTCCGGCTCGTAGACGGCCGGGGTCCAGTCGCTGATCATGCCCGCCTCGCGGCACATGTCCAGGGCCTCGTTGACCGCGAACGCAGTGGCCGCGGGCTCCAGGGTGCCAGCGGCACTCTCCCGGTAGCGCAGCCGCCAGCGGTCGCCCTTGCGCAGGAAGTGCCAGGCGTCCAGCAGCCCCTGGTCCTCCAGGGCTATCAGGGCGGGGCCGAGGAGCCGGACGGCGTGCTCCTCGGGGGTGTCGGTGGCCAGGTGCAGGTGGACCTGCGTCCAGACTCGGTCGCCGGTGGCGAGCACGGGTTCTCCTTCTTCGGGTCAGACGAGCAGCAGCAGGGCGTCCCAGCCAGTGCCGGGAGTGTTGGCGCCCAGGGAGCAGCGGGTGAGGGAGATGCCGGCGCTGCCTTCGAGCAGGCCGGGGCCAGTGGCGTCGGTGCCGGGGTCGGGCAGGTTGCTGGCTGCGGCGAGGATGCGCATGGCGGTGGCGTGGTCATCGGTGCGCTCTGCGAAGCGCCGGGCGGCCAGCCGGACCCCGGCGGTGCCGTGGCAGACGGTGCCGTCGGTGAGGCTGTGAGCTTGGTCGGGGTCTTCGAGGGCGTCGAGGAAGGCGGCCTCGGCGGTGCGGGCACGGTCGGGGTCGCCGGTGGCGCGGGCGGCGTGGTGCAGGGCGGTGGCAATGCCGGGGGTGCCGTAGCACCAGGACGGGCGCAGCGGCTTCGACTGCCGGGCGCGGCCGCTGTCGGCCTCGGCGATGGTCAGCGCCTCGGGCCACCAGGCGCGGGCGGCGCCGTTCTGCTGCCAGGCGTCCAGCCAGTCGAGGATGCGCTCGATCGCCTCCAGCTGGCCGGGCACGCGGGTGCCATCGAGGTAGGTGAGGGCCAATAGGGCGAGCGGGCCGGGGATGCCGTGCGCGATGCCGAAGTTGCCGTGGCCGTCGGGGTACCGCTCGTCCCGCTCGCCGGTGGGCGCGAGGTGCGTCCACCAGCCCGAGCGCCCGCCCACCGGCACGGTCAGCCGCACCAGGTAGGCCAGCACTTCCCGCAGCAGTTCCTGCCGTCCCCGGGCTCGCAGGTGCACACCGAGACCAGTCAGGCCGCCGAGGAGGTCGAACTCGTGGAAGGCGGGGCGCTGCCCGGCGTCGATGCGGTGGTGGGCGGCGGCCAGGCGCTGCTCCACCACGTCCTCCACCACGGCATTCAGGCCCATGCGCGGCTGCTTGTAGGCGCGCGGCCCGTGAATCGCGGCGAGATGCAGGACGTGGGCGACGGCGGGCGCGCCGTAGAACACGCCGGCCTCGGCGAAGGAGTTCACGGGCTGGCGCACGCACGCGGTGATCCACTCGTGTGCGGTGTCCCAGTCACCTCGGCCGGTGGT
Source organism: Kitasatospora sp. NPDC049285 (assembly GCF_040678815.1). Taxonomy (NCBI): domain Bacteria; kingdom Bacillati; phylum Actinomycetota; class Actinomycetes; order Kitasatosporales; family Streptomycetaceae; genus Kitasatospora; species Kitasatospora sp. NPDC049285. Next base: position 105,765 of record NZ_JBFAQR010000009.1, on the reverse strand, counting down.
GGCGCGCTCGATGTGCAGCAGGGCGGTGGCGAGGCCGCCCTTGGCCAGGGACTGGCCCCACTGGGCGGAGGCATCGGTGGGCGGTGCGAGCAGGTCGGCGGTCATGCCGGTTGTCCTTCCTCGGCGCGAGCGGTTCGGGCGGTGAGGGTGAGTGCGGCGGCGCGGGCCAGGCGGTGGCAGGTGCGCTCGCTGGCCGGGTTGAGGCCGACGGCGCGGGCGTGGTGCAGGTGCAGCAGCGAACCGAGGACGTCGGCGGGCTCCAACTCCCCGTCCCGGCCGAGCGCCCTGCGGTAGTCGGCCAGCTTCTTGGCCCGCACCTCCCACTCCGAGGCGAGGGCGCGGCCCTCCTCGGTGAGCGCCAACCGATCGGGCCTGGCAGCGAGTTCGGCGGCCAGCCGCGACGCGGAGCGCGGCAGCGCGATCTCGCTGCGCCTGGGCACCCGCTCCAGAAGCCAGGCGTGGCCGGCCTCGGGGCCAAGCAGGCCCGTGGCGAGGTCGAGCATGCTCGCCGCAGTGACGGTGGCCGGGTCGGTGGAGGTGGCGCGCTGGTAGGCGATTTGGGCCAGCGCCGCCCGGGAGTCGAGCGCGAAGAACTCCTCTGCCGCCCGCAGCGCCGCCCCGCGCCCGTACCGGCCGGACTCCGGCAGGTAGGTGTCGAGTTCCATCCGCGTCAGCAGGCCCTCCTCCCGCATCTGCTCGGCCCACCGGCCGATGCGCTCGGATGCCAGTGACCACGCGGCGACGGCGGAGACGGGGATGCGCAGGCGCAGATGCGGCTCGGGGTCGGTGTGCCGCAGGAACCACCACTGCGGCGGGACCGCCCAGCCAGCGGCCAACCCCGGGACGCGCGCGAGGAGTTCGTCGGCGCGGCGCGGGTTGCCGAACAGGCGGGCCGACAGCCACCCGGACGCTCCGGGCAGGTGCCCGGACCGGACGGTGGCCGGGCTCCCGGGCCGGGGGCGGGTGGCGGGCAGCGGAGTGCAGGTGGTGTGCAGCTGCACGGTGATCTCGTGTGCCCGGCCGCACCACCGGTTGTCGTCTGCCCGGGGGGCCTCGATCAGGATGGCGGTCGGCTCCCGCAGCAGGTGCTCGCGCAGCAGCACCAGGTGCTCCGGCAGGCGCACGTCCAGCGGCAGCCGCAGGTCGTTCTGCGACAGGTACACCGCCGCCCGGACGTTGTAGCGGGCGATCCACTCACCCGCCGCCGCCCGCCACTGCTCCCACTCGGCGTCCTTGCCCGGTAGGTCGGCGGCGGGCAGGTGCCAGCGCGCCGCCGACAGCACCACCTCCCCGTAGCGCACCCGCGGCAGGTAGGGCAGCTGCCCGGCCGCGCCCCAGTTGAACGCGGTCAGCCACGGGGTGTGGGCGTGGGTGATCTCGCACAGGAACCGCACCAGCGGGTCGGTGTTCGCCCGGAAGTCCACCGCGTTGAGCGCCCGCACTTCCACCGGGCGGCGGTCGGCGAGCCGCACCAGCCACATCCGCCGCTCGTCCGCACACACCCCCAACTCCTCCAGCCGCAACACCGATCCGATCTGCGGGTACTCCCCCAGCGTCAGTACGGGCAGCAGCGCCGGGGCGCGGGAGACGTTCTCCGCGCGGGCGTACAGCGGGGGCGCGGAGACCTGCACCACCAGTGCGTCCGCCCGCAGCGGCGGCGCGACGGCGATCGCCGCCTCCAGCTCGCGGCGGCGTTCGGGCTCCAGCAGGTACAGGAACCGGCCCGCGGTCGTGCCCGCTGCGCGCGGCACCGCCTGCACCACCGGGGTGAACGCCACGGCGCCGTCCGCAGCCAGCCGCACGGTCATCTCGGCGTGCGGCTGCACCGCTCCCTCCAACACCGGGGCAAGGCCCTCCAGCAGGGGGCCGTCAAGGTTGACCTCGTCCAGGCACTCGACAGCGGCCTTCTGCGCCAGCGCCATCAGCTGGGCGTCGCGCCGTCCGAACTGCGGCGGCACGTCGGGCAGGACCGCGTCCCGGTAGCGGGCGGGGAAGCCCATCCCGGTGTCCGGGTTCACCAGCTCGACCAGCGGCACCACCGCGCCCGGTCCGAACCGCTCCGCGAACCGGCCATGGTAGTCCACCCACGCCGGATGGCCGTCCGGGAACGGCGACAGCCGCGTCAGCACCTCGGCCGCGCCGGCCACCAGCGACGCCACCCGCCGAGGCAGGACCGCCGGACCCGCGTCCAGCCGCAGATCCACCATCAGCGGCGACGGCCCGTCCGGGGCTCTGCCCTGTTGGCGGGTCAGCTGCCGGGTCAACCGGGAACGTAGCGTCCGCTGCGCCGTCGGATCGTCAAGCTCGTTGTGCCGGGTCAGCTGCTCGCGGACCGTTCGCAGGGTGTTCCAGGAGGCGTCGGCTGCGGGGATCTGGTCGAGGCCGGTGGTGTGGGCGATGGCGAGCAGGTGGCCGAGCGGGTCGGTCGCGGTCGTCGGCAGCCGCAGGATGCTGATCAGGAAGCCCTGGCGCACCAGCTCGCCGAGCATCGCGTGCACCGTGTCCGGCGGGGCGGCCGCGAACAGGTCGGCGAGTTCGCCGAGCGTCACCGACATTGGGCCATCGGCCGCCTCCAACACGGCCAGCACCGGGCCGGTCGCGCGGACGGACACCTCCGCCGGTTCGCCGTCCTGCGGGTTCCGGGTCACCGGCAGGACGACGCGCCCCCCTCGGCGCACCCGCAGCTGGTTGGCCGTCACCGGCAGCAGGTCCCCGACCACCTCCTCCAACTCCCGAACCACGGACGACAGCCAGCGCGCCTCGGGCCGCGCCACCGCCCGGGACGTGCCCCAGCGGGGCGCGTCGGGGAAGTCGCCGAAGGGGACCGCGGTCACCCCGGCGAACAGCCCGAAGGGCGTGGCCCGCTGCTGGCGCAGCGCGTACTGCATCACCGAGGCCGTCAGCCGGCGTAGCCGCCGCCGAGGTACGTGGTCGAAGTTGAAGACCACCTCACGCACCCGGGCGGCCAGCTGCGGGCCCGCGGCGACCTCGACGGCCGCCGCAAACACGGCGTCCGACCAGACGTGCTGGAGCCAGGCCCGCCAGTTCCCGGTGGCGTGGGGGCCAGTGTCGGCCAGGTCGGGCCACCACCCCGGTCCGGCCCCGGCCGGACGGGCGGCGGCCCGCAGCAGGGCCGGTCCTGCAACGGCATACACGGGTATTCGCCTCGATTCCGGGAGATTTAAGGAGATTTCGGAAACGCCGGGGCCCGGCGTGCGGCGGCTTGACGGCCGCACACCGGGCCCCGGTCACACGGGGAGGGGGGCTGTCAGACGTTGCCGCCGAACGAGGTGCAGGCGGTGCCCGAGCAGGTGCTGCCGCAGCCGTCGTCGGTGGAGCGCAGCAGCGCGGCCACCGGGTCGGCGCCCTCGACGATCGTCACGTCGAGCTCGAAGTCGCTCGCGGCGGCGGTGCCGGTGAGGGCCTGGGTCATGGTGCTTCCTCCTTGAGTCGGTGGTGCAAGACCTGGTCGCGGACTACGGCCAGGAGATCGTGAGCCGGACGTGGGTCTTGTCGATGACCAGCCCGTCCGGGAGCTGGTCGTTGGGGGTGCCGATCGGCTGGGCGGTGAAGACCGGACCGTCGCTGGTGCGGTGGTCGCAGTGCCACGTGCGCACCTCGGTGTTGATCAGGGCGGCCAGGGGTCCCCCTTCGGGGCCGAAGCCGTGCGCGCCGAACTCGAACATCACCGGGTCCTCGCTGATCTTGCGCAGCGCGAGGTAGGCGAGGCTGCCGCCGTCCACGATCACCGGGCACGCCATCCGGTTCGCCGGGGCGACCGTCTTGGTGTCCAGTTCCGGGTCCACGGACATCAGGCCGAAGCCGGGCAGCGAGGACGCCAGCCACAGGTACAGCGAGTCGAAAGGCTCCTGGTTGCCGATCGTCACCCCGCTCCACCACTCCGCGCGGGGCGTCTCCAGCACGCCGCCCAGACGGCTGGTGTCCGGCCGCTCCAGCTCATCGAAGCGCAGACCGATCTCCTTCGTGCCGCGCGGCAGCACCAGGAACTCGTCGTGCGCGTCGGAGCCCTGGATCTTGACGAAGCCGGAGACCGTGGCGGACACGCTCACCAGCCGCTCGCCCTTCCGGCGGAAGGTGATCGAGCGGGTCAGCCCGTGCATCCGCAGCGGCACGGTGATCGTGCCGCCCTCGACCAGAGCACCGGTCCACGCCGGCGGCAGGTCCCACGCCCCGACCGTCACGATGATCCGGTCGAACGGGCGGCCCTCCACCGGCCCGGAGCCGTCCGCCAGCACCACCCGCACTCGCCCGTATCCGGCCTCGGCGAGGTACTTCTCCGCGCGCTCGGTGACGAACGAGTCGATGTCGACCGTCACCACCTCGCCCGCAGGGCCAACGAGTTCAGCGATCAGCGCCGCGTTGTAGCCGCCCGACCCGACCTCCAGAACCCGCATGCCCGGCAGCACGTCCGCCTGCTCCAGCATCTGCGCCTGGATGCGCGCGGCCGACACCGAGCTGACCGCCAGCCCGTACTCGTTCCGCTTTGTCACCAGCGCCCGCTCCGGCTCGTACGCCTCAGCGAGCGGCACCTCGGGGGCAAACACGTGCCGGGGCACGGCGAGCAGCGCGGCCGCTACCCGGTCCGTAGAGATCGCGCCGCTGGAGCGCAGCGCCTCGACCATCGCGGTGCGCAGCTGGTCGGGAGACGCTTGGCTGGTCGTTTCCGCCGTGGCGGTCATCACAACTCCTACTCGTCTGCCGCGGCAAGCGCGGCGCTTCTGTGCCGGGGACGTCGGGGCGTCCCTGCTCCGGGCCAGTGCAGTCGGCGCGACCCGGGAGACTATGTGCTGGGTCAGACGGCCACGGGCGTCCGCAACCGGCCCGGCATGCGGGGCTCCGCACCGGTGCTGGCCCCGGCCGAAAGCACGTACACCGTCTGGTCAACGAGCAGCGTCAGCGTGAAGTCCTCGCCGAACACCACGGCAGCCATCGCGGCCTCGTACTCCTCGCGAGTCGAGAAGGCGAGGCGGGGCCAGTGCGCGTCCGTCGCGTCGAAGTGCTCCGCCATCGCGTTCAACCGCGCCCTGATCCACAACACGGCGATCCGCGCGGAGGACGCCTCGAACGTGGCGAGCACCATCCGGCGACCCGCCCCTGGCGTCAGCGCGGTCACCTCGCACCAGTACGCCCCACCCGCCCTCTCCGCCTCAACGAGGGTCGTGCCGCTGTGATCCACCGGAGGTGTCGCCCAGCGGGGCAGCAGTCCGGTGCCGGAGAACGCCGGCGCGACCGGCGCGGGCGGGCTCGACCGGCGAAGCCGCAGAACGCGACGTAAGGCACGCCTCACTGTCTCTGGCCATCGCGCCGTCATGCCGCCGCCCCCAACTGCTCCCGGTAAGGCACCTCGGCCCACACGATCTTGTCCCCTCCCGATCTCTCGACGCCCATGGCCGCCGACAGCCTCTGCACCAGCAACAGGCCCCGGCCGCTCTCCTCAGAAGGGCGGAAAACCGCAGGCAGCAGCAAGTCCGGCCGACCGTCCACCACCTCGATCCGGCAGCGGTCCTCCGTCCACCGCAAGCGCACCACCACGTTCTTGTTAGGTACAGCTGCATGCCGCAACACGTTGGTGACCAGCTCGGACACGATCACCACGAGGTCTTCCGCCCCTGAACTGTCCGTCTCCCAGTCACACTCCTGGACAGCTCGGTCAACATCGCGTCGGGCGAGCCTGACCGAGTCCGGTGTTGCGGGGAACTTCCACTCCTGATCCTGGAGCTCCTGCTCTACCGCGCCCACGCCCGCTCCTTTCGCCACCACAGGTGTTGAATCCCGAGCCGTAACCCTGGCTGGGAGAGTCGATGCTCGGGCGGTACCGCCCGCCCGATCTAGACAACCGTGGTTGGCGACTGGGAGTAAGGTGTTGGCCACCCCCAGCGGTTTAACCGGTTTAACGGGCAGTCAGGGACTGTGATGGCAAAGCTAGTTCGCGTGAACGAGAGCCTGCAGAAGATCATCAAAGAGTCTCGTATGACGTACGATCGCCTGGCGTTGGAGCTGGGCATCATCGCAGGTCGCAATGGAGATCCTGCACGTCCCGGCAAGTCGCTGATCAGCCACTGGGTGCGCTACAGCGTGGTGCCGTCGGGCAACATGCCGCACTACCTCGCCACAGTCCTCTCCGCCCGGCTTGGACGCACGGTCACCCTCGCCGATCTCGGCCTGGCTGAGGCGGCAGTCGATCTCCGCGACTGGAGCTTGGATACGCTGAGCGTCCTGGCCGATCTCCGACGAATCGACGTGGACGACGTGGAAGTGGATCGCAGCACCGCCCTACAGCTGATGGCCTACTCCCTCGGCGCGCTCGCCCTTCCGGGAGAGAAGTGGTGGAGCGCCATGGCGCGCACCGGAACAACACGCGGTGGCGCTGGCACTCGGCGGGTGGGCGAAGCTGATGTCGAAGCAGTACGCGACATGACCAGCTTGTTCTCCCAGGTCGACCAGCGGCGCGGCGGGGGCCATGCCCGCACTGCTGTTGTCCAATACCTCACCAGCGACGTTGCGCGGTTCCTGCGTGGGACCTTCGCATCTGAACGCACTCGTCGGCAGATGTTCTCGGCAGCTTCCGAACTCGCCTACGTAGCTGGCTGGATGGCCTTCGACAGCACCGACCACGCAGCGGCCCAGACCTACTTCGGCCTGGCAGTCCGGCTCGCCGCAGAGGCGGACGACCCGGCGATGGCTGGCCATGTCCTACGGGCGATGGCCCACCAGGCGCTCGACCTAGGACACGCCAAGCAGGCGCTCGACATCGCCACCGCGTCGATCAGCGGCAACCGATACGCTCTCGCCTGCCACCGCGAACGCGCCCTGCTCGGAGTGATCCACGCCCGCGGCCTGGCAGCGACCGGTCAGCACACGGCGGCGACCGGTGCCCTGCTCAAGGCCCAGCGCGACCTCGCCGCGGCCGGACCGGGAGACGACGAACCGGCCCGGGTCTTCTTCTTCGGCGAGGCCAGCCTCGCGCACGAGACCGCCTCAGCCCTGCGCGACATAGGTGATCTCCCGGGAGCTGTGAAGGAGTTCGAGCACAGCGTCGAGACCCGGAAGGCCACTTCGTTCGCCCGAACCCACGCCGTCACTCTGGGATACCTGGGCGCCGTCCACGTCCGGCTGAAGAACATCGAAGAGGGCTGCACGGTCTGGTCAGCAGCCCTCGACGCCATGGAGTCCGTTCGCTCGGGCCGGACCCGGCAGACCGCGATGCACATGCGGGCCACGCTGTCGCCGTTCCGGCACCGCGGTATCCGGAGCATCGACCGAGTCGACAGCAGGGCGGCCGCCTACCTGGAAGCTACCGGCTGAACAGATGGACCGTCACATACCGATCCACAGGAGGGGAACCGACCATGACCGACCGCGAGATTTTCGAAGTCGAGGCGCTGGGCCACGTAGTGGGCGGCCGAACCGAGCCCACGGACGATTTCTGGGGCGGCACGCGGGCAATCATCCGCCTCGACAGCACCCGCTTCACCGCCGACGCCACCAAGGGTCTCGAAGACTTCTCCCATCTGGAGGTCGTTTTCCGGTTCCACCTCACCGACCCCACTGACCTCAACCTCGGTGCCCGACGCCCACGCGACAACCCCGACTGGCCCGAGGTCGGCATCTTCGGCCACCGCAACATGCGCCGCCTCAACTGGCTCGGCGTCTCCCGCTGCCGCCTTATCAAGGTCGACGGCTTGGACCTCCACGTCGAAGACCTCGACGCCGTCGACGGGACGCCGATCCTCGATGTGAAGCCCTGGTTCATCGACTTCGGGCCACGCGGCGATGTTCATCAGGCCCAGTGGACCACCGACATGCTTGGCGACTACTTCGCCTCGCGTCAGGAAGCCTGACCGACCGGAACACAGTCGGAAAACCACGCGGGGGTGCGGGTGGCCGCCAAGAGCCCCCCGCCCCCGGCGTGACCCGAGCGTTGCCCCTTACGCCACCGGGTCAAGGCCGGCGTCGGGGCGTAGCCCGAACGCCCGGCCGCAGCGCGGGTGGGAGATCGGCCACTGGGCGGCTTCTTCGAGGGAGCGCAGGCTGCGGGTCGCCTTGTCGGGGTCGGTGTGCGACGTCCATCCGCAGTCGGCCCCGTCGAAGACCTCGACCACCCGGACCCCGGCTTCGCGCCCCACGCTGAGCGTCCCGGCGTTGTACGCGACGCCGGACTTCGCGAGGGTCGCCGCCTCTGCCCACGCGCGCACGGGCACCCTCGCTCCGCCGCGGTAGACGACGTGCCCGAGCTGGTGCTCGGCGAGGAGGCGATTCGCCAGCTGGCGGGCCGCCTGACGGGCCGTCGTGTTGCCGGCGGCCAGGTGCGGCAGCTCCTGGCGGGCTGCACGCCGGGCCGCCCGGTAGAAGACTCCGGCCATCCGCTCCGCTTCCTCGGACCGCCGCAAGAAGTCCGCGTAGGAGTCCGCCGCCAGGGACTGGAGTGCTTCCCGGTGGATGAGCGTCCAGGTGAAGCTGGCCCCGACCGCGTCGGCGGCCTCCGCCGCGCCTCGGGCGTACAGGCTGGGCAACTGCCGCTGGACGAACGCCCGCGCCTCGCCGTCCACAGCCTTGTGGAAAACCTCGATCGCCGCCTTGAACTCCTCGATCGTGGCCAGCACCTGCGGCGTCCGCTCGTGCTGGGCGAACGCGGTCGCCACCGCCGTCTGCCGGTCGGCCAGCCGCTGCCAGGCGTCCTCGAGTACGGCCGCAACGCGGCGGGCGACTTCGTCCGCGTCGCCCGGCACGAGCGGGGGCCACGGGTGGGGCACGGTCACCGCCTCCGGTTCGCGGGCCGCAGCGGCGCGGTGACGAGGTAGGTAGCTGCCTCGGTGGGCGCGTCGTCCGGGGCCTGGCCATCCTGGACGGAGGCGATCTGGCGCTCCAGGCCCGTGAGGTTCCCCGTGTTGTCCATGGTGACCACGCCGTCGACAGTCAGGCGCAGCGGGTCGGCGAGCAGCTGGGCCCGGCGCTCGGCCAGGACCTCCAGCGCGACTGCGCGGGCGGACCCGAGCCGGGTGTAGCGGGCTGCCAGGTCTGTCTGGTCGGTGCTGGGACCGAGTTGGGCGAGCAGCCACGCCAGGGTGCCGCTGTCCATGGTGAGCTCCAAGAAGAAGGACCGGCACCCGCGGGGCGGGCGCCGGTCGGGTCAGGCAGTGGTTCGGGGCTTCCGGGAGCGGCGGGCCGGCTCCGGCTCGGACTCCGGCTCCGGTTCTGGTTCCTGCTCCGGCTCCGGCTCGGGCTCGGACTCCGGCTCGGCTTCGGGCTCTTCCTCCCGTTCGGGCTCCGCGTCACCGTCCCCTTCCGGCTCGGGCGGCTGGCCGCCCTCCCACGCCGCCGGGTTGGTGATCAGCGCGGCCACCTCAGCCTCCGGTTCTGTGCCGGGCTCCAGCACCAGGCGCTCGTGGCTCACCGGGTGCTCGATGTGCACCGCGGCGGCGAGTCGGCCGCCCATCACAGCACCGTCGCGCAGACGTAGGCGTCCGCTGTGTACAGCACCGGCATCGCGGCGGCGTGGCCCGCGGTCCAGATCTGGACCGGGTCGTCCTGGGCACCTCGGGTGACCACGATCCCAGGCGCGTCCTCCCGGACGATCTGCGGGTTCGACCCCCGCGACAGGGCGAGGGCCTGCGCGGTCGTGCCGTACTGAGTCTGCCCGAAACGGTCCCGGTTCGGGGGCAGGAGAATCCACCGGTTCTCCGGCAGCACGCGGGTGGCGACGTCGTCCACGTCGATCTGCACGTCGTAGGTGACGATCTGCGGCAGGTTGTACCGGGCCCGGACGGAGGCGACCTCGGTCGGCGTCAGCGTCGCCGTGGGCGTGCTGGAGCCCACCACGGAGCCGTAGTACGCGGCCCGGTACGCCGCGTTGCCCGCGAGGTAGGTCTGCGCCTTGTACGAGGTGAGGGCGATCTCCGGCAGCGGCCTGCCGGTCGAGCGCAACAGCTCGATCCACCGCAGCTCGTCCGCGAGCGGGTCGGAGGTCGGGTCGGACCACACCTTCGCGGCGACCGGCAGGTTCGCGGCCGGCACCTGGAAGTCCGCCTCGGTGACCAGACCGTTCTCCGCCAGCGTCAGCTTGCCGTCGACCAGGAGGTCACCGGCCGCCAGCTCCAGCCGGTCCTTGATCGCGCCGACGTGCTGCTCCACGTCGTCGTACATCGTCTCGATCAGCCGCTCCTGGTCGGCTCCGCGGGCCTGCTCCTGGAGGATCAGCTCCTGCTCGTCCACGAGCAGCTTCTCCCCCAGCGGCGGGAAGAGGCCCTGCGTGACGGTCTGCGCGACCTTGCGGGTCGCGAACGGCACGCTCGCGGAGAACGACCGGTACTTCGCGGCGTTGCGGCGGCGGGACGTGGACTTGATCCGCCACATCACCTCGTTGACGTGGGTCTCGGCGAGGACGGACCGGGTCAGGAAGTAGTCGTCCGGGGTCTGGATCGAGCGCGCGAAGGTCGTCAGGTCGTTGACCGTGATGTCCTTCACGAGGTCCTGGATCGTCATGGGTCTCTCCTCTCAGACGAAGCGGATCTGGGCGCCGGTGCTGCTCGGCGTCACCTTGGTCGGGTCGATGCCCCCGGGCACCCGGGCGGCGCGCACGACGCCGTGCCACAGCAGCGCGGCCGGGACGCGGGTGGAGTTCGGGGAGAACAGGGCCTCCGCGTACACGACGCCGGCGAGGACCTGGCGGCCGTCGACGGCCGTCGGGTCGAACGCGCCGTACAGGCCGCTGGCGGTGATGCGGCCGACGGGGACGCCGGACAGGACCCGGCTGTAGGGCTGCCGGGTGTCGGCGGACGCCTGGTAGTGGGTGTTGGGGGTGAGCTTGGTGACGTCGAGCGTCACGGTCTCGGTCGTGTCGGTGCCGTGCAGGCCGACGAGCCAAGCCTTGTCGGCGGTCAGCGTCGTGCTCGACGTGATCGGCTGGATGGTCATGCGGGGCCCCTCCTTCGGGGACGGGTGAGAGCGGTCTCTCGCACTCACCCGGGCGGTGGTGCCGTCCACGAGGAGGGGCGTGGTCCCGTTGTCCCGGTGACTGCCGGGTCAGAGGGGCGGGTTACTGCGTGATGTGGCCGCGCCGCTTGGCCATGGCCAGACCTGCGGCCCCCAGCGTGCTCGCGCCGGTGCCCCGCGGCGGCGGGCCTCCGGCGGGTGCGCCGCCGGGCGCGGGCGGGGCGGCGGCGGGCTGGCCGAACAGCTCCTTGCGGCGCTCCTTCAGCGCGGCGACCGCGTCGACCACGGCCTGATCGTCGGCGTCGTCCGGGAGGCTGATCAGGCGTTCGGCGTCCGCCAGGTCATCGCCCGTAGCACCAGCACCAGCGAGGACGGCGCGCAGCCGTGCCGAGCGGAGCGCGGCCTCGGCGGCCTCCTCGCGGGCCTTCGCGGCGGCGATCGCCTGCTCCGCGGCCTGCTCCCGCCGCTGTACCTCGGTCAGCGCGGCTTCGTCTGCTGCACGCCGCTCGGTGATGTACGTGGTGAGGGTGTCGGTGTCCGGGAACCCGAGGTCGGTGGCGAGCTTCTTCAAGGCTGTCCGCGCTCCCTGCGACTTCTCCCGCGCGAGGAGCCTGCTCAGGTCGGCCTGCGTAACCGCGGGCAGCTGCGGGTCGCCCGGGTTCGGGTCGTTGGACGGGTCGTCCGGCGAGGCACCGAGGATGGGGAAGATCGGGCGGCCATCGCGGCGGTAGCCGACGGGCACGACGGGCGGCAGGGAGCGGTGGGCCATGCGGACGTCCTCCGGAGCAGCGCCCCCGCGCCAGTGGCCCAGTGTAGCCACCACGGCGCGCCGCCTGCGCAAGCGAACTCACCAACTCGGCGAAACTGCTTGCTCATTCACGAGACAGAGCGTGATGATGCAAGGTTCATTCAAGCCCAGGAGGTACAGAGCGGTGGAGTTCGAGACGTTCAGTGACATGCAGGCCCCCGACCCTCGGGGGCTCGTCTTCACCCCGCGCGGGCTCGGCGGGCCGATGAGCCCGGAAGCCGCTGCCGAGTTCCGCCACAAGGCGGTTACCCGCTTCGAACTCGCGCCCGACGTCTCGGAGGAGACACGGCTACGCTTCGAGCAGGTCCAGCGGATCTACTCGTACGGGCTGCTCTGCTACGACCTCTACACCGCTGCCAGCGACGCCGCTCTCCTGGTCCTCGAACAGGCGCTTCGGGACAGGTTCGTCTCGTTTCACAACGGGCTGATCACCTTCCGCACTCCCCGGGGGGTGGAACACACGGTGCCGGCAGACCGCTACAACCACTTCTTGGACAGGTACAAGGCCGAGAAGGGGAACGAGGTCAAGACCGGTCCGAGCGGCGAGTGGGTCAAGTTCGGTGGAGGCATGCTGCACTCCTTGAAGACCTGGGCTCGGCACGTCGGGCTGCTGCAAGGACAGCGCAATCGCGGCATGGAGAAGATGCTCAGCGAACTGCGAAACGCCGTGGCCCACCCGAACGGCTTCACCCTGCTCAGCCCCATTGAAGCGACGCAGCGCATCTGGGACCTGGCCGAGATCATCAATCACTTGTGGGGCCACAAGACCCCAGGTGGGCGTCTCTACCCGGCCGGGCTGCCCCAACGTGTCTGCTGGCTGGGTTGGGACCCGCGCACAGGAAACATCGCCGCGGGGGACGCAGAGAACCTGCAAGGCTTCCGCGACGACTCCGACTTCGAGTTCATCGTGCTTCGAACCGTCCACGAACCCGGTGGCATCAGCGATCCGCACCTGTTCGAGTTCGACTCGTGGTACGAGGCGACCCAGTACCCGACCGAACTGCTCTGGGGTCCCGGCTCCAAGGCGGAAGCCGTGGATTGGCTGGCCAACGAGTCCCCAGAGGACAGCACTTGCCACTACCTCGACCGCATCTTCCTGGTCCGGCAGCACGCTGGCCGGGCCTTCCTGCCGATGCGGCCCGAGGTAGCCGCAGGACTTCCGGCAGAGGAGCAGGACGGCGTCTGGCATGTCCTTCGCGCCGACTACCCGACGGACGCCTTCGTACATGCGCGCTACCTCAACGGCTCCCCGAAGCATGACACTTCCGGCGAGTGCAGTGAGTGCTGGGTGACAGCTCTTGGGCAGGGTGACCTGGCAGAGGCCCTTCAGGTGGCCGAGAAGGCGGGAGCGAGTGTTGTCCCTGTCTCGCCGCCGGATTTCCGCACACCGCTCGCCTTCCCTCGCTCCCAGCCCCTCACCTGAATTCCCGCCACCCCGTCCGCGATCAGTGATCGTTCCCGCCAGCTGCGGTCACCAACGGCAGTGCGGGAATGTCCGGTCCTGTCTCGGGCAGTCCCAGGAACTGACGAACGGCGGCGTTGTCGCCGGTGGCATCGGCGAGCCGGGCCGCCGCGTCGAACGCGCGGGCCTGGATGCGCTGTACCTCCTCGGCCGCGTCCTCGATCGGGTACCCGGCGTCCATCAGCATCCTCACACCGGTCTCCAGCGAGATCACGCTCGCGCCAACGCCCTTGACGACTTCCTCCAGGACGGCCGCCCGGTCCTGCGGCGTGTGCGGGCCCCACGCGACCCGGGCCGTCACGCTCTCGCCGGTGGGCCAGCCCTCCGCGTGCCCGGCCTGGAACAGCCGCTGGACGAAGCGCAGCAGCAGCTTGTACTTGTGCTCCCGCGCCAGCCGCATGCTGGCCACCAGCGAGTCCAGTGGGCCGAGGGCGAGTTGGAGCGTGTACCCCGACGGCACGTTGGACGGGTCGAGCGTGCCCAGGCCGGCGGCCGTGAGCCGCGACGACGCGGCGATGCGGTCCATCAGGTGCTCGCTCCGGGCACGCAGCTCGGCGAGCTGCGGCGAGGTGTCGAGCGCGTCCATCCGGCCGCTCTCGCCGAGCTGCCACACTGCACCGGCGCGCACCTCCACCGGCACGGGCTGGCCGGTGGCGCGGTCGCGCGGAAGCTGCGCACCGGCAAGGCCAATGATCGGCGTGCCGGTCGTCGCGCTCGCCGACGAGCCGTCGGAGTCAGTTGCCGCCAGCTCGTCCAGTCCCTGGAGGACCTTGGCGAGGATGGACTGCCCCCACCGGTCTCCCGAGTGCGGGATGGTGTTGCTGAGGTGGATCACCGGGATGAAGTCGATGCGCAGGTCCAGCCGGTCCAGCTCCACGCCGTCCGGCCGCGTCCGGTAGCGGGCCTTAGCCGGCGGCAGGTTGTAGACCGTCTCGCCTCGGCGGAGGTCGTCGAGCTGCCACTCCGCGTCGGTCAGGTAGCACGTCACCCCGGACAGGCGCTCCGGCTGCCACGGGTACCGCCGGACCGCTCGCCCCGCGGAGTCGAGCTGGTCGCCGTCCGCCGCCCGCACCGAGCCGCCTGCTTCCTCGGCGGGCTCGATGGGCGCGATCTCCCACGTGATCCGCCGCACCCGGGCCTTCACCCCCCGGGCCGGGTCCTCCGGCAGCTCCCACGCCAGGTGAACCCGGTCCGGGAACTCGTTGTCGTACTCGTCCGGCCACTCCGGAAAGTAGAAGCCCGGGTCATAACTCCGCACGGTCGGGCGGAGCTTGGCGGGGTCCCACGCCAGGACGTACACGCCGTCGCCGCTGAGAACGGCGGTGCGCTCTGTCTGCTGCATCCGCAGCGGCAGCAGCTCATCTTCGGCCCACTGGCGGAGTCGCCCTTGCGCAGCCGCCGCCTCGACGGCGCCCTCGGGTGGGACCTCGTCGTCCGCGTGCTCGGCCCCGGTGACGACGATGTGCTGCTCCGCACCGAGCAGGTAGCCGAGCGCAGCCTCCACCAGCCGCGACGCATCGCCCAGTTCACGGCGCTCCAGCCCGGAGTCGTCCCCTGTCGCGGCTGCGAGCTGGCCAGCCTGGTTCGAGTCGTAGGCAGCGAGCAGCTTGTACGCGGCGAGCCGCCGGAGGTCTTCCTCCGGCAGCCACGTGGCGGTCAGCTCCGGGAACACTTGGGCCCCTGGGCGCCGGTCGTTCATCGGAGCCTTGTAGTTCAGCCAGCTCCAGGCGTCGATCAGGACGGAGCGCAGGCCCACAGTGCCCTCCAGGCAGTCGGCCCCACGCCAGGGCTCAGCCTATGCGGTTGAGCCACACATGTTGGGTTGCGGCAGCTGACACTCCCTCTGCCGCTCCTTCAACTTGTTCAGAATTGTCCAGATTTCCTACGAGAATCGCACTGCCATAGATGGTGTGACGGGCAGTCCCCGACGAGGCCCCACGCCAGCGGCGCACCTCCTCCCTTCGCCGACTCAATCGACTTCAAGCTGCTTTCTTTCACCCGATGTACCACCCATCCGAGGAGGGCTCGGCCATCCCTAGGACTTCGAGTTCATAGCGGTTGTCGAGTTCGATCCCGCAGATATAGCAGTCAAAGTAATCGGGGAAAACATTCTCTGCACGCCGACCCCTTCCCCCATTTCCGCCCTTTTTGGAGCGTCGAGGTCGCCTGTTAATGGATGCCCTGACATCGCCCGGCGTGCCACACACCGGGCACTTTGCGTCCCGGGAAAGGCATTCCCCATATTCACTCCACCTATCCGCCTCCGGCTCCACAAGATCGGCGTTCAAAATTTCCTGCTGCGTCATCCCGTAGTAGAGCATGCGGTAAAGCTTCTTGGCACACCTGATCTTCACTGAAACTGCCAGTTGAGCCGCCTGAAAGCCTTCACTCCGAAAATCTTCGGCCATGGGTTCCAAGAGGCCGTCCTCCCATGCCTCCATCAGGCGCTCATCTGCAGCCTCGACTCCCTCCTGTGTCAGAGCCTGCTCCACCGCCATCTGAGCATCCCGCTGCATTGCTTCAAGGTCATGGCGGCGTTCTGCCCGCGAGCCCCAGAAGGCCGACACCTCTTCCTGGAGGTCCATCAGAACGGCGTCCGCCACGGTGACCGCGACAGCTAGAGCCTCATGGGTGATGGCGTCGTCATGTGCTCCAAGGTGCGCCACCCCATTGCGGGCCGTCAGAAGCGGGTCGAGGTCGCGCTCCTTGATCGGCATATTGATTAGGGCGGCGGCGCGCTTGAAAGCGTCAAGAGCCCCAATTGTCTTGATCTTAGTCTGAGGAGAGGCGGCGGAGGCACTCTGGCCAGTGGCGTGAAGAAGACTGTTGAAATCTCGGCCGTCAACAAGGAGGGACGGGTGGCGAGCGGCAAGGAGTGCTTTGAGTAGGTGTTCGGTGCCAATGCCTCCATGGAGCACCGCCATGTCATTATCACCAGTGCACCAGGCACTCAAAGCTCGGCTCATCTGACGTTGCGCCGAGGCGATCAGGCCACTCTTTTCCATGTCCCCACCTGTTGTCCGTCGTACCTTCGGATGGCAGGCTATCCACCAACTACCCGTCCGCGCACAAGGAATCACCGTCGGCCGACGAGGCGCTGGTCGTCGGTCTTGCGCGGTGGCGGCATCGCTGGGTCGAGGAACAGGTCCCAGATCGCCCAGACCATCGAGTCGAGGAGGTCCGGGGAGTCCTCGGTCTCGCCCTGGCCGACGAAGGTGGTCATCTGCTCCTCCAGCTCGGCGTACAACCGGGCCGGGCCGACGTGGTGGACGCGGGCCTGCTCGTACAGCTGCGCCACGGGCGCGGCTCGGGCCCGCTTGCCCCTGGTCGCGTGGACGATCCGCCAGTTCACCGTCGGGTCTACCTCCATCAGCAGCGCCGGGAGGTAGTCGCCGCCGTTGTTGGCCTCGATGACGACGCAGTCTGCCTCGTGCTGGTGGTACAGCTCGGCGGCGCGGCGCATCGCGGCGGTCGGCGTGAAGCGGTCCTGTTCGGCGTGGAGAACGTACCCGCGGGGCCGGTTGTCGCCGAACGCCGTGGTGAGCGGCCAGCCTCGGCCGGCCACAGTGAAGGCGGTCATGTCGGCGTTCTCGTGGCTCTTCGTGGCCGGGTCGACCGAGACGACGAGGCGCTGCATCTCGGGCAGGTTCGCGGCGTGCTGGCGGAAGCCTTCGACCTCCAGCATCCAGCCCTGCCACAGCGCGCCCTCGACGTCCTCCAGCAGTTCGCCGGACAGCTCCTGCCGGCCGAGGCGCGTCCCGGCGTACTCCTCCTCCAGCTCGTCCCGGGCGACGGCGGACAGGTTGGCGTCGTTCTCGCTCATGTGGCCCCGGGTGAGGACCACCCGGGGTTCGGGCCCGCCGTCGCGGTGCTTCTGCTCCTGGCGGCGGCCACGCTCGACCAGCCGCTTCACGTGCGGCAGCGGCTTCGGGGTGGTGGAGATCAGCATCTGCGGGGCGTCCGCTTCGCGGAGGCAGAACCACGCCATGTCGTAGACGCTCTGCGCGGTGTTCCTGCTCCAGGCCGCGTACTCGTCGCACCACACCTTGTCGAACGCCCAGCCGCGCAAGTTGTCCGGGGTCTCGGCACCGAAGCCACGGATGAGCGTGCCGTTCTTCAACCGGATCGTGGTCTCGCCCAAGCTGGAGTTGTACTTGGCGATGTCCTCGGGCGGGATGACCGCGAGCAGCCCGGACTTCGGGGAGTCGAAGCAGATGTCGCGGACCAGGGTGGCGTTCTTCGCGATCACCGCGATCTGCAGCCCCGGGGTTTTCGCCCAGTCCCGGACGGCCTCGGCTGCGGTGCGGGTCTTGCCCCAGCCTCGGCCGGTGAGCAGCATCCACACCGTCCACGCCCACGCCGGTCGCCGCTGGGACGCGCGGGCGTGGTTGTGGAGCCAGCCCGGGTGCGGGAGGCCGTCGCAGTCTGCCCGCTCGCAGGCCCAGCGGCGCCGGGACTCGTCGTCCGCGCGGGTCAGGGCTGCGA
This sequence comes from Kitasatospora sp. NPDC049285, assembly GCF_040678815.1. NCBI lineage: Bacteria > Bacillati > Actinomycetota > Actinomycetes > Kitasatosporales > Streptomycetaceae > Kitasatospora > Kitasatospora sp. NPDC049285. The sequence continues at coordinate 88,057 of NZ_JBFAQR010000009.1, read as the reverse complement.
CCTCGGCCTGGAGCTGACGCAGGCTCATTACCGCCGGGTCGGCCATCGCCTCCACTCCCCGGCGGCGTGCCCACCCGCTGGAACGCCCGGTCGTCTTCCGGCGGCTCACGCGCCTTCCTCCTCTGCGGCGATCCGGCGTTCCAGCTCGCGGCGCAGCTGGTCCATGCGGGCTCGTCGCTCCTCGTCGGTGAGGTCCGCGGCGTCCAGCGCATCGCTGTCCTGCTGCTCCGGGAGCGCGGAGGGTTCGTCACCGATGGCCCGGCGCTCGATGTCGGCGGCGACCTGGAAGTAGCGCAGCAGGTCCCCGGGGGTCAGCTCCCGGGGGTCGAGGGTCTGGAGGCGGGCGACTGCTTTGGACAGGAACGCCTGCGCGAGGCGGGCATGCCGGCGCGCCAGGTCACGGCGGGCCTGGCGCTGCTCGGCGAGGAACAGCCTGTCCTGGTCGCGGTCCCAGGCGGCGGCGCGCAGGACCCAGGCATACGAGCGCGACCAGCGGCCGATCAGGGCCCTGGACTTGTCCAACTCCTGTGCGACCTTCGTGATACTGCGCGCAGGGCCCTGATCGCGGTACGCCGTGAACGCCTCGTACGCCTTGGTGGGCTCGCCTTCCTGCCGCTCCCAGGGGTCTGCCGTGTTCGCGGCCACCGCTCACCTCCGGGTCGGTCTACTGGGTGTCGGCCGGGCTCGGGTCGGCGGCCAGGATGTCCAGGGCCCGCCACGGCTCGGTCTCGGGAACGCTGCCGTCGCGGACCAGGCGGTTGATGGCCCGGCGCAGCGTGGCGGCGGTCTCGACCGGCAGCTCCCGGACGCCGAGGACGCTCTCCACCGGGGCGTTGCCCCCGCGGGTCGGCTCTCCGCTGTCCGCGTCGAACCAGCCGTCGGCCAGCTCCGCCAGGTGGCGTTCGAACACGGTGAGGATCACGCCCAGGGCGGTCGCCGAGTTGCCGATCTTGTACGCGGCGCGGGCGGTCTCCAGCGCGTCGAGCATCGGCTCGTACTGGGAGAGTCCGGCCAGCCACCGCTGGTCGGCGCTGGCTGCGCTCCGGGCCGCGTCGAAGGCAGCTTCGGCACGCTCCAGCTCGTCCGGCAGGAACATGATCTGGACGCTGGCGAAGTCGAGGTTCGCCTCGCCGAGGCCGGTGACGTCGACCTTCTCCAGGAGGTCCAACGCCTTGTCGTCCAGGCCGCTGTACTGCCGCCACTCGACGGCCTCCAGCTCCTCGTACAGCTCCTTGAGGATCGCCGGGTCGTCCTGGCCCGTGATCGCGTTGTGGGAGAGCTGGAGGGCGATCTGTCGCTGACGGGGCAGCGGCTCGGTGATCTCCAGCCAGCCGATGGTGGACAGGCCGGCTTCGATGCTGGCCAGGGTGCGGTGGTTGCCGGACAGCACGATGCGGCGGCCCGTGTCGACGTCGTTCCACACGAGCGGGGTGGAGGTGAGGCAGCCGTCCTGCGTGATGTTCTCGACCAGGCGGCGGAACTGCTCGTGCGGCATGAACCGGGCGTTGATGTCGAGGAGGGTCAGCTCCCGGGGGTCGCCTTCGACGTAGCGGGGCGGGGCGAGCTGTTCGGTCACGGGGTGTTCTCCAGGGCGTAGCCGGAGCGGCGGGCGCGGCCGGTCCGGGTGGTGGGGGTGGGGTGGAGGACGGTGACGCGGATCGACCTGGGCCGCTTACCGGTGTCGGCGTCGACCACGGTGGCGGTGGCGTGGCCGGGGATGTGCGACTCGATCCGGATGCGGCGCCCCTCGTCCATCGGGTGGCAGGCGGCGTAGATCTGGCCGGGCAGGACCGTCATGGCTGGGTCTCCGGGTTGTTGGGGGTGGGGGTGCCCCACCGCTCGGTCCAGGTGGCGAAGGCGGTGGCGAGGTCGTGCCCGCCCATCGGTCCCTGGTACTGGAGTTGGAACTTCCAGGCGTCGTCGGCCGAGGGACCGCGCTTCGTCAGCCGCAGCAGCCCGCGGTACTTCATCGACACCGGGTTGTTGCTGAACGCCGTGGTGGAGACGGCGCGGACGCGGCGGGAGAAGGCGCGCTGGCAGAGCAGCTGAGCCTCGGTGCTGGTCGCGGCGAGGACGACCAGCTTGGACAGGCGGGGGTAGTTGGTCGGGGCCACCGCGAAGTCCGAGAGGAGGTACGCCTCGTCGGGGGTGTAGCTGCTGGGCGACATCGCGAACACGCCGACGATCCGGCCGCCGGCCTTCACAGCGACGGCGAGGTTCGCGGCACCGGGGGCGATGCGGGGGTTGAGGTAGCGGGAGCGCAGCGCGTTGAACTGGCCAGGCTTCAAGAGCGACAGCGTCAGGGGCCCTTCGATCTGCTCTCCCTTGCGGAGGCGGGGCGCGGTGACGGGCTCGATGGGCTGGCGGGGCGCGACGATCCGGGTCGGTGCCTTGGAGGCGTAGACGTAGAAGGGCGCGGCGCGCGGGGTGGCCTTGATGACGCCGCGCAGGTGCGGGCGCAGCTCCTCGACGTCGTGGTTGGAGGCGGTCAGCCAGTAGGGCCGGTCGGTGATCGCGCCGAGGACGCTGACCACGTCGTCGTCCGACAGAGGCGCGTACTCGGGGGCGTCCCAGTCGAAGTGGGTGTTCAGGGGCTCGTACAGCTTCTCGTAGCCACCGCCGTAGAAGGGAGGGAAGCTGCACACCGGGGCGTCGCTGGGGACCGTCTGGAGCCACGAGCGGACGTCTTCGGCCTGGTAGGAGGCGAGCTGGAGGTCGGTGCGGCTCAGCTTCTCGGTGGTCTCGGCGTGCTTGGCCTGCCACTGCTCCCGGTAGGAGTGGACGACCCGCTGGTGCCAGAGCCCGGCGCGGTCGACGGAGGCGAGGAAGCGGGTGCCGAGCATGAGGGTGGCGACGGTGCCGATCCCGTCGTCCAGCGAGTCGGCGAGCCAGCCAAGTTGGTCTCGGGATTCGTCGCGGAGACGGATGCCGACGGGCTGACGGGTGAGCCAGCGGCCGATGGCGGTGGTATAGATCGAGACGTCGGAGGAGTGGAGGGCGAAGCCCATCCTGGAGAGGGACCTCTCGATGGTGAAGTTCCCGCAGCACGGGATGTAGACCGGGCCGGTCGGCCACTGCTGCGCGGTCTCGCGGACGATCGAGCGCATCGGACCGGGGATCGTGCCCTGGAACATCGGTCCTCCTCCGGACGTGAACGTGGAAACGCCCGGTCCGGAGGGGTGAGGTCCGGACCGGGCGTTGTGCTGGAACCTAGCACAGTTCGTCTAGCTCAGCTTCGAGTCGTGCACCCTATTTTACGGTCGTCTGGTGCTTCGATCAGCGAGGCGGTACCCATCGGATCAGGCTCGTCGTCCGCCACGAAGAGGAGCTGCACGGGCTTCGCCTCGTGGCCGAACTCCTCGGGGGTGAACTCCAGCCAGCTCCGACGCCCACTCACAGGAGGGTGCCCTGTTCGTAGGGGCTGGGGCCGGCCATCGGCCCGAGCTCGCGGACCTGGTCCCCGGTGACGTCCTGCCACCAGTCGGCGAAGATCCGACGGTGGCACCACACGTCCGACTTCGCCAGGTCCTCGAAGCACAGGAGCACGAGGCGCTGCTCCCCTTCCTGCTGGGCGATGCGCCCCAGCCGCTCCGCGATGCGCGCCGCTCCGAGTGCCGCGAGGTCCGCCCGGTAGCTGGCGGTGAACTCTGGCCGGGGCCGGTGGAAGTAGGCGGCTGCCGGAGCCAGCTCGGCCACGGTGTGGGTGATCTGGTAGGGCAGCCGGAATCGCGGCGCACCGCGGGTGATGCGAACGGGAACGCCTTGCCCTGGCCGGTACCCCTGGAACCTGGAGGTGAACAGAGTGATTGCCTGCATCTTCGCTGGCCTTTCCTTTCAGCCGAGGAGAAAAGCCCGCCGCCGAGGCGACGGGCTTCATCCCCATTGCGCTCCTCGGAATTTCCGAGGAATTCTCTGACTCTTGCGATCGGGGCGGGGCGGGCGGCCTGGACCGCCCGCCCGCCGTCCGTCACGCCTTCACGGGCTCGGCGGCCTTCGCGGTCGG
>NZ_JBFAQR010000009.1:0-83954 GCF_040678815.1 Kitasatospora sp. NPDC049285 | reverse complement strand
AGCGGCCTTCTTGGCCGGGGCCGCCGGGGCCGGAGCGGCCTTCTTGGCCGGGGCCGCCGGGGCCGGAGCGGCCTTCTTGGCCGGGGCCGCCGGGGCCGGAGCGGCCTTCTTGGCCGGGGCCGCCGGGGTCTTCGGGGCTTCAGCCGCAGCCTTGGTCTTGGCGACGGTCTCGGCGGCGTCGTGGATGCCGTTGGCCTGCCGGACGATCCGACGGGCCAGGGTCACGCGGTTGGCGAGCCTGTCGAGCTCGCGCACATACCGGGGGAGTTCGCCGCCGAGGATGGCCGCCAGGTCCTCCGGCTTCTGGGTGGTCAGCTCCTCCAGCAGCGGCATGATCGCCTCCACCCTGGACAGCTTGTCGGCTGCCTGCGCCTTCTTCTTCGCCTTCTTCTCCTGGTCCTCCAGGGAGGGGCCCTCCTCGGTGATCATGCTCGTCTGCTGCTCCGCCATGCGGAGCCCTTGCGCGAAGTTGGCGGCCTCGATCTCGCTGTCGAAGTCCCCGCGGACGTAGCGGTTGGCGGCGATGATCTGGTGCTGCGGGCTCAGCTGGGCAATGTGCCAAGCGAGGTTCGGCTTGATCTGACCCTTCTCGACCATCTCGGCGACCTCGGCCCGCAGGGTGAGGAGCCCGAGGCGCCACTGGATGTGGGTCTTGGACTTGCCGAACTGCTTGGCGATCTTGTCCGCGTCCCAACCGAGCGCGGCGAGGTCGGCGTAGGCGGCGGCCTCCTCCAGGATGGTCATGTCAGCGCGCACCACGTTCTCGGTGATGGCGAGGACGTGGGCCTCAAGTTCGTTGGCCTCGCGGACCTGGACCGGGACGGAGGTCAGGCCGGCCTCCTGGGCCGCCCGCCAGCGCCGCTCCCCCGCAACGATCAGGTAGGGGACCTCCTTGCCCTCGACCTCCCGGACGGTGATCGGCTGGACGAGGCCGACGGCCTTGATCGAGGTGACCAGTTCCGCGTGCTTCTCCGGGTCGAAGAACTTCCGCGGCTGCTCCGGGTTCGGGGCGATCTGGCCGATTTCGATCTGCTTGAACATTTTCTGCTCCATTCTCAGCCCCGGCCTGTCCGGTGGCTTTCAACTTGATACTTATATCTTAGTCGCATTCACCTCTATTGCAATAAATGGCGGCAATTAAATTCGGGAATTCAATTCCCGGAAATTCTGCGCAATCTGGCATTTCTCGCGGCCACAGTGGGCGCGGTAGGCCGTCGCGCCGCCGGTGACGACACAGCGGCAGGCGAGGCACACCCGACTCCAAGCCTCCGGCGATTCGGGCGCGGCGGGCCGGGAGAGGTCGGAGGTCGCAACGCGCCTTCGGGGTCGGCTCAGCGCAACCTCCAGGAGGGCGCGATGGGTGGCGGCATCCGGATCAACCCCGGAGAGCGCCACCTCCTCGACCGGATCGGGCTCCTCCCTCGGCATCAGGCTCGCCGGATACTCCTCGGCCAGGAGCTTCGACAGGGGCCCGTACCGCTCGGCGAGAAGCCGGCGATACAGGGCGGATTCAGCATGTCCGGTCGGCGTTGCAACCATCACGTCCCTCGCGCGTCCACCTATGCGAAGGCCCGCCCCGTCGTGGACGCCGGGGCGGGCCTGGTTCGAATGCGGCGCGGACCTTCCCGCCGATCCGCGATCGCGCGGTGGGCTCCCCGTGGGCGGGGCGCGGGGGGTCGACCACCCACGGGGAGAGCGAGAAGGCCGTGCGCAGCACGGGCCGACAAGTCCTCCGCAACTGCGAATCCTTGCCGACGTGTGAGAAGTTAGCACCAAGCTTGCAGTCGTGTCACCTATCTTCACGGACTGCGGGGAGCCCGCTAGTCCGACTCCCCCCTTGGCGAGCACACCGCGGATTCGCCGCTCGCGACAGCCAGGGCGGCGACCACCCTGAGCGCCCCCTCCGGCACCTCCTCCGGCGAACTCCCGCTCCCGCCGGCCTCGATCACGTTCGGCCTCTCCCTCGCCAGCAGCCGGATTCGCCCTTCATCCAGCTCGACCATCGCCCGTCCCCCTCTCCGCCGCCGCCAGTCAGGCGCGCAGCGGACGCTCCAACGCAGCCCCCGGCCACTGCGGCACCTCCACCGAAGGAAGGATCTTGCGCCCGAGGTGATTTAAGTGTCAAGTTAATCTCATAAGGTCTTCACAGGGGGCTGGTTCGACGCCGAAGGGGGCCGGAGGCGTACAAACCGGACGTAGGCATATCAAGGGGGATGGTTCATGACGGGCAGTGAATCTGCTGCCGCCGCGACCAGCTTGGCCGCGAAGTTGCAGTTAATGCTGCGCCTCCGTCGAGATCCAGACGGCCACATCCCCAGTGCACGCGACATCTCCCGATGGACGACCGAGCCGGGCTACCTTCGGCCCGCCGTTTCACACACGGCGGTAAACGACCTGATAAATGGACAGAACGACAACCCCACCTCGGCTACGATCACCGCTCTCGCTCGGGCCTTGGACGCCCCGGCCGCCTGGTTCCTCCCCGGATGGAACGACCTGACGGCCCTGCGCGTCCTCTCCGAGCACAAGGCAGCGCGCGATGCGGTCCGCTTGATGGACGGTCTGGACGTAGAGGACATGACTGACGTCATGTGCTACGTCCAGGCAATCCGCCGCAAGCGCGGCCTGCCTGAATGCGTGCCTGAGATCCCCGTACCGCCAGCAGGGATCGATCAACCACGACAGGGCCGGCCGCGACGCCGGCTCAGTCTCGCCGAGGCTGCCCAGCGGGCAGCCGATGACCTGGAAGGACTGTGAACCCCCGTGGACGGGCTCATATTTGGCGTGTGCTCGCTGGCAACGGCTCTTGGAACAGCCCTGTGTCTGCGCTACGCCTGGCGGCGGCGCACGCAGGCGACCTACCGAGTCGCCCGCTGGTCGAGGGTTGTGGCACTCGCGGTCTGCTTCCTCGGGTCGCTGATCGCGATCCCTGCCGTCGCCGACACCTTCAACGAGCTGACCGGCGTCGCGGGCGGCGCGAAGCTGCTCGCGCACCTGGGCGCGGTGGCCTTCTGCGCCAGCCTCCAGATCATGATCGTGGACTGGGTGTACGAGAAGCCGTACATCCCCAGCGGAGTGTGGGCGCGCTTCACCCTGGTCGCCATCATCGCGGTCGCCCTGACGCTCCAGTTCCGCACGGCCAACGACTCCGGCCGGGAGTTCACCACCGACAACGCGGACAACCCGCAGATCGTGGCCTACCTGCTGACCTACCTCGCCTTCGCGGCCCTCGCCGGCCTGGAGATCGCCGTGCTGTCCGCAGGGTTGGCGGTGCACTCCTGGCGGGAGCGGCGCACGGCCAGCTACGGGCTGACCCTGGTCGCGCTCGGCGGAGCGTCCTGCGTCGCCTACTCGATCAGCAAGGGCGGGTACCTGATCGCCGTGCAGTTGTCCCACCCGTGGCGCCTGAGCACGGAGAAGGCGATCTCCTCGCCCATGGCGGGCCTCTACATCCTGTTCGTCGTCATCGGGCTCTGTGTGTCGCTGGCGGGTAGCCGCGGCGCGGCAGTCGACCGCTGACCGGCCCGCCGCCCGGTACGCCCTTCGGGGCTACTGGGCGGCGGTCTCGTCCCACTTCCGCCACTGGAGCGCCACCCGGTCGGCGTCGACCGTCCGGGAACCCCTGCCTCCCGGGTAGACCGAGATCCGTTCGAGCATCGCGCCGATCAGGGCCTTCCGCGACTTCAACGGCGCGTGCTTCCACCAGCGGATCAGGCTGGGCACGTCGGCCGAGGGCACCAGCGAGACCTGGCTCAGGAACCGGAGTCGGGAGGAGTCCCGCGCGATGCGCTCGTCCACCACCGCCTCGGCCTCTTGCAGCCGCCGGGCGAGTTCCTGCTTCGCCTCTTCCACGTCGGCGAGCACGCCCCCGGCCAGGTCCTGGTGGGCGACTTCCTTGGCCTTGGCGTACTGCGCCGACATCGCACGGCGCACCTTCTTGTCCTCCTCCAGGCGCTTTTTCAAGCCAGGGATCTCGGCGAGCAGGCTGTCCTTGGCGGCCTCGACCACGGCGCGGACCTCGGGCTTGGAGAGTTCGGCGAGCACGTGCTCGATGACGTACTTCTCACCGAGGTCGGCGTTCAGGCGGACCCGGCCGCAGCCGCCAGGGTGCTGGCGAGTGCTCGGCTTACACCGGTACCCCCGAGAGCCCGAATTGGAGGGCGAAGTGGACAGCGGGGTGCCACACAGCCCGCAGTCGAAGGTCACCGACAGATCGCCGGTGAGCAGGTAGTCCTGATCGTCCCTGCGGGTGGCCGGCCTTCGGGACTCGTTGAGCTCGGCCACCTTCACGAACATCTCGGGCGAGATGGCTGCCGGCCCGCCGGTTTTCACCAGCTCGCCCGAGTCTGTCCGCTTGAGTCCGGCAGCGGCGGGATTGGCGAAGACCTCCGCGAGGGTGCCCGGTCTCATGGGGTTGCCCATCGTGGAGAGGTGGCCTTCCGCCTCCATCCACGCGGTGATCTCGTACCACGACTGCCCTTCCAGGCGGCGGCGTCCCGCTGCTTGCAGCACAGCCGCTTCCTCGTCGATCAGGGTGGTACGCGCCGCGTCGGCGAATCCGTACAACCTCGGCATGTCTGGCCTCCACGCCCTCGCCGCGCCCCTGGCACTTGACGCCAGCTAGCCAAAGTAGGGTACACAACTGGAGGTCAAACGAGTAAAGGTCAGCACGGATCGTGATACATCATGATGCCTCCGAGTGCGAGGTCGGCACAGCCGTCTCGACGCCAAGGTAGGAACGCAGGGCCGCCGTCGGGACCTTGATCGTCTTGCCCAGCGTGAGCAGCCGCACCGGGAACTCCCCGTCGCGGATCAGTTCGTACGCCTTGTTCACCCCGATGTTGAGCGCGCGGGCCGCGATCTGCACGCTCACCGCTGTGGGCAGGGCCAGCAATTCGGCCTCGCTCATACCCTGCGCCGTGTCCCTCGACTGGCCAACGCTCTTGGCGTCGCTGTCAGCCATCTCTCTCCGCCGTTGTCTCCCCCACGCCAGCGTCCTTGCAGCATACAGAAGCTGTCTTACAAGCCGCGCAACATAACAGTCAACCGTGAAAAACCGGCGAGATCACGTGCCACTCGTGGTCTCACCAGACAGAAGCATCACGATCGACAGGCAAGGGATAAGCGAGTTGGCGAAGAAGCCGGTCTTCAAGGGCACCACCTACCGCCGGTGCGGCTGCAAGGTCGCGGTGACCGATGACGCGGGCAACACGGAGTTCGCAGCCGACGGGCAGCCCAAGCTCCGGGCACTGGGCGACGACTGCCCAGAGCTGCGCAAGCGGGACCACGGCTCCTGGTACTACTACGTCGAGCTGCCGGCCGGGCCCGACGGGAAGCGCCGACGGCCCCGCAAGGGCGGCTTCGAGTCCAAGACCAAGGCCGAGGAGGCAGCCACCAAGCTGTGGCTGCTCGCCAACGACGGCGTGGACGTCCTCTCCGACGAGACCGCCGAGGACTTCCTGCGCCGATACCTCACCGAGCGAACCGACTTGAAGCGTTCCACCCGCAACGACTACGGGGACTACATCGAGCGCGTCTACATACCGGCCTTCGGCAAGGTGAAGATGCGGGACCTGGGCGTCACGCACGTCAAGGCGATGTTCCGCGGCATCACCGAACAGAACCTCGCGCACCAGAAGAACCAGGAGGAGGCGAACGCCGCCCTGGTCGCGGAGCGCGCGGCCCACGCAGCGTGGAAGGCGGGCGGGCGAGGGAAGGACCCGGCGCTGCGGGCCGACTGGAAGGCCGCCCAGGAAGCCCTGAAGGTTGCACGCGCGAAGCCGCGTCACATCACCGGTCCCGGAACGCAGTTGAAGCTCAAGAACACCCTCAGCGGGGCCTTCAAGGCCGCGATCATCGAAGGGCTGATCGCGGAGAACTTCACAACCGGCGTCGTCCTGCCCAAGTACATCCGGCCCAAGCCGCTCGTCTGGACCCCGGCCCGCGAGAAGGCGTACCGGGAGACCGGCAAGATCCCCGGCCCGGTCATGATCTGGACGCCCGAGCAAGCGGGCCGCTTCCTCGACCTGGTCACCGAGCACCGGCTCTACCCCCTGTTCCACCTCATGGCCTTCCGGGGGCTCCGCCGCGGGGAAGCCCTCGGCCTGTCGTGGGCCGAGACTGACCTCGAGGAAGCAGGAACCATCCACGTCATCGAGAACCTGGTGACGGACTCGGTGGAGGTCTGGGAGGACACCCCCAAGAGCGAGAGCGGCGATCGCACCATCACCCTCGACTCCGAGACATGGCGGCTGCTGCTCGCTTGGAAGCAGCGCCAGCAGGAGGAGCGGGAGGAGTGGGAGAAGGACGGCGCGAAGGCGTGGACGAACTCCGGGAAGGTCTTCACCCTTGAGGACGGCACTCCGTACCACCCCGACACCGTCTCGCAGATATTCGACCGGCTCATCGAGAAGCACGACCTGTTGCCGATCAACCTCAAGGGCCTGCGGGCGCTGGCGGCTTCGCTGTCCCTGGCGGCCGGTCTCGCCATGAAGGCGATCCAGGCTCTCCTGGGCCACTCCTCGTACAACCTCACCGCGAACTCCTACACCGCGCTCATGCCGCAGTTCGACCGGGCCAACGCCGAGGCTCCCCTGTCCGTCGTTCCTCGCGGGGGCTCAAGCGATCTCCCCGAGTCGTCCGGCGACGAGGTCACCGACTCCGTGATGGAGATCCTGCGGGCGCTGGCACCAGGCGCGGGCGTGCTGCTCCCCAAGGTGGCTGCCTCCATCGTGGCCGTTGTGCGGGGCTCCGCTCCAGCCGCCGAGGTGCCGGTGGGCGCACGGGAAGCTGCTCCGGTGGCGGCCTCCGCGAACGACCGGGTGCGGTCGCGCGTCCCCACCGGGAAGGTCGCCTGACGGCGTGTCCTCACCCTGTCCCCACCGGACAACAAAACCCCCTCCAGGAGGCCCTGGAGGGGGTTTTGTCTAGACCAATTCTCTTGCCCGTAAGCCTCTGACCTGCTGCGGAGCCTGAGCCCCCTGTCGGGTTCGAACCGACGACCCCCGCTTTACAAGAGCGGTGCTCTGGCCAGCTGAGCTAAGGAGGCGCGGTGGCCGTCCGCGGAGTCCCACGGCGGCACCATGGGGCAGTGTACCGGGCGGGGGGGCGGAGATGCGGGGGGTTACGGGCGGGGAGGTGTGGGGTGGCCGGGGGGAGGCCGTGATCGGATCGATGCCGAAATCGGGGGCGGCGGAGGGCTGACAAAAGGATGAACCGCCAGGTACCGTCGCGGAGAGCCGAGCCCGGCCAAGTGGTTCAGACCTCCAGGGCGCGGCGGACAACCCAACCTTTACTCGGATCGTCCGGCACGTTCCTGCCGGTGAAGGAGCGAAGCATCATGGCTTCTGTGACGTACGACCAGGCCACCCGTGTCTACCCGGGTGCCACCAAGCCGTCGGTCGACGCGCTCGACCTGCACATCGAGGACGGCGAGTTCCTCGTGCTGGTCGGCCCCTCCGGCTGTGGCAAGTCCACCAGCCTCCGCATGCTGGCCGGCCTGGAGGACGTGAACTCCGGCGCCATCCGCATCGGTGACCGCGACGTCACCCACCTGCCGCCGAAGGACCGGGACATCGCCATGGTGTTCCAGAACTACGCGCTGTACCCGCACATGACCGTCGCCGAGAACATGGGCTTCGCCCTGAAGATCGCCGGCGTGAACAAGGCGGACATCCGCACCAAGGTCGAAGAGGCCGCGAAGATCCTCGACCTGACCGAGTACCTGGACCGCAAGCCGAAGGCGCTCTCCGGTGGTCAGCGTCAGCGTGTCGCGATGGGCCGCGCGATCGTCCGCCAGCCGCAGGTCTTCCTGATGGACGAGCCGCTGTCGAACCTGGACGCCAAGCTCCGCGTCTCGACCCGTACCCAGATCGCCTCGCTGCAGCGCCGCCTGGGCATCACCACGGTCTACGTCACCCACGACCAGACCGAGGCCATGACCATGGGTGACCGCGTCGCGGTCCTCAAGGACGGTCTGCTCCAGCAGGTCGACGCGCCGCGCAAGATGTACGACAAGCCCGGCAACCTGTTCGTGGCCGGCTTCATCGGCTCCCCGGCGATGAACCTGGTCGAGGTCCCGCTGGTCGACGGCGGCGTGAAGTTCGGCGGCTCGGTCATCAACATCGACCGCGAGGACCTGACCAAGGCCGGCGACGCCAAGAAGGTCGTGGTCGGCATCCGTCCGGAGCACTTCCAGATCGTCCCGGCCGGCGGCCTCGAGGGCGTCGCGGTCACCGTCAACGTGGTCGAGGAGCTCGGCGCCGACGGCTTCGTCTACGGCACCACCCAGGTCTCCGGCGAGGACAAGGACATCGTCGTCCGCGTGCACAGCCGGGAGATCCCGCAGCGCGGCGAGACCATCCACGTCGTCCCGGTCGGCAACGAGCCGCACGTGTTCGCCACCACCGGCGAGCGCCTGAGCCGCTGACGCTCCGACCGGACCCGGTGGCAACACAGCTCGGACCGGACCGGTAGCGACACACAGCTCCACCCGGAACCCCCTGCCCACGGCGGTCGGCAGGGGGTTCCGCCGTTCCCGTCAACCCGACGGCGGAACAAAACGGGACACGCCTCACTCGATGGTGTAACGCGACGCGCCCGAGCCGCCACGCACCGCTACGCTCCGATGCGTGAAACAGCTCGTTCGCCGAATCGGCCAGACCGTTGCCCTCACCCTGCCGGTGATCCTGGTGACCACCGGCACGCTCGCCGTCACCCGCGTCCCCTGGGCCCCACCGACCGGGCTGGACCAGCAGGTGGTCGCGGCCTCCAGCGGCGACGGCACCATCGGCCGGACCTCCACCTCCCCCAACACCCAGGGCCTGGCCCCGCAGGACGCCCTCCGGGTCGACCTGCTGGAGGAGTTGAAGAACCACAACCCCGGCACCGCGCTCGACCTGCTGGAGCGCACCATGCGGGAGAAGCCCTCGCTCACCCCGTACTGCACCGCGCTGGCCGGCGACCTCGGCCGCGCCGCGGTGAAGAAGTACCAGGGCGACGTCCAGCGCGCCCGCTCCTTCGCCCGCCCGGTCTGCGACGGCGCTTTCGCCGCCGGCGTGGTGGGCTGACCCGGGCCGACTCTGGGTTGGCCCGGGTCGACCCGGGCCAACTCGGCCTGACCCACCGCCCGGGTCGACCCGGGCCCGGGCCGACCCGGCCTGACGACACGTCACCGATGGGGCCCGCCCCGGGCGGGCCCTATCGTGGCGTCATGACCGCAGACACCCCCTCCACAGCAGCGGCCGCCGTCGCGGGCACCCCGGTGCCCGTCGTGACCCAGGCGGTGATCCTGGCGGGCGGCCAGGGCTCCCGGCTGCGCCCGTACACCGATGACCGGCCCAAGCCGCTGGTGGAGATCCCCGGCACCGGGACGCCGATCATCGGGCACCAGCTGGCCTGGCTGGCCGCCGAGGGCGTCACCGACGTGGTGATCTCCTGCGGGCACCTCGCGGAGGTGCTGCAGGAGTGGCTGGCCGCGGCCGAGCTGCCGCTCCGGGTGCAGACCGTGGTGGAGGCCGAACCGCTGGGCCGCGGCGGCGGGTTGAAGTTCGCCTCGCGCGCCCTGCCGCGCCCCGACGAGCCCTGGTACGCCACCAACGGCGACATCTGGACCCGCTTCAGCCTGCGCGAGATGGCCGCCTTCCACCACGAGCGGGGCGCCGTCGCCACCCTGGCGCTGGCCCGGCCGCGGATCCCGTGGGGCGCGGTGGAGACCGACCGCTTCGGCAACGTGCTGGACTTCATCGAGGCCCCGCCGTCCCCGTTCCTGATCAACGCCGGGCTGTACGTCTTCGCACCGGGCTTCCGCGAGCTGCTCCCGGACGTCGGCGACCACGAGCGCACGACCTTCCCGCAACTGGCCCGCGGCCGCCGCCTGGCCGGCTACCAGATCCCGCAGGGCTGCTACTGGCGCGCCATCGACACCGCGAAGGACCTCACCGAGGCCGCCAAGGAGCTCGCCGCCACCCGCGCCTAGCGCCCGGCCCCCACAAGCCGCACAAAAGAGCCAGGGCCCCTCCCGGAACGCTCCGGAAGGGGCCCTGCGCGGCTTCCCCGCCCACCGCCTGACCGGCCGTCAGGCGACCTCGCCGCCGGTCCGCGGCATGCCGAGCTCCAGCAGCGGCGGCCCGCTGCCCAGCAGCCCGCCGATCACGCCGCTGGACGGCTGCGAGCGCGGCGTGCTGGGCGGCGCACCGCCCGTCCCGGTACCGCCGCCCGCGCCACCGCTGCCGGAGCCGGTGCTCCCGCCGCCGGTGCCGTGACTCGACGCGGCGGGGCTGCTCGGCGCACCGCTGGGCTTCTTGCTGCCGCTGCGGCTCGGCGAGGGCGAGGCCGGGGCGGACGGGGAGGCCGGGGCGGTGCTCGCCGGTGCCTTGCTCGGGGCCGGGCCGGTCGGCGTCGGCGACGGGCCGTTGGCGGGCCAGACCGGGGACCCGTAGTCGGTCGGCGGGTGCGCCGGCGCCTGGGTGCGGCCGGTGCGGACCGCCGCGCCGAGCAGCGAGCCGGTGAGCAGGGTCAGGCCGACCACCACCGCGGTGACCACGGTGCGCCGCCGCAGCATCCGCCGCCGCACCGCGCCCGGCTCGCCGGGCCCGTACCGGCGGAACGCCTCCAGGGCGATCCGGCCGTCCAGCGAGGCGAACGGCGCGCCGGCGATCAGCAGCGGGCTCCACGCCGCCAGGAAGATCAGGTCGGGGGTGTCGTAGACCGGCACCGCCTTCCAGCTGACCGTGAACAGCAGCGCGGCGGAGAGCGCCATCGCGGTGCCCGCGGCGAGCCGCTGCCACAGGCCCAGGACGGCGAGCACGCCGACCACGATCTCCACGAAGGACACCGCGAGGCCCGCGCCGACCGGGTGGGCCATCGCGAAGTCCAGCAGTGGCTGGGCGACCTTCCACGGGTGCAGCGAGGAGAGCCAGCGCATCATCGACCCGCGCTCGCCGCCGTCGAAGTACACCGGGTCGCAGAGCTTGCTGAACCCGGCGTACACCGACAGCGCGCCGAGCAGCACCCGCAGCGGCAGCAGCACCAGGCCGAGGTCGACCCGGCGGCCGGGGTACCAGGCGTGCTTGGAGCCCTCGCTCATCGAGGGGATCTCCGGCAGCTCGCCCTCGGGCTCCCAGCTGCGCCCGCCGACCCGGACCGCGTCGTCCAGCACCTCGGGCACGCCCACGTGCGGGGCCTCCCCGGAGCCGGCCGGTCCGTACTGGCGCGGGACGGCCTGCAGCTGCTGGGTCTCGTCGTCGGTGAAGGACTTCGCCGGGGCGGGCACGGTGCTCAGCCGCACCGCCTCCAGCAGCCGGGTGGCGGCGGTGTCGCCGGGACCGGCCTGGCCGCTCCAGGTGACCACCCGCGCCTTGCGCCGGGCCCCCGCGCCGACGGCCGAGCCGCCGACGACCGAGGCGGCGGTGATCCCGGCCAGCGTGGGCACCGCCGCGGCGGGCACCACCACCTGCGGGGTGACCATCGGGCGGATGCCGCCCTGCAGACCGTACGGATCGCCGAAGGCGGCACCGGCCGGGGCGTCGATCATCGGGGCCACCGGGGCGGCGAGCCTGACCCGGAAGCTGGCCTGGGTGCTGCTGAGCTTCGCCGGATCCGACGGCACCCTGACCGTGTTGAGGCCGGGACCGTCGTCTATCCCCGTGGGGAGCGGCCCGGTGCGCCGAGGTGTTCTGGTGTCCACACCCCTCTAACCGGGTGACGGGCCCGGAGGACACTCTCCCGGGTGGATTCCGGGAGAGGATTTGAAGTGATCATGAGAAAACCGACCGGGCCCGACCGGACCCGACCGGTTGACTCACCAAAACGACGGCCACGGCAGGCGCCGTGACGGAGCGTCAGCAGCAGTCGTCAGCGCTTGGCGCGCAGCCGCGCGGCCTCGTACAGCACGATGCCCGCGGCCACACCGGCGTTCAGCGACTCGGTCTGACCGGGCATCGGGATCCGCACCCGCAGGTCGCAGGTCTCCGACACCAGGCGGGACAGGCCCTTGCCCTCGGAGCCGGCCACGATCACCACGGGGCCGGTCAGGGCCTCCAGGTCGCCGATCTCGGCCTCGCCGTCGGCGGCCAGGCCGACCACCATCAGGCCGGCCTTCTGGTACGCCTCCAGCGCCCGGGTGAGGTTGGTGGCGCGGGCCACGGGCAGCCGGGCCGCCGCGCCGGAGGAGGTCTTCCAGGCGCCGGCGGTCATGCCGGCCGCCCGGCGCTCCGGGATGACCACGCCGTGCGCGCCGAACGCGGCGGCGGAGCGGACCACGGCGCCCAGGTTGCGGGAGTCGGTGACCCCGTCCAGGGCGATGATCAGCGCGTCCTGTCCGGCGTCCGCGGCGTCTGCCAGCAGGTCGTCGGGGTGCGCGTACTCGTACGGCGGGACCTGCAGCACCAGGCCCTGGTGGTTCAGGCCGCCGGTCATCTGGTCCAGCTGCGGGCGGGGGGCCTCCATCAGCGGGACGCCGCGCTCGTTGGCGGCCTGGAACGCGTCCCGGACCCGGTCGTCGGTGTCGATGAACTGCTGGACGTACAGCGCGGTGGCCGGCACGCCGCCCTTCAGCGCCTCGACGACCGAGTTGCGGCCCACCACCAGCTCGGCCGCGCCCGCGCCGCCGCGGCCGCTGCGCGAACCGGCGCCGGAGCGGCGCATGCCCGCGCGGGACTTGGCGTCGCGCTCGCGCTTGATCGCGGCGTTGGCGGCCCGCTGCTTGGGGTGGCCCTTGCGCTCCTCGCCGCGCGGGGTCGGGCCCTTGCCCTGGAGCGCCTTCCGGCTGTGGCCGCCGGTACCGACACTCGCGCCCTTCTTCGATCCGGGGTTGCGGCGGTTCCTGCGCTGGCTGTTGCCGGCCATGGCTGTACTTCCTGTCTCTACGTGTCTGCGTCAGTGCGCGAGGGCCGCACCCTTCAAAGGTACGGCCCTCCCGCGCCCCGGGGGGCTACTGGTTGATCGTCCAGCGCGGGCCGGACGGGGTGTCCTCGATCGCCAGCCCGGCCTCGCCGAGCTGGTCGCGGATGGCGTCCGCGGTGGCGAAGTCCTTGCGGGCGCGGGCCGCCTGGCGCTGGTCGAGGACCAGCTTGACCAGGGAGTCGACCACGCCGGTGAGCTCCTCGCCCTGGGCGCCGCCGCCGGCCCACATCGGGTCCAGCGGGTCCAGGCCGAGCACGCCGAGCATCGCCCGGACCTCGGCGAGCCGGGCCACGGTGGACTCCTTGTCGTCCGCCGTCAGCGCGCTGTTGCCCTGCCGGACGGCGGTGTGCAGCACCGCGAGGGCCTGCGGCACGCCCAGGTCGTCGTCCATCGCCTCGGCGAAGGCCAGCGGTACCTCGGGCGCGGCGTCGACCGTGCCGCAGCGCTCCACGGCGCGCTCGATGAAGCCCTCGATCCGGTTGAACCCGGTCTCGGCCTCGCGCAGCGACTCCTCGCTGTACTCGATCATCGAGCGGTAGTGCGGTCCGGCCAGGTAGTAGCGCAGCACGATCGGCCGCCAGCGCTGCACCATCTCGGAGACCAGCACGGAGTTGCCCAGCGACTTGGACATCTTCTCGCCGGCCAGCGTCACCCAGGCGTTGTGCACCCAGAAGTTGGCGAACTCGTCGCCGTACGCCCTGGACTGGGCGATCTCGTTCTCGTGGTGCGGGAAGATCAGGTCCAGCCCGCCGCCGTGGATGTCGAAGGCGCTGCCCAGGTACTTGTGCACCATCGCCGAGCACTCCAGGTGCCAGCCCGGCCGGCCGCGGCCCCACGGGGTCTCCCAGCTGGGCTCGCCCGGCTTGGCGGCCTTCCACATCGCGAAGTCGCGCGGGTCGCGCTTGCCGGTCTCGCCGTCCCCGGAGGGCTGCCGCAGGTTCTCCAACTCCTGGTTGGAGAGCGCCAGGTAGTCCGGGTAGGTGGTCACCGCGAAGTACACGTTGCCGTCGGCCTCGTACGCGTGGCCGCGCTCGATCAGCCCGCGCATCATCTCGATCATCTCCGGCACGTGGCCGGTGGCCCGCGGCTCCGCGCTCGGCGGGAGGCAGCCGAGCACGGTGTAACCCTCGTTGAAGGCGCGCTCGTTGGCGTACGCGATCTTCCACCACTCGGTGGACTGCTCGCGCCCCTTGGCGATCACCTTGTCGTCGATGTCGGTGACGTTGCGGACGAACGTGACGTCGTAGCCGCGGTAGCGGAACCACCGCTGCATCACGTCGAAGTTGAGGCCGGAGCGGATGTGCCCGATGTGCGGGGGCGCCTGCACCGTGGCGCCGCACAGGTAGATCGAGACACAGCCCGGCACCAGCGGGACGAAGTCGCGTACCTGGCGGGTCATGGTGTCGTACAGACGAAGGGTCACGACGTCCAGGGTAGTGGGCGGCGGGGGGTGCCCCGCCACCTCCTTCCGACCCGTCGCGCGCCGCTACAGGTTGCCGATCACCTTGCGCGGGCTGAGCCGGACCACCACCCGCACGTCGTCCGGCCCGTCCGCCTCGTAGTCCACCCCCCGGTACTTGCGGGAGAGTTCGTCGATCAGCTCGCGGCCGCCCTCGGTGGTCATGGTGACCTCGCCGCGCGCCTCGAAGTACCGGTAGGGGTGGCCCGGCGGGTTGATCACCACGCTGATCCGCGGGTCGCGGACCATGTTGAGGTGCTTGCGGCGGCCCTGCACGGTGGAGAACAGGATGTCCTCGCCGTCCCGCCGCACCCACACGACCGACGCCTGCGGGCTGCCGTCCGGCTGCACCGTCGCCACCACCGCGAAGCTCTTCGCGTCCAGCAGGGCCTTCACCCCGTCGGTGAGTTCCGCGCCCATCCGTCCTCCCAGAGCCGAGTCCTGACCCCCCGTCAGGACCCAGGCTAGGCGGAGGGACGTTCGTACACCAGCGCCGTCGCGATCGCGGCGAGCCCCTCGGCGCGGCCGGTCAGGCCGAGCCCGTCGGTGGTGGTGCCGGAGACCGAGACCGGCGCGCCGACCGCCGCCGAGAGCGCGGCCTGCGCCTCGGCACGCCGCTTGCCGATCTTCGGGCGGACGCCGATCACCTGGACCGCCACGTTGCCGATCTCGAAGCCGGCCTCCCGCACCAGGCGGGCGGCCTCGGCGAGCAGCGCGACCCCGGCCGCGCCCGCCCACTCGGGCCGGTCGGTGCCGAAGTGCGCGCCCAGGTCGCCGATCCCGGCGGCCGAGAACAGCGCGTCACAGGCGGCGTGCGCCGCCACGTCGGCGTCCGAGTGCCCGGCCAGCCCGTACTCGGACGGCCAGTCCAGCCCGGCCACCCGCAGCGGCCGGCCCGCCTCGAAGGCGTGCACGTCGGTGCCGATGCCGACCCGCGGCAGCGGCGGGAAGAGCGGCTCAGTAGCCATCGGTGGCCCTCCGGCGGGCGAGTACGGCCTCGGCGAGCACGAGGTCCAGCGGACGGGTCACCTTGAACGCCTCCTCGTGGCCGGGCACCACGACGACCCGGCCGCCGGAGCGCTCGATCAGCCCGGCGTCGTCGGTGACCTCGGCGCCCTCGGCCACCGCCTTGTCGTGCGCCTCGACCAGCGCGGCCAGGTCGAAGCCCTGCGGGGTCTGCACGGCGCGCAGGGTGGCCCGGTCCGGCGTGTCGAGCACCGGCTCGGGCGTCCCGGCCGGCTGCGGGTCGACCCGCTTGACGGTGTCGGCGAGCGGCACGGCGGGCACCACGGCCTCCGCGCCGGCCCGGACGGCGGCCGCCACCGCGTCCACCACCTCGACCGGGACCAGCGGGCGCGCCGCGTCGTGCACCAGCACCACCCGGGTGCCCGCGGGGACGGCCGCCAGGCCGAGCCGCACCGACTCCTGCCGGGTCGCGCCGCCGGCCACCACCCGGACGTCCTCGCCGTCCAGCCCGTGGCCGCTCAGCAGCCCGACCACCTCGGCCACGCCGTCCGGCGGGGCGCACACCACCACCGCGCCCACCGCCCGGCTGGCGGCCAGCGCCCGCACCGCGTGCACCAGCAGCGGCACGCCGCCGAGTTCGCGCAGCGCCTTGGGCGCTCCGGGACCGAGTCGCTCGCCACGCCCGGCGGCCGGGACGACCGCCGCCGCAAGCTGTGCTGTGCCGTTCAGGTTTGGCTCCTTGGTCGCGATGGGTATGGCCCGAGCCGAGTGCGTATTCGCGTGCGGACGGGCCCCCTTCCTGACTGCACGTTAGCCGAACCGACCGGCGGCTTCGCCACGCCTGTGGGCATGCCGAAGCGCCCGCGGTGCCGTTTCGGGCACCATCGGGCGCTGCGTCATACCGTCGGGCAGGGCTGTGTTCGGCTCGGCCGTACGGCGAACGATTGCGGGCGAACCGCGCTCAGGAGGCGAGGACCTCGTCGAGCAGCGTCTCGGCCTTGTCTTCGTTGGTGTTCTCGGCGAGCGCCAGTTCGCTCACCAGGATCTGCCGGGCCTTGGCCAGCATCCGCTTCTCGCCGGCCGAGAGGCCGCGCTCGCGCTCACGGCGCCACAGGTCGCGGACGACCTCGGCCACCTTGATCACGTCGCCCGACGCGAGCTTCTCAAGGTTCGCCTTGTACCGGCGCGACCAGTTGGTGGGCTCTTCGGTGTACGGTGCCCGCAGCACCTCGAAGACCCGGTCGAGCCCCTCTTGGCCGACCACGTCGCGCACGCCGACGAACTCGGCGTTCTCCGCGGGAACGCGGAGCGTGAGATCTCCCTGCTGCACCTTCAGCACCAGGTAGGTCTTGTCCACACCTTTGATCTGGCGAGTTTCGATGGCCTCGATCAGCGCAGCCCCGTGATGGGGGTAGACCACCGTGTCGCCAACCTTGAACGTCATGTGACAGGACCCCTTCCGTGGCTTTCCAGAATAACACGCTTTTCGGCTGACCCGAAGGGCGTTTTCGCAGGTCAGGGCGGGTCCCAGGGCTTGACAACCACCCCCGTCGCATGCTGCGACCGGTGTTCGACGCGGGCTTCCCGCAGGTCGGAGGCGGTACGACCGCCGGACGAAACCTCTGGCAACCGGCTCGAAACCATGATTGGATCTTGAGTTTTTGCCCCGACTCGCCGAACGGTGCCGATCGTGATCGCCTCGCGACACGGGGCCACCCCGTGAGAGCCGGATATGTGTGGTCGGTAGTGTGAGCGTCGACCACCGACCCGTGATCCTTTCCGTGGATCCGTACCAAGGAGAAGTCGCCGCCGTGAGCCGGAGCCTTCGACGCGGCGCCGCAGCCGCAATCGTCCTCGCCGCGATCGTCCCGCTGGCCGCCTGCTCGGCGAGCAACGACGCCGAGACGCTGCAGATCAAGCCGGACAACGCGGCGACCTCGATCGGCGCCGACCTCACGCTGAACAACATCGTCGTGGTGACCCCCGCGGGGGCGGCCGGCGAGTACTCCGGCGCGGCCACCGTCACGGTCAACATCAGCAACTCCGGCAGCGCCCCGGAGACCCTGAAGTCGCTCAAGGTCGGAGACGCCGCCGCGACCTTCACCGGCCCCAAGGGCGACGCGGTCTCCGAGATCGTCATCCCGGCCGGCGGCTCGGTGCTGGTCAGCGGCCGCGAGAACAGCCCGATCGCGCAGGTCTCCTCGGCCAAGCTGACGGTCGGCGGCTACGCGCCCACCTCGTTCACCTTCGGCCGGGCCGGCCAGGTCTCCACGCAGGCGAACGTCCAGCCGGGCGCCGGCGTCTACGCGGGCTACGGCCCGAAGGCCGAGTCGAAGGCCTCCGCGAGCCCGTCCGGCTCGGCCTCGCCGTCGGCCTCCGCGTCGGCCTCGGCCTCCCCCGGCGCCACCGCGAGCGGTTCGCCGGCCGCCCCGCCGTCCACCTCCGCGAGCGCCTCGGCCTCCGCCCACTGACCCGCGGCACGCGAAGGGGCCCCGCACGGTGCGGGGCCCCTTCGCGGTGTTCCGGGTGACGGTTTACGGCTCGAACTTGTAGCCCAGGCCGCGGACGGTGACCAGGTAGCGCGGGGCGCCCGGGTCCGGCTCGATCTTGGCGCGCAGGCGCTTGACGTGGACGTCCAGGGTCTTGGTGTCGCCGACGTAGTCCGCGCCCCACACCCGGTCGATCAGCTGCATCCGGGTGAGTACCCGGCCCGCGTTGCGGAGCAGCATCTCCAGCAGGTCGAACTCCTTGAGCGGCAGGTCGACCTTGGCGCCGTCGACGGTCACCACGTGGCGGTCGACGTCCATCCGGACCGGGCCGGCCTCCAGCGCGCCGGGGGCCGCCGCGCCGTCGGCGCCGCCGTCCTCGCCGCGGCGGCGGAGCACCGCGCGGATCCGGGCGACCAGCTCGCGGGTGGAGTAGGGCTTGGTGACGTAGTCGTCGGCTCCTATCTCCAGGCCGACGACCTTGTCGATCTCGCTGTCCTTGGCGGTGACCATGATCACCGGGACGTTGGAGCGGACCCGCAGCTGGCGGCAGACCTCGGTGCCGGGGAGGCCGGGCAGCATCAGGTCGAGCAGGACCAGGTCGGCGCCGTTGCGCTCGAACTGCTCCAGTGCGTCGGGGCCGGTGGCGGCGACGGCCACCTCGAAGCCCTCCTTGCGGAGCATGTACGAGAGGGCGTCGCTGAACGACTCCTCGTCCTCCACAACCAGTACACGGGTCACGATCGGGCCTCCGGGGCAGGAAATGTGGTTGGTGCGTGAGTTGCGCGGTCCGCGGCCGGTGCCTGGCCGGCCGGGAGTCGCAGGGTGAAGGTGGAACCCTGGCCCTCGACGCTCCACACCGACACGGTGCCGCGGTGCGAGGCGGCGACGTGCTTGACGATGGACAGGCCGAGGCCGGTTCCACCGGTGAGGCGGGAGCGGGCGGGGTCCACCCGGTAGAAGCGTTCGAAGATCCGCTCGCGGTCCTTCTCCGAGATGCCGATGCCCTGGTCGGTCACCGAGATCTCGATCAGCTCGCCGTCCGCCTCGCCCAGCGCGGCGGCGCTGGAGATCCGGCGGGTGGCGATCGCGACCCTGGTGCGCGGCGGGCTGTAGTTCACCGCGTTCTCCACCAGGTTCCCGAGGGCGGCGGCCAGTTGGCCGCGGTTGCCGGTCAGGTACAGGTTGCCGGTGCCGCCCGCGGTGATGTGGATCTGCTTGGCGGCGGCGGTCTGCCGGCACCGGTCGATCGCCTCGGCGATCAGCTCGTCCACCGGACAGGGCTCCGGGTCGACCTTGAGCTGGTCGTCCTGGACCCGGGAGAGGTCGATGATCTCCTGGACCAGGCTGGCCAGCCGGGTGGCCTCGACCTGCATCCGCCCGGCGAAGCGCTGCACCGCCTCCGGGTCGTCGGACGCGTCCGCGACCGCCTCGGAGAGCAGCGACAGCGCGCCGACCGGGGTCTTCAGCTCGTGCGAGACGTTCGCCACGAAGTCGCGGCGGATCGCCTCGATCCGCCGCCGGTCGGTGAGGTCCTCGACCAGGACCAGCACCAGCCGGGAGCCGAGCGGGGCGACCCGGACCGAGACCGCGAGCGGTTCGGCGGTCCGGGCGGCGGCGCCCGGCCGGGTCAGTTCCAGGTCGACCTGGCGGATCTCGCCGTCCCGCCGGGTGGAGCGGGCCAGCGCGAGCATCTGGTCGACGGCCACCTTGCCGCCGCGGACCAGACCCATCGCGTAGGCGGCCGAGGAGGCCTTGACCACTTCGTCGCCGTCACCGAGCACGATCGCACACGAGCGCAGCACCGAGAGCACGGTGTCCACGCCCGGGGGCAAGGCTGGTTCCTGGACCAGGTCCTGCCCTGGGTTCTTGCCGCTGTTGCCTCGCCCCTGCTCGCGCTCGCTCCAGCGGAAGGCGATGGAGGCCGTGAGGCCGACGCCGAGCCCGGCTATGGCGCAGGCAGCGGCGGCGGCTACGTTCACGTCCATGCAAGCCAGCGTAAATGGTGGTCGAGGCGGTCTCGTAAGGGTGCGATCAAGGCATCGGCCTGGCGTTGCCGAGAATTCACCTTCACGCTGCTGATGGTTCACTGGGGCGGCCGTGGACGGTCGCCCGAACGGCTCAGTGTTGGCCGAGCAAGCCCGTGTGGGCGGTGGCGCGGCTACTATTCGCGCCACCAGCAGCGGCCGCCCCTGCCGCCGTGACCTCAGGTCCACCGGTACGGGCGTCCGGTCGGCACCGCCACCGACACCGGTACTGGAGGAGAAGAGCGCATGCGCGACGCGTACCACGAGGAACTCGACTCGATCAGCGACAACCTGGTCGAAATGGCCCGCCTGGTCGGTTCGGCCATGGGCCGGGCCACCACCGCGCTGCTGGACGCGGACCTCGAACTGGCCGAGAGCGTGATCGCGGCGGACGAGAAGGTCAACGCGATCCACCACGAGCTGGAGAACCGGGCGATCGACCTGCTGGCCCGCCAGCAGCCGGTCGCCACCGACCTGCGCATCGTCGTCACCTCGCTGCGGATGAGCGCCGACCTGGAGCGCTGCGGCGACCTCGCCCGGCACGTCGCCAAGGTCGCGCGCCTGCGATTCCCCGAGTGCGCCGTGCCGACCGACCTGCACGCCACCGTGCTGGAGATGGGCCAGCTGGCCCAGCGCCTGGTGGCCAAGGCCGGCCTGGTGATCGCCACCAAGGACGTCGACCGGGCGATGGAGCTGGAGGCGGACGACGACGCGATCGACGCCCTGCACCGCGAGCTCTTCTCGCACCTGCTGGACGACCGCTGGCACCACGGCATCGAGACCGCGGTGGACGTCACCCTGGTCGGCCGGTACTACGAGCGCTTCGCCGACCACGCCGTCTCGGTGGCCAAGCGCGTCGTCTACCTGGTGACCGGCGAGTACGTCGAGGACTACAAGGCGATCGCCGAACCCGCCGAGTAATCCGCCGGGGGGCGCACGGTTGGTGGGCGTCCCGACTCCGCGCGCCCGTTGACGCACCGTCAACCTGCGGGCTTCACTCGAAGGGACGGGCGTCCCGGCGGGTCGCCCGGCTCCGCCCGGACGAGGAGGATCCAGCGCGATGAAGGCAACTCCCACCACCACTCCCCCGCCGAGCCCGGTCGCCCCGGCTCCGGCGAAGCTGCTGCCGATCCTCGCCGCGGGCTGCGGGTGCGGCCCCGGCTGCGGCTGCGGCTGCCAGTCCGGTGCGCCCTGCCAGTGCGGCGGTGCGACCGGCGGCTGCTGCGGCGGCCACTGACAGGGCCTCCGGCCGGGCACCCGTTCTCCGGGTGCCCGGCCGTCGTCGTTCCCGCGGCCGGTCGTGCCCGCGGTCAGGCCGTCAGCCGGCTCAGAAGGTGACGTCCATGCACTGGTAGAACGCGTTGCCGGTGTCCGCGATGTCCCAGACCGCCAGCACCACCTGGTGGCCGGTGCGGCCGGACGGCAGCGTGGCGGTGTGGCTGAGCGAACCCGGCACCTGCCGGCCGCCGTACGGCACGGTCAGGAACGGGGTCAGGTCCAGGTTGGACCGGGTGAGCCTGGTGGTGGCCGCGTTGTAGCCGGCCTTGGTGAGGTAGTACCGGAACTGCGTGGTCGCGTGCCGCGCGGTGAAGTTCCAGGTGAAGGTCAGCTGCTGACCGGCCGTCACCTGCCTGGCCGGCCAGGCGCCGCCGCGCGGGTCGTCGAGCTGGGCGAACCGCGCGTTGCCGCCGGCGCACAGCGTGCCGTCGGACGGTCCGGACGACGGGAAGCCCTTCGGGCCTTCCACGCTCTGCGGCTCCCACTGGATGTCGCCGCAGTTCTTCACGGTGCCCGCGGCACAGAGCCCGGCCCGGCTGGGGGGCGTGGTGATCCAGCCGTGCGAGCTCGCCGGGACGGCGGTGGCCAGGGACGCGGCGGCCGCCGCGACGGCCACGACGAGGATGTTGCGCTTGCGCATGGTGCTCCCTCCGTGGGGGTGGATGGAGTACGCGAACGCGGGCGGGAACCACCCGGGGTGCGTGGGGGCAGCCCCCTGATTGTCATGCCCGCGCCGACAGTGCCACCACGCTAGAAGCCCAGGGGAGCCCCGTCAATGGTCTGAACCATTCCTGAACCACCTTTGACCGTAAGGGAGTTGACACCGCACGGCAAGACGCTCCGGAAACGGGACAGCCCCCTGGGCCGGGGCGCCGTTGCGCCGGGCAGGGGGCTGCGCGGGAAGGGGGTGAGGGCCTCGGAAGAGCGCCTGGCGGAGCGCCCCGGACCTACTTCTTGCCCTGGTTCTTGACCGCCTCGATGGCGGCGGCGGCGGCCTCCGGGTCGAGGTAGCGGCCACCGGGGGTGAGCGGCTTGAAGTCGGCGTCGAGCTCGTAGACGAGCGGGATGCCGGTCGGGATGTTCAGGCCGGCGATCGCCTCGTCGGAGATGCCGTCCAGGTGCTTGACCAGCGCGCGCAGGCTGTTGCCGTGGGCGGTGACCAGGACGGTGTGGCCGGCGGCGAGGTCCGGGACGATCGCGTCGTACCAGTACGGGAGCATCCGCTCGACGACGTCCTTGAGGCACTCGGTGCGCGGGCGCAGCTCCGAGGGGATCTCGGCGTAGCGGGCGTCGCCGGCCTGGGAGTACTCGGCGTCGTCGGCGAGGGCCGGCGGCGGGGTGTCGTAGGAGCGGCGCCAGAGCTGGAACTGCTCCTCGCCGAACTCGGCGAGGGTCTGGGCCTTGTCCTTGCCCTGCAGCGCACCGTAGTGACGCTCGTTCAGGCGCCAGCTGCGCTGGACCGGGATCCAGTGGCGGTCGGCCTTGTCCAGGGCGATCTGCGAGGTGCGGATCGCGCGGCGCAGCAGCGAGGTGTGCAGCACGTCCGGCAGCAGGCCCTCGGCGAGCAGCAGCTCACCGCCGCGGGCCGCCTCCTTCTCGCCCTTCTCGTTGAGGTCGACGTCGACCCAACCGGTGAAGAGGTTCTTCTGGTTCCACTGGCTCTCGCCGTGTCGGAGCAGGATCAAGCGGTAGGTCGTCTCAGCCATGGGGCCAGCTTAGTGGAGGGCAAAATCCGCTGGCCGGGCTGTCCACGTCGTGGGTAATGTGCGCTCCGGATCTTTACTGCTTACCGCTCCGGGGAGCCGCCATGCCCGTCGCCCACCGCCTGGTCACCGAGATCCGCCGAGCCGGCGGCGGACTCCCGCGCCAGTTCTGGTGGCTGTGGGCCTCCACGCTGGTGAACCGCCTCGGCGGCTTCGTGGTCACCTTCCTGGCGCTCTACCTGACCGCCGAGCGCGGCTACTCGGCGGCGTACGCGGGCCTGGTGGCGGCGCTCTTCGGGCTCGGCTCGGCGGTCGCCGCGATCGGGGCCGGGGTGCTCACCGACCGGCTCGGACGGCGGCCCACGCTGCTGGCGGCGCAGCTGTCCACGGCGCTGTTCACCGCGGTGCTGGGCTTCACCGACGGTCCGGTGGCGATCGCCGCGGTGGCGTTCCTGACCGGCCTGGCCAACAACGCCTCGCGGCCCGCGGTCTCCGCGATGATCGCCGACCTGGTCCCGGCCGCCGACCGGGTCCGCGCCTACTCGCTCAACTACTGGGCGATCAACATCGGCTTCGGCGCCTCCGCCGCGGTGGCCGGGCTGATCGCCGTCCACGGCTACCTGCTGCTCTTCCTGCTCGACGCGCTCTCCACCCTGCTGTGCGCGGTGCTGGTCTTCGTGAAGGTCCCGGAGACCCGGCCCGCCGCGCAGACGTCGGCCGACGAACCGTCAGCCCCCGCCATCGGCCTGGGCACGGTCTTCCGGGACCGCCCCTTCCTGGCCGTCGTCGCGGTCAACCTGCTGCTCGCCCTGGTGTACCAGCAGGGCTCCACCACGCTGGCGGTGGACATGGGACGGCACGGCATCTCGACCACCCAGTTCGGCCTGGTGGCCAGCCTGAACGGCGTGCTGATCGTGCTGCTCCAGCTGCCGCTCACCCGGCTGATGGAGGGCCGCAACCGGACCGCCCTGCTGGCGGCCAGCGCGCTGCTCACCGGCTGGGGCTTCGGCCTCACCGCGCTGGCCGGCGACTCGGCCGCGCTGTACGCGGTCACGGTGGCGATCTGGACCATCGGCGAGATCGTCAACGCGCCCACCATGATGGCGCTGGTCACCGAGTTCTCCCCGGCCCAGGCCCGCGGCCGCTACCAGGGCGTCTACTCGCTGTCCTGGTCGCTGGCCTCCTTCCTCGGCCCGGCGGTCGGCGGCCTGCTGCTCCAGTACGCGGGCAGCTGGGCGGTCTGGGGCGCCTGCGCGGTGGCCGGCACGCTGGCCGCCGTCGCCCACGTCCCGATCGGCCGGGTCCGCCAGGAGTCGCCGGCCGCGCAGGCCGCGGACGCGGCGGCCCCGGCCAACGCGGTGGTCGGCTGACCGGCTGACGGGCCGACCGGCCGACCGGCCGACTCGGCGTCAGCCGATGGGGCCGGTCTCGGTCTGGCGGAGCCGGACCCAGGACTCGTGGGCCTCCTGCAGGACCCGGTGGTACTCGTCGATCAGTTCGGCGGCCCGTACGGGGTCGGGCGCCGCGCCGCCCGTCTCGGCGCGCAGCAGGGTGAGGCGGCGGCGCAGGACGGCGAGGCGGTGGACGGTGTCGGCGCGCTGGATCCACAGGTTGCGGTAGGAGAAGAACGCCGCCCAGGCGGCGAGCACGGTGACCAGCGCGCCGACCACCAGGGCCACGTCGGCGAGCACCCGCGCGGCCGGCTCGGCGACCTTGAGGCCGAGCAGCACCGTCACCAGCGCGGAGAGGCCGACGGTGGCGAGCTGCAGGGTCAGGGCACGCCCCCGGTCCCAGTCGCGGCGGCGGCGCCGTTCCACCAGTTCGGCGTCGAGCTCGGTTTCCAGCCAGGCCAACTGCCGCTCGGCGGCGGCCGATTCAATGGTCATCGGTTCCCTCCCCGACCGGGAGGATACCGGGGTCACCCGGCGGGCGGCAGGTTCCCGTCCGGCTGTGCGCCCTCGCTGGCCAGGTGGGCGAAGGCGGTGAGGTTGCGGGTGGACTCGCCGCGCTTGGTGCGCCACTCCCACTCGCGGCGGATCGCGCTCGCGAAGCCGAGCTCCAGCAGGGTGTTGAACGGTTCGTCGGCGTTCTCCAGCACGGTGCCGAGCAGCCGGTCGACGGTGTCGGCGCTCACCGCCTCCAGCGGCAGCCGGCCGACCAGGTAGACGTCCCCGAGCCGGTCGATCGCGTACGCCACCCCGTACAGCCGGGTGTTGCGCTCCAGCAGCCAGCGGTAGACGCCCTCCTGGTTCTCGTCCGGGCGGCGGATCACGAAGGCGTTCACCGAGAGGGTGTGGTCGCCGATCCGCAGCGCGCAGGCGGTGGAGAGCTTGCGGGTGCCGGGCAGCGTGGCGACCAGCGTGTACGGGTCGGCGGCGGCGGGCTCCCAGGCCACGCCGGCCTCGTCGAGCGCGGTGCGGAGGAGGGTCAGTGCGTCGTCCTTGGCGGCCATGGGCACCACGCTAGCCGCCGGGCGACCCGGCAGGGGTGTCGGCTCGGTCACCCGACCGACGCCGCGCCGCCGCGGGGGTGACGTGGTGTCAGCCCCGGCGCGGCGACCCGGCGGTGCGGCCTCGCGGTGTCAGGCGACCTGCAGGCGGGCGTCGGCCAGCGCGCCGGTGTAGACCTCGGCGGTGGTGTCCGCCGCGGCGTGCCAGCCGAAGGCGCGGGCGTGCCGGGCGGCGGCGGTGCCGCGGGCGGCGACCAGCGCCGAGTCGGTGACGTACGGCAGCAGGGCCTGCGCCCAGGCGTCCGGGTCGTGGCCGGGGACCAGGGTGCCGGTGCGGCCGTCGTGCACGGCGACCGGGAGGCCGCCGACCGCGGCGGCGACCACCGGGGTGCCGCAGGCCTGCGCCTCCAGCGCGACCAGGCCGAAGGACTCGCTGTGCGAGGGCATCACCAGGGCGGTGGCCGCGCGGTACCAGTCGGCGAGCTGGGCCTGGCCGACCGGCGGGTGGAAGCGGACCACGTCGCAGATGCCGAGCTGCGCGGCGAGCTTGTGCAGGCTCTCCGGGCGGGCCATGCCGCTGCCGGAGGGGCCGCCGACCACCGGCACGACCAGCCGCTCGCGCAGCCGGGGGTGGCGCTCCAGCAGCCGGGCGACCGCCTTGAGCAGCACGTCGGGGGCCTTCAGCGGCTGTATTCGGCCGGCGAACAGCAGCACCGCGGCGTCCTGCGGCAGGCCGAGCCGGGCCCGGGCGGCGCGCCGGTCGCCGGGGCGGAAGACCTCGAGGTTGACGCCGGGGTGGACCACCGCGAGCTGCTCCGGCCGGGCCTCGTAGTGGCGGGCCAGCTCGGCGGCCTCCTCCGCGGTGTTGGCGATCAGCCGGTCCGCGGCGCCGACCACCTGGGTCTCGCCGATCACCCGCGCCGCGGGCTCGGGCGTGTCGCCCTCGGCGAGCGCGGCGTTCTTCACCTTCGCCATGGTGTGCATGGTGTGCACCAGCGGCACGCCCCAGCGCTCCGCGGCCAGCCAGCCGACCTGCCCGGACAGCCAGTAGTGCGAGTGCACCAGGTCGTAGTAGCCGGGGCGGTGCCCGGCCTCGGTGCGCAGCACGCCGTGGGTGAAGGCGCACAGCTGGGCGGGCAGGTCCTCCTTGAGCAGCCCCTCGTACGGGCCGGCGGTGACGTGCCGGACCAGGACGCCGGGGGCCAGTTCGACCACCGGGGCGTCCTCGGAGCTGATCGCGCGGGTGAAGACCTCGACCTCGATGTCGATCTCGGCGAGCCGCTTGGCCAGCTCGACGATGTAGACGTTCATCCCGCCCGCGTCGCCCGTGCCGGGCTGGTGCAGCGGCGAGGTGTGCACGCTGAGCATCGCGATCCGGCGGGGGCGGCGGCCGCGGCCGGGGACCAGCGAGTCCAGCGGGCCGAGGAACGGCGGGGCCACGAGTCGCCCCGGATGGGCCGTGCCGACGAGGTGTTGGGTCACCTGGCTGAAGCCTCCTCTGGTCATCCCCGCGTGTTCGCTGCTCACATGCCGCCGCCCGCGGCTGCGCGCTGCGGGCGGTGTGCGACAAGTGTGCCAACGGGAGTCCGGCCGTCCCCTATTCCCGTCTCGACCGGTGAGATCACGAACGGCCCACGCGCACCGGGCCGGCCCGGCGGGAGGCTCGGCGCGCCGGGCGGCGGTCCGGCGAAGATCCGGCGGAAGGGCGGCGGTCCGAAGAAAAATGGGCGATGTCCGTCCGTCGTGTCGATCCGCGGCTGCGCCGTTCGACCTAGGGATGGAACGGGTCGAGCGGCGACCCCCGAACGAGGAGGCCGGAGATGTCGAAGTACATGCTGATCATGCGGGGCACGGACGAGTCCATGGCGAAGATGATGGAGACGCCCTTCGAGGAGATGCTCGAGACCATGGGCCGTTT
Organism: Kitasatospora sp. NPDC049285; assembly: GCF_040678815.1. NCBI lineage: Bacteria > Bacillati > Actinomycetota > Actinomycetes > Kitasatosporales > Streptomycetaceae > Kitasatospora > Kitasatospora sp. NPDC049285. The sequence goes on along the minus strand of NZ_JBFAQR010000009.1, from coordinate 56,765 downwards.
CAACGAGGAGCTGATCCGGGCCGGCGTGCTGGTCGCCGCCGAGGGGCTGGACGATCCGTCGCAGGGCGTGGTGGTGGACTTCAGCGGAGAGACCCCGGTGGTCACCGACGGCCCCTACGGTGAGACCAAGGAGCTGTTCGGCGGCTTCTACCTGATCGACGTGGCGTCGCGGGAGGAAGCGGTCGAGTGGGCCAAGCGGATCCCGGCGATGACCGGCTCGAAGTGCGAGGTGCGCCGGGTGCCCGGGATCGACGAGTTCCCGCAGGACAACGAGTGGATCGTCAAGGAGCGGGCGTGGCGCGAGCGGACGGGTCAGCTCTGACACCCGGGGCGGCCGACGACGGCCCGCCGGTCGCCGAGGCGGCGCGGCGGGCCGTCGAGGCGGTCTGGCGGATCGAGTCGGCGCGGATCGTCGGCGCGCTGGCCCGCTACACCGGGGACTTCGCGCTGGCCGAGGACGTCGCCCAGGAGGCGCTCGCGGAGGCGCTGGTCACCTGGTCGCGCGAGGGCGCCCCGGCCAACCCGGTGGGCTGGCTGCTGGCGACCGCCCGGCGGCGGGCGATCGACGCCTTCCGCCGCAGGTCGGCGCTGGACGAGCGGTACGCCGCGCTGGCCGGCCAGCTGGCCGAGGGCGGGTTCAGCGCGGGCGCGGCGCCCGGGACCGGCGGGCCGCAGGAGCTGCCGTGGGACCCCGACCGGGTCGACGACGACGTCCTCGCGCTGATGTTCACCGCCTGCCACCCGGTGCTGTCCCCCGAGGCCCGGGTGGCGCTCACGCTGCGGGTGGTGGGCGGCCTGTCCACCGAGGAGATCGCCCGGGCCTTCCTGATCCCGGTGCCGACCGTGCAGGCCCGGATCACCCGGGCGAAGAAGACCATCGCCGCCGCGCAGGTGCCGTTCGCGCTGCCGCCGGCCGAGGAGCGGCCGGCCCGGCTCGGCGGCGTCCTGAGCGTGCTGTACGTGATCTTCACGGAGGGCTCGACGGCCACGGCCGGCGACCGGCTGCTGCGCTCCGACCTGGCGTACGAGGCGATCCGGCTGGCCCGGACGCTGACCGCGCTGCTGCCCGGCGAGCCGGAGGCGCACGGTCTGCTCGCACTGTTCGAACTGAACGCCGCCCGCTTCCCGGCGCGGACCGGGCCCGACGGGGAGGCGGTGCTGCTGGAGGACCAGGACCGGCGCCGGTGGGACCGCTCGGCGATCCGGCGCGGCCTGGCCGCGCTCGGCCGGGCCACGGCCGCCCGCCGGGGCCTCGGGCCGTACGGCCTGCAGGCCGCGATCGCCGCCTGTCACGCGACCGCGCCGTCGGTGGCGGAGACCGACTGGGAACGCGTCGTGCTGCTCTACGAGGCGCTCGGCCGGGTGGCCCCGTCCCCCGTCGTCGAGCTCAACCGGGCGGTGGCCGTCGCGATGGCGGGCGAGCCGTTGCAGGCGCTGGCGATGGTCGACCGGCTGGCCGCCGGCGGGCGGCTGGCGGGGTCGTACCTGCTGCCGAGCGTGCGCGGCGAGCTGCTGCTGCGGCTCGGCCGGACCGTCGCGGCGCGGGCCGAGCTGGAGGACGCCGCCCGGCTGTGCCGCAACGCGCCCGAACGGGCCGTGCTGCTGCGCAAGGCGGCGGCGCTGGGGTGAGCGGCCCGGCTGCGTACCCTTGTCTGCCATGGCCCCCACCGACTCCCCCGCTGCCCGGGCGCGTTCCTCCCGCCCGGTCGGGACGATCACCCGGGGCACCACCAACACCAACCGGCTGCGCCGGATGGACCGCTGGATCGCGCACACCCTGAGCCGTCCGCTGCGCGCCGCCGACGCCCCGCCGGTCGCGGTCGACCTGGGCTACGGCGCGGCGCCGTGGACGGCGGTGGAGCTGTCCGCCCGGCTGCGCGCGGTGCGCGCCGACATTCGGGTGGTCGGCATCGAGATCGACCCGGCCCGGGTGTCCGCCGCGCTGCCGTACGCCGCGCCGCCGCTGCTGGACTTCCGGCGCGGCGGCTTCGAGGTGCCGCTGGGCGGGGCGCGGGCCCAGCTGATCCGGGCGGCGAACGTGCTGCGGCAGTACGACGAGGAGCAGGTCGCCGAGGTGTGGCAGCGGCTGTGCGGGCGGCTGTCCCCGGACGGGCTGCTGGTGGAGGGCACCTGTGACGAGGTCGGCCGCCGGCACGTCTGGGTGGCGCTCGGGCCGGAGGGCCCGCGGACGGTGACCTTCGCGGCCCGGCTCGGCAGCCTCGGGCAGCCGTCCGACCTGGCCGAGCGGCTGCCGAAGGCGCTGATCCACCACAACGTGCCGGGCCGACCGGTGCACGCCTTCCTCACCGACTTCGACCGGGCCTGGGCGGCCGCCGCGCCGCTCCAGGCGTTCGGCGCCCGGCAGCGCTGGGCGGCGGCCTGCGCCGCGCTGGCCCGCGACTGGCCGCTGCGGGACGCCCGGGGGCGCTGGCGGCAGGGCGAGCTGACCGTGGAGTGGAGTGCGCTGGCCCCGCGCTGAGGACGCGCCGTACGCCCCCTGACCCTCCGTCAACAGTGCTGCTCACGCGCATGTTCGTGCACCCGTTCGATAGTTCACTCGAACGAGTTATCGAATTCCTCTGGCGTGTTGACGCCCCGCCGCGCCACCATGGGAACGTTCGCACGAGCGGGCGCACGCCCCAGCTGAGCGTCCGTCAGCCCCGCTGCTCCGCGATCCCGCGCCACGCCCGTTCGAACGCCTCGTACGCCTCCGCACCGAACAGCACGAACCGCACCTCCTCGAGGTCGGGGTCCGCCTCGACCACGGTCGTCAGGGCGATCCGAGCGGCATCGTCCAGCGGCCAGCCGAAGATTCCGGCCGAGATCGCGGGGAACGCCACCGTCCGCGCTCCCAACTCCACCGCCACCCGAAGGGACTCCCGATAGCACGAGGCCAGCAGCTCCGACCGCTGCTGGTAGTCCTCCGCCAGGTGGACCGGCCCCACCGTGTGCACCACCCAGCGGGCCGGCAGCCGGCCGGCCGTGGTCGCCACGGCCCGACCGGTCGGCAGGCCCTTGCCGTAGCGCGACGCCCGCAGGGCGCGGCACTCGGCGAGGATCTCCGGCCCGCCCCGGCGGTGGATCGCCCCGTCCACCCCGCCGCCTCCCAGCAGCGAACTGTTGGCGGCGTTCACCACCACGTCCACCTGTTGCTCCGTGATGTCACCCTGCACCAGCGTGATCTGTGTCACCGCTGCTCCTCCTCGTCCGACGACTGGTCAGCGACCGGTCGACGCCCGGTCGGCGGTGGCGCAAAAGGTACTCAAAGCCGCCACCAAGTGCGTGGCAATAACCACATCGGCGCCGCTCAGTCGAAGAAATCCTCGGAGATCACGTTATGGTCGCGGGAAGCTCCCCGATGCTCGGTGCCAGGCGGGCACCGCGGACGGACACCGGCCGTTGGCCTGTCGGGGAAAGGAAGGACCGACCGATGCCCGCTACGGGAGACGGGCGGGCACCCGACGCGACCGGAAGCGCCGGGGCCGCCGAGCGAAGCAGACGCCAGGACGGCCGCCCGGCCGCGAAGGCCGCCGGCCGGGTCGCCGCCGTCGGCAGCGCGCCGATACCGCATCCGCGCACCACGCCCGCGCCGAGCGTCCCGCCGAGCGCCGCCGAACCGTCCCGTCCGGCCCCCTTCCGGGTGCTGGTGATCGAGGGCGGCGGTCCGGACGACGAGCTGTTCGAGTCGCTCGCCGCGGAGAGCGGCGCCCACGCCGAGCTGCACCGGGTCCGCGACGTCGGGCAGGCGGTCGCGTTGCTGCCCCCGCTGCCCGGCACCGGCCGGCGCGGACCGCAGCACCGGGACTTCCAGTGCGTGCTGCTCGACCTCGGCACTCCCGGTGAACTCCCGCCCGACAGCGACGGGTTGGATGGCCTGCGGGAACTCCACCAGCGCGCCCCGCACACCGCCGTGGTGGTGCTCACGGACGCCGCCGGGGCCGAACTCGGCGCCGCCGCGGTCGCCGCCGGCGCCCAGGACTTCCTGGTCCGCCAGGAGACCGGCGGCCCGTTGCTGGCCCGCGCCCTGCGGTACGCGGTCGAGCGCAAGCGGGCCGACGAGTCGCAGCGCCGCCTGGTCGAGGCCGAGATCCGCGGCCAGGAGAACGCCCGCCTCCAGCGCCACCTGCTGCCCACCCCGCTGCTCGACGGCGCCGGCCTGTCCTTCACCCGCCGCTACCGCCCGGGCCGCCGCCGCGCCCTGCTCGGCGGCGACTTCTACGACGCGGTGCGCACCGACGACGGCCGGGTGCACGTGGTGATCGGCGACGTCTGCGGCCACGGCCCCGACGAGGCCGCGCTCGGCGTCGCGCTGCGGATAGCGTGGCGGACCCTGGTCTTCGCCGGCCTCGACGGCGAGGAACTGCTCACCACCCTGCAGCACGTGCTGGAGCACGAGCGCCGCAGCGACGAGATCTTCGCGACGCTGTGCATGGTGGTGCTGGCCGCCCCCGGCGAGGAGGGCGATCCGGGCGCCGAGTCCGCCGAGCTGTACCTGGCCGGGCACCCAGCGCCGCTGCTGCTCGGACCGGAGGGCCGCCCCGTGCTGCTCCCCACCGAGCAGGCCGGACCGGCACTCGGCCTGCTGCCGTGCGACGCCACGCACTCCGCCTGGCCCGCCCGGAAGCTCCGGCTCGACCCGGGCTGGCGGCTGATGCTGTACACCGACGGCCTGGTCGAGGGCCGGGTCGGCGCGGGTTCGCCCCGGCTCGGCCAGGACGGCCTGATCGACCTGATCGCCGATCACCAGGCCGCGGGCCTGACCCGCGGCCGGCTGGTGGACAGCGCCATCGCCGAGGTCGAGGAGCTGAACGGCGGCGCGCTCGCCGACGACGTCGCGGTGCTGCTGCTGGAGCGCAACCCGGCTCCGGTGATCATGGGCTGACGGGTCGTCGGACACCACGAGGGCGGCCTCCCGGATGCACCGGGAGGCCGCCCTCGTCGTTCGCGCCGATCCGACCGTCCGTCACCAGGGCCCGTACGGGCCGGTGTTGCTACGGCCGCCACGGCCCCGGCCGTCGGTGAGCTGCTTGATCGCGGGGCGGACGTCGACCACGTAGACGATCGCGGCGACCAGGCCGATCAGGGTCAGGAAGCCGGTGACCGGGTTGGCGCCGAACAGCAGGTCCAGGCCCAGCGCGAGACCGAGGACCACCAGCCAGAACGGCTTGGTCTTCTTGTCCGCCGCCCGGTACGCGTCCTCGCGGCGGGTGGCGGCGTCGACGAAGGCGAACGCCTTGAAGCCGATGATCGCCGTGGCCAGCCACCAGAACGGGTTCAGCACGTCGAAGGTCAGAATCTGCACCGCGTTCTCCTCGCTCTCACATCCATCGTGGCACGACCACTGCCCGAATCAACGGGCTTCACGCCTGGTGCGTTCCGCCGGCTCACTCGCCCTTGGCGGTGGTCTTCCGGGCGCGGGTGGTCTTCTTGGCGGCGGGCTTCTCGGCCTGGTCGGCCGACTCCTCGTCCACGACGACCTCGGCGACCACGATCTCGACCTCGTCCTCGGCGACCGGAGCAGCCGGGGCCGCGCCCTGCGGGCGGGCGGCGGCGGCGTCCACCACGGTGCGGCCGCGGACGGCCAGGTCGTCGTAGACCTCCTTGGCCTTCACCGCGAACTCCAGCGCCCGGCCGACCTGCTGCATCGCGAACTCCTGCGCCTTCGCCTGCAGTTCCTTCACGTCGGTGGGCAGCGCGTTGACCGCCTCGGTCACCTTCGCCTGCGCGCCGGCCAGCTTGGTCCCGGCGTCCTGCAGCGCGGCGGCGGCCTTGTCCTGGGTGCCCTTGCGGTCCGCCGCCAGCGCCTCCAGCTGACCGGGGACCTCGCGCAGCTTCTCGTACGCCAGGTCGCCCGCGCCGGCCAGCGCGTACAGCGGGGTCGGGTCGGTGAGGGTCTTCTTCAGCTCGTCGGTGATCGGCATGTCGGGTCCTCCGGTCTTGGTGCCCACGCGCGGTCGGGTCACGCGTGGTCGGTGGTGTCTGCGGCCTTCGCCCCGGCGGCCGGCGGTTCCTGGTTCTCCTTCAGGAAAGCCTCGTACACCGCCAGCAGCGCCTGCTTCTGCCGCTCGTTGATCAGCTGATCGGCGAGGATCGCGGCCCGCAGCCCGGGGCCGGAGTCCTCCCGCTCCTCCAGGATCCCGGCCTGCACGTACAGCGTCTCCGCCGAGATCCGCAACGCCTTGGCGATCTGCTGAAGGATCTCCGCGCTCGGCTTGCGCAGCCCGCGCTCGATCTGGCTCAGGTACGGGTTCGACACCCCGGCCGCGTCGGCCAACTGCCGCAGCGAGTACTGCGCGCTCCGCCGCTGCTCCCGGATGTACTCGCCCAGCGAGCCCACATTCAGTGACGCCATGTCCGCAGTCTGCATCCTCGCGCTTGCAATTGCAAGCAGCCCGCTAACGCCTGCAACCGCGCGGGTCGGGCGACCACCGTTCGCCTCCGACGCGGGCGCTAGGCTGCCCGGCGGCCGCTAGGACGCGTGAAGGGAGATCACGATGCCGGGAGGCAGGCTCACTCTGCAGGAACGTCAGCAGATTGCGCTGGGGCTGGCTGACGGGCACGCGTACGCGGAGATCGCCCGGCGGCTCGAACGACCGACCTCGACGGTGACCCGTGAGGTGATGCGGAACGGCGGTCCGACCTCGTACCGCGCCGACCTGGCCCACCGGGCCACCGAGCGGCGGACGCAGCAGCGGCGGCCGGCCGCGCGGGGTGGGCAGGCGCCCGTGCCGACCGCGCCCGGGCGGGATCCGGAGGCGATCCGGGCGTACGAGGAGAGCTTCACCGACGTGATGATGCAGTCGGGCCTGTCGAAGATCGGGGCTCGGGTGCTGGTCGCGCTCTACACCACCGACGAGGGCAGCCTCACCGCGTCGGAGCTGGTCCAGCGCCTGCAGGTCAGCCCCGCGACGATCTCCAAGTCGGTCGCCTTCCTGGAGGGGCAGGGCCTGATCCGGCGTGAGCGCGACGAGCGGCGTCGGGAGCGCTACATCGCCGACGACGACGTCTGGTACCAGGCCACCCTGGCCAGCGTCCGCGCCAACGCCCAGGTCGTGGACGCCGCCCGCCAGGGCGTCGCGGTCCTCGGCCCCGACACCCCCGCCGGGGCCCGGCTGGAGAACATCGCCCGCTACCTGGGCTTCGTCTCCGAGACCCTCGCCCGCGCCGCCGAACAGGCCCGCGAGGTGCTCTACGCGAAGCCCGCCCCCGCCCCCGACCAGGAGGAGCGCCCGTCATGACCACGGCCGGGGTGGTACCGCAGGTCGAGGCCGTGCTGTGCGACCTGGACGGGGTGCTGCGGATCTGGGAGCCGCTGGAGTCGGTGGATCTGGCGTACGGGCTGGCGCCCGGGACGGTGGCGGGGGCGGCGTTCCGGCCGGAGCGGTTGGGACCGGCGATCACCGGGATGGTGACGGACGAGCAGTGGCGGCAGGCGGTGGCGGGAGATCTGACGGCGGTGTGCGGGTCGGCGGCCGTGGCGCGGGAAGTGGTGGCCGCGTGGGGGCGGCAGGCGTCGGAGGTGGATGAGCAGGTACTGGCGCTGCTGGGTGAGGCGCGACGGCGGGCCACGGTGGTGCTGCTGAGCAACGGGACGACGCGGCTGGAGCGGGATCTGCTCGCGTCGGGGTTGGACCGGGCGGTGGACGCGGTGGTCAACACGGCCCGGGTCGGGGTGGCCAAGCCGGATCCGGCGGTGTACCGGATCGCGGCGGAGCGGGCCGGGGTGGCGGTGGAGCACTGTCTGTTCGTCGACGACGGGGAGAAGAACGTCACGGCCGCGGAGGCGGTCGGGATGTCCGGGCACTGGTACCGCGGGGTGGCCGGGCTGCGGGCGGCGTTCGCGGCGGCGGGGCTGGTCGCCGCCGGGTGAAACTCGGCGGCGCGCGGGTGGTGGGCGTGGCAGCATGCGTGCATGTCGATCGTGGACGGGTATGACGGGACGGCGCTGCACGTCGAGGAACTCGGCTCGGGGCGGCCGCTGTTGGCCTTGCCGGGCGGGCCGGGGATGGATGCGCGGTACCTGGGGGAGCTCGGCGGGCTGACGGCGCGGCGGCGGGTGGTGCGGATGGACCCGCGCGGGTGCGGGCGGTCGGGGACGCCGGTGGAGCGGGCGAGTTGTTCGTTCGGCGCGCAGGTGAAGGACGTCGAGGCGGTGCGGGAGCGGCTCGGGTGGGAGTCCTTCGACCTGCTGGGGCATTCGGCGGGGGCGTTGACGGCGCAGCGGTACGCGGCCGAATTCCCGTCGCGGGTACGGAGGTTGGTGCTGGTGACGCCGGTCGGACGGGCGGCGCGGGAGCCGGACGAGGCGGAGCTGGCGGCGATCCGGGCGTCCCGGGCGGACCAGCCGTGGTACCCGGAGGCAGCCGCGGCGGCGGCCCGCTTGGCGGCGGGCGACGGGGACGCGGCGGAGCTGCTGCGGCGGATGACCCCGCTCTTCTGGGGCCGGTGGGACGAGCGGGCGCGGGCCGCGGCGTTCGATCCGGAGCTGGTGCCGGCCGCGCCGTGGATGCGGGAGGCGTTCTACGCGGGGGCGGGCGCGCCGGTGCCGGTCACGATGCCGGTGCTGGTGCTGGCGGGGCGGCTGGACGGGATGATCGGCACGGCGCCGTCCCTGCTGGTGGCGCACTGCCACCCGCACGCCCGGCTGGAGGTCATGGACGGCGCGGGGCACCGGCCATGGGTGGATCGGCCGGAGGAGTTCACCCAACTGGTGGACGAGTTCCTGACCTGACCTGACCCGACCTCGCCCCACTCTGACGGTCCGTCAGTCGCGTTCGGCGAGGCGGCGGTAGTCGCGGGCCAGCAGCTCGGCGAGGTCGCGGTCGCGGACGGTGAGGCCGACCGGGCCGAGGCCGTCGGGGGCGGGGGCCGGGCGTTCGGCGGGCGCGTCGACCGGGCGGAGGGTGAACTCGCCCTGCCAGAAGTCGTCCAGGCACCGGTCGAGCGGCCGGTCGGCGGGCGGTCGGGTGGCTGGCTGGCGGGCGGCGGGCGGTCGGGTGGCGGGCGGCACGGGCTTCGCAGGCGGCACGGGTTCCACGATCCTCACTCCCCCACCGCGTCGGCGGACAGCGTCAGCAGCTCGCGCAGCTGCTCGGCCGGCAACTCGGTCAGCCACTGCTCGCCGGGCCCGATCACGGCGTCCGCCAACTCCCGCTTGGCGGCGATGAGTTCGGCGATCCGTTCCTCGACGGTGCCGACGCACACCAGTCGACGGACCTGGACCTCGCGGTGCTGGCCGATCCGGTGGGCGCGGTCGGTGGCCTGGTCCTCGACGGCGGGGTTCCACCAGCGGTCGAGGTGGATCACCTGGTTGGCGGCGGTGAGGTTGAGCCCGGTGCCGCCGGCCTTCAGCGAGAGCAGGAACACCCCTGGCCCGTCCGGGGATTGGAAGCGGTCGACGAGCTCCTGGCGGCGCCCGGCGGTCAGGCCGCCGTGCAGGTAGAGCACGGGTCGGCCGAGCCGGCGGCGCAGGTGCGACTGGAGCAGCGCCCCGAACTCGGCGTACTGGGTGAACACCAGCACCCGGTCGCCCTCGGCGAGGGCCTCCCGCAGCAGCGCGACCAGGCGCTCGACCTTGCCCGAGCGTCCGCCCAACGGCGAACCGTCGTGCAGCAGTTGGGCGGGGTGGTTGCAGACCTGCTTGAGCCGGCCGAGGGCGGCCAGCACCGCGCCCTTGCGCTCCACCCCGCGCACGCCGTTCAGCCGCTGCAGCAGGTCCGCGACGACCGCCTGGTAGAGGCCGGCCTGTTCGGCGGTCAGGTTGCAGCGGACGGTGAACTCCTGCTTGGCGGGCAGCTGTTGGCCGATCTCGGGGTCGCTCTTCACTCGGCGGAGCAGGAACGGCCCGGTCAGCCGCTGCAGCCGGGCGGCGACCTCCCGGTTGCCGGACTGCTCGACCGGGACGGCGTACCGCTCCTTGAAGGACTCGGCGCTGCCGAACAGGCCCGGGTTGGCGAAGTCCAGCACCGCGTGCAGCTCGGCGAGGCGGTTCTCCACCGGGGTGCCGGTGAGCGCGATCCGCGGACCGGAGCGCAGCGAGCGGATCGCCCGGGACTGCCGGGCGGCGCGGTTCTTGATGTGCTGGGCCTCGTCGGCGATCACGCGTCGCCAGTGGATCCGACGCAGCGCGGCGGTGTCGCGTTGCAGCACCCCGTAGGTGGTGATCACCAGGTCGGCGGCGGGGTCGGGGTCGGTGCGCTCCGGGCCGTGGTGCAGGTGGACGCGCAACTGCGGGGCGAACCGGGCGGCTTCGCGCTGCCAGTTGCCGACCAGCGAGGTCGGGCAGACCAGCAGGACGGGGCCGGGCCGGGTGCCGCGGGAGTGTTCGAGGGCGAGCAGGGCGAGGGTCTGGACGGTCTTGCCGAGGCCCATGTCGTCGGCCAGCACCGCGCCGAGGCCGAGCCGCCCGAGGGCGTCCAGCCAGGCCAACCCCCGTTCCTGGTACGGGCGGAGGGTGCCGGTGAAGCCGGGCGGCGGCGGGGTGCGGCGGGCGTCGGGGCGGCTGCCGAGGCGTCCGGCCAGCAGGTCGCCGAGCGGGCCGTCGGCGTGCACGACGGTGACCGGGAGGCCGTCCACCACCGCGTCGTCGTCGAGGGCCAGGCGCAGTAGGGCGGCCCCGTCGACCTGCGGGTCGTCGCGGCGGGTGGCGAGGAAGCGCAGGGCGGCGGCGAGTTGGGCGCGGTCCACCTCGATCCACTGGCCGCGCAGCCGGACCAGGCCCTGCTGGGCGGCCGCGAGCTCGTCCAACTCCTGTCGGGTGAGCGGCTGTTCGCCGAGGGCCAGCTGCCAGCGGAAGTCCAGGACGGCGTCGCGGTCCGCCTGCGCGGCGCGTTTGACCGTGCCGGGGGCGGGTCCGGAGTGGGCGGTGAGGGCGAGGCCGAGGCGGGGGCGGCGGTGCCACCAGGCGGGGAGCAGGACGCCGAAGCCGGCCGCGGCGAGCGCGGGGGCGGTGTCGCGGAGGAAGGCGAGGGCTCCTTCGCGGTCGAGGGTCAGGCCGGTGGGCCGGGTGCGGTGCAGGGCGGCGCGCAGGTCCGGGGCGATCCTGGCCGCGCGGTCGAGTTCGGCCAGGTAGGACTCGACGGGGTCGGCGAGGGCCCGGCCGAGCGCGGTGAACGCCGGTCCGTCGGACCACAGTTCGGCGGCGGGGAGGAGCAGTGACGGCTGGTCGGCGGGGCGGAGCAGCACGTCCAGCCGCCAGTTCTCGTCAGGCACGGTGGCGTCGGCGTCGGCGGCCGCCGAGCCGAGCGGTTCGGACAGCCGGAAGGCCAGCCGGACGGCGTCCGGCTGCTCGGGTCCGGCCTTCCAGGCGGCGAGGCGCGACGCCTGGACGGGGTCGGGCGCGGCGGGGAGCCGGCCGTCGGCGCTGTGCAGGGCGGCGAGCCAGTCGGCGGGTGCGGCGGGCGGCTCACCCGACAGGGACTCCTCACCTTCCTTCACAAGGAAGGTTTCTGACGATTCGTCAGTAGCAAGTCCGAGGCGGACCTCGTGGTCGGTGAGCGCGTCCAGGACGGTGGTCAGCAGCGTGCTGCCGGTGGGCTCGACGGCGGCGGGTTCGGCGCGGGCGATCGGGGGGCAGCCGGTGGCGAGGGCTGCGGCCTCGGTGCGGGCGGCGGCGTCCGGCGCGGGGCGCCAGCGGGCGTGCCACCCGTCCGCCTCCTCGACCAGCGCGGGCAGCACCCGGCCGCGGCCGGCCAGCCGCCAGGCGAGGTCGTGGACGGCGGTGAGCCAGCGCAGGGAGGCGCCGTAGGCGAGTTCGACAGTGCGGCCGTGCAGGTCGACGGTGGTGCCGGGCCACTGCGGGTCGAAGAGCTCGCCGAGCAGTTGGGCCGCCTCGGGCAGGTCGAGGAGCAGCGCGGGGATGCGCCACGGCTCCAGTGCCAGGCCCTTCGCGGTGCTGCCCACCGGCAGGTCGGGCGAGGGCGTGGGCCGACCGCCGATCGTCGGCAGGCGCAGCGTGATCCACCGCTCCGCCGCGCGGTCCGCCAGCCAGGCCGGGCCGGGCCCGATCGCCCCCAGCAGCCCGGCGACCTCGCCCGCCGCCACCGCGAACGGATGCCGCGCGCCGTCCCCCACCCGCGCCCCGAACGCCCCCGCGTCCTCCGCCCACAGACCCAGCCGCCCGTCGGCGCGCCACACCGCGTGCAGGACGTACATGGAACGGGGCCTCCGGCGGGCGGGACGGACGGGGACTGGCTGCGGGGCGGGCGGGGATGGAGGGGCTGATTGCCCAGCGTAGATCGCACCGCTGACGACCGGCGTCCGCACGGCGGAGGCGGACACTGCCCGCGCGGCGTGGACCGCCCGTCCGCAGCGCGTCAGGACAGGTGGAAGACCGGCCCGCGCGGGGTGAACGGCAGGGTGGCGCCGCGGGGGATCAGGTAGGCGTGTTCGCGGCGGGATACGCGGAGGTGGTCGCAGTCGGTGTCGGTGATGATCAGGACGGGGGCGGTGGGCGGGAAGTCGGGGGCGCGGGTGAGGAGGTCGATGCCGGGTTGGAGGACGGTGCCGCCGCGGCCGTGGATCCGGGTGCGGGAGGCGAGTTCGGTGACGGGGAGGTAGCCCGCGTCGTGGGGGGCGGCGTCGCAGTAGACGACCCGGGCGGCGGGGACGTCGCGGGCGGCGGCGTAGGAGGCGATCGCGCCGAGGGCCTTGCCGAGCAGGGTGCGGCTCATCGAGCCGGAGGTGTCGAGGACCACGCCGAAGGTGCTGCGCGGGACGGCCTCCGGCGGGAAGTACCGGCCGGCCCGCGGGATGTCGGGCGTCGCGGACTGGCGGCGCGCGGGGCGTGCGTAGGAGCGGACGGGCTCGGGCCGGGGGACGAACTCGTCGAACCAGCGGGCGAGGCGGGCGTCCCAGGGCAGCGGGGGCTGGGAGAGGGCGCGGATCTCCTCGACGAGTCCGGCCGGGAGCAGGCCGCGCTCGCGCCGGTGGAGGTCGAAGCCCTGCTGCAGGCCGCGGCGGTAGAACTCGTCCAGGTCGACGTAGGTCCCGCCGGGGCCGGGCCGGGTCAGCGGTTCGCCGAGGACGTCGCCGAGGCCCTTGCCGCGCAGGGTGGCGAGGCGGCGCAGCCGGCGCTGGTCGCGGACGATGCGGTCGTAGACCTCCTCCGCGGACAGGCCGCGCAGTTCGGGGTCGTGCAGGAGCCCTTCGGGCATCTCGCCGACGCCCATCTCCAGTAGCCAGCCGTTGATGACGTAGTCGGCGGCGACGTTGAAGAGGTACGGGTCGCGGCCGCCGGTGCGGTCGCCGTGGCGCAGGGCGGCGTGCAGCATCTCGTGGGCGAGGATGAACCGCCATTCCTCGTCGGTGTGGTGGCGCAGCGGGTTGAGGTAGATCTCGCCGGCCTCGGCGTTGACGGCGGCGATGGCGATGCCGTGGGCGCGGGCGAGTTCGGCGTCGGCGACCAGGGTGAGTCCGGCGGCGATGCCGCCGAGCAGGGGGTAGCTGGAGACGAACCAGCCGAGGGCGCGTTCCCAGGGGCGCTGCGGGAGGCGGGGGCCGGTGAGTTCCTCGCGGCGGCCGGCGGCCAGGTCCATCGCCGCGGAGACGGTGCGGGTGAGGGCGTGGGCGAAGGCGAGGGTCCAGTCCTCGGGAGCGGCGTTCCACCCGGTCCAGGTGGCGAGGTGCTGGTCGGGGCGGTCGCCGGCGATCCCGCAGGCCTCGTACTCGGCGGGCAGGCCGTCGCGGCGCCAGCGGGCGGCGAGCTGGTCCTCGTCGCCGCCGGGGTAGGCGGCGGGCCGGTCGTCGGGGGCCCGGCCGACGCTGAAGCCGGTCAGGAACCGGTTGACGACCACGCAGCGGGCGGCGAGGTCGTACCGGTCGGGTTGGATCCGCGGGCCGCGGTCGGCGGGGAGGTGGCCGAAGCCTAGGTGGAGCAGGGCGTGGGCGAGGGCCCAGGCCCATTCCTCGGGTTCGGCGCGGCGGCGGCGGTTGTGGTGCAGGGCGCCGTTGGAGCTGATCACCGCCCAGCCGGTGGGCGGGTGGTGCGGGCAGCGGTCCTCGTCGGCGCCGCAGACGGTGAACGGGACGGCGGCGAGCGCCGGGTTGGCCTTGACCTTGGCCATCCCGGCGGAGAACGCGACCTTGGCCGGGTCGGTGTCGGGCTGGTCGGCGGCGGGCCGGCGGGTGCTCACCGGCGGGCCTCGACCAGGCGGGGCATGTCCCGGGCGGCCTCGATCAGGAACCAGCCGGGCAGCACGGGGTTGCCGTCCGGGCCGTCGGCGATCACGGTCTGCGCGACCTCGACGGAGATCTCGGCGAGCTGCACCAGCAGCGACTTGGCGCGGTAGGCGGTCTGACGGACCGTCGGCGAGGCGTGCTCCTTCTTCGCGGGCAGTTCGCGGACCAGCCGGCCGCGGAAGGAGTCGGCGAGGTAGTAGAGCAGGTCGCGGTCCTCGACGCGGCGCGGCCAGGAGGCGTCGCCCTTGAGGATCGCCTCCAGCCCGTACGCGTTGCGGACGATCTTGACGTACCCGCAGAAGGCCACCGCGTGCGCGGGGGTGAGCAGTCCGTGGGCGATCACCTTGAGGGTGGTCTCGTCCAGCGTCGGGCCGAAGGAGTGCAGCGCGTCGGACAGCATGTGCCAGGCGCGCGGGGTGGAGAACGGCTCCTCGGTCTTCGGCGGGGCGGACCACAGGTGGTCGGGCCGGTCGGTGAGGTGGTCGACCACCCAGGAGTGGATGCCGTGCGCGGCGGCCCAGCCGAGCCAGTCGGTGGCGCTGGCCCGCAGGTGGACGTGGACCAGGCGGTTGAGCAGCGCGGACGGCATCGGGCGGGCGAGCGCGCCGTCGGTGGCCCGGTTGCCGGCGCCGATCACGATGCTGCCTGGCGGCAGCTCGTAGTTCCCGATCCGGCGGTCGAGGATCAGCGAGTAGAAGGCCTTCTGCACGTCGGGCGTGGCCGCGTTGAGCTCGTCCAGGAACAGGCAGTACGGCTGGTCGCGGGCGATCGACTCGGGCGGGCAGAACCGGGACCGGCCCTCGGGGGTGATCTGCGGGACGCCGATCAGGTCCTCGGGGGCGAGCTGGGTGCCGAGCAGCGAGACGCACTCCAGGCCGAGCGACTCGGCGAACTGGTTGACCAGCGAGGACTTGCCGATGCCCGGCGCGCCCCACAGGAACACCGGCCGCACGGTGGCGAGGCCTAGCAGCAGCTCGGGCACCTGGGACGGCGACACGGTGACGGCAGACTGCACGGCTCTCCTAGGGAGGGGGCGTGGGGTGCGGGTTCCGGCGGTCAGTGTGAACCGCGGCCGTGGCGTGGCGCACACGGTTTTCCGCCGGGTGTTGTCCACAGGCTGGGGACAACCGCGCGTCTTCCCAGGTCAGACGGGCGCAACTGGGCCACCCGGGGGAAAGTCGACCAACTTTCAACTTTGTGGTTGAAACTTGAACCAGATCGGAGTACGGTGAAGCCATCAACAAGTTGAAGCCTAAACAACATGGCTTCGACCTCACGGAGGAGACAAGTCATGGGCATCTTCAACCGCTCGAAGAACACCACCACCACCGCCGTCGTCGAGGGCCCGGACCTGGCGCACCTGACCGGCGACTACGCGATCGACGCCGCGCACAGCAAGATCGGCTTCGCGGTGCGCCACGCGATGGTCACCAACGTCCGCGGCGAGTTCACCGAGTACGAGGGCAAGCTGCACCTGGACGGCAGCAACCCGGCCGCCTCCACCGCCGAGCTGGTGATCAAGGTCGCCTCGGTCAACACCAACCAGGCCCAGCGCGACGAGCACCTGCGCACCGGTGACTTCTTCGAGGCCGAGACCTACCCGGAGATCACCTTCAAGTCGACCTCCGCCGAGCGGATCGACGGTGACACCTACCGGATGCACGGCGACCTCACCATCAAGGGCACCAGCCGTCCGGTCATCCTCGACCTGGAGTACACCGGCGCGGCCACCGACGTGTACGGCGCCAACCGGGTCGGCTTCGAGGGTGGCACCACCGTCGACCGCACCACCTGGGGCCTGACCTACAACGCCGCGCTGGAGACCGGCGGCGTGCTGATCGGCGAGAAGGTCAAGCTCACCCTGGACATCTCCGCCGTCCGGGCCTCCTGAGCCCGCCTGTACGTTCCACCCCGGTCACGCCCCCGCCACCCCCTCGGCGGGGGCGCCGCCGTTTCCGCGCGCGGCCGCCCGGCGCCGGGTCCGGGGTCAGCCTGGTGCCGGTCCCGGGTCAGCCCGGCAGTAGCGCGGCGTCCTCCGTGGGGAGCCAGCTGCCCGGCGGTCGGCGCAGCCACTGGTGGTCGGCGGCGAGCCGGGCCGCGGCGGTGCGCAGGGCGGTCAGGCCCGGGTGGCGCAGTTCGGGGCGGTGCACCAGGCCGAGCAGGCTGAGCGGGACGGGGTCGACCAGCGGGCGGGCGATGCCGCCGGGGATCCGCGGGCCGTCGACGGTGGTGAGGACCGGGCTGCCGTGCCGGGTCAGGTAGCGGGCGAACTCGGCGGCGCCGACCGGCGGGGTGCGTCCGGCGGTGGGGGTCAGGCCGTGTTCGGCGAGCAGTCGCAGGCCGAGGTCGGTCCATTCGGCGGTGCCGGGCTGGCCGGCCAGCACGTCGACGGGGTGTCCGGCGAGCGCGGCCAGCGGGACGGCGGGCAGCGCGGCCAGCGGATGATCCAGTGGCAGGAAGACCGCCATCCGCTCCAGCCGGACGGGCGTGTGCGCCAGCCGGGACCGGACGGCGGCGGGCAGTCCGGCGTACCGGCCGAACGACGCGTCCAGCCGGTGAGCGGTCAACTCCCGTGCGGCGGCGGTGAGTCCGTTGTGGTACCGGGCGAGCAGGTCGGCGTCGGGACGGAGCGTGCGGGCCGCGGTGAGCACCTGTTCGGCGGTGAGTTCGCCGTCCGGGCCGCCCGCGCTGTTGACGTCCACCAGCAGCGCCCGGGTGTCGCCGAACGCGGTGATCTCGGCCTGAAGCTCGAGGAGTTGACGGGCCTTCGGCAGTAGCTGCTCGCCCGTCTCGGTCAACTCCACGCTGCGGGTGGAGCGGTGGAACAGCGCGCAGCCGAGCTCGCGCTCCAGCGCCTGCACGTCCCGGCTGACGGCCTGCTGGGCCAGGTGCAACTGCTCGGCGGCGCGGCCGAAGTGCAGCGTCTCGGCAACCGCCGTGAAGCTGCGCAGCAGGCGGGGGTGCAGGTCGCGGGGCATGCCGGGAGGGTAGCAACCGGCCGTTCCCGCCCGGCGACTGACAACAGGATCCGGTGAATCCGGCGGAGCAGGTGTTGGACGGCGCCGACCGCGCGGCCCGAGGCTGGTGGACATCCCCCTTCCCACCGACCGGAGTCGTCGCTTGTCCCTGCCCGCAGCCTCCCCGCACTCCCCACTCGCCCGCTACCGACCGGTGTTCGCCGCACCCGGCAGCCTCTCCTTCACCGTGGCCGGGCTGCTCGGTCGGCTCGCCCTGGCGATGAACGGCGTCTCCACCGTGGTGCTGATCGCCGACCGGCGCGGCTCCTACGCGCTGGCCGGGGCGGTCTCGGCGGTCGGGGTGCTGGCGGGCGCCGCGCTGATGCCGCTGCTGGGCCGGCTGGTCGACCGCCTCGGGCAGGCCCGGGTCGCCGTCCCCGCGGTCCTGGCCACCGCGCTGCCGGTCGGCGCGCTGCTGTCCTGCGTCCGCGCCGACGCGCCCGCCTGGACGCTCTTCCTCTGCTGGGCGCTCTCCGGCTCCAGCCCCAACCTGGGCGGCATGGCCCGCGCCCGCTGGGCCCACCTGCACCGCGCGGACGACGCGGTGCTGCACCGCGCCAACGCACTGGAGCAGTCCCTGGACGAACTCTGCTTCATGGCCGGCCCGGTGCTCGGCATGGCCCTGTGCACCACCCTCGCCCCCGAGGCCGGACTGCTCACCGCCTGGGCCCTCGGCACCCTCGGCACCCTGCTGTTCGCCGCCCACCGCGGCACCGAGCCACCGTTGCCCGCGCGCGCCGAACGCCCCTCCCGCGCAACGGCCCTGGTGCGGACGGCCGGTTTCCCCGCGGTGCTGCTGACGTTCCTCGCGGCCGGAGTGCTGTTCGGCTCGCAGGAGGTGACCACGCTCGCCTACACCGACGCACTCGGCCACCAGTCCGCGGGCGGCGTCCTGCTGGCCCTGGTCGCGGCCGGGTCCTGCGTCTCCGGGCTGGCGTTCGGTGCGGTGCGGCCACGCCGCCCGGTAGCGGTACGGCTCGCGCTCGGGGCGGCGGCGATGGCCGTACTGATGCTGCTGCCACTGACCGCCGCACTGTCCGGCGCCGGGGTGGTGCCGCTCGGCGCAGCCCTGCTGGCCGCCGGGTGCGGCACCGCGCCGACCATGGTCAGCGGCATGACACTGGTCCAACGACTGCTCCCCGCCCACCGCTTGAACGAGGGCATGGCACTCGCCGTCTCGGCCATCCTGGTCGGCATCTCCACCGGCGCCACCCTCGCCGGCACCCTCGCCCAACACACCTCCCCCACCACCGCCTACCTCCTCCCCCCAACCGCCGCCACCCTGGCCCTCCTGGCCACCCTCCCGCAAGCACTGCGCCGCCCCTGACGGCTCGTCACCGAGCGGGATGGCGGCCCGCGGAGAAGGCGACGAGCGGAAGTGGCCCGCCACCGGGACGTGCTTCTCCGGGCGTGATCGGCCGGAGCTGCGCGAGCACGGGCGCGGCCGCGCCACCGCGTTGCGTGCGGCCCGGCGCCGGAACCGCTAGTGCCAGCCGTACTCGTACTCCGGCAGTCGGAGTCCGCCGGGGAAGTGTGCGGTGCCGGTGCCGGTGCGGCGGGCGCCGTGGCGTTCGTAGAAGGTGATGGCGCGGTGGTTCGCGGCGAGGACGTCGAGGCGGACCGGGTGGTCGGCGAAGCGGGTCAGGGCGGCGGCGAGGAGGAGGCCGCCGAGGCCGGCGCCGGTGCGGCCGGGCCGGACGTGCAACTGTTCCAGCCGGACCAGGTCGTCCTCGGGGGTCAGGTAGGCGAAGCCGGCCAGGGTGCCGTCCGGGTCCTCGGCGAGCAGCAGGACGGGGGTGCGCTCGGGCGTCCCGTAGTCGACGGACAGTCGCAGTTCCCAGAGCAGTCGCTGCTCCTCCTCCGAGCCGAGCGCGTCGACCGGGACGAGTCCGGCGTACGCGGCGCGGCGACTGGCGGTGAGCAGTGCGGCGACGGCGGGGGCGTCCGCGGCGGAGCCCTCGCGCAGGCGGGGCGGGGCGGGGGCGGCGGTCATGTGACGAGCGTCCCACACGATCGACTTGAACGCGTTCAAACGAGTGCCCTAGAGTCGTGCCCGCAAGGTTTTGAACGCGTTCGAAACCAGCGCGAACAGGCCGTGGAGGGGATCCGTCCGTCGCACCCGAGGCGCCGGACGGGCGGCCGGACGTACGGACGGCGTACCCGGTGTCGGGGGGCACCCGGTACGCCGTCCACCGGAGGGGGTCTGACTTGTCCGGATCCGGGCTAGGCTCGGAGATCGTGGACCAGACTCCGGTGGGGCGGATGAGCAAGCTGCAGAGCGTCGAGGGAACGGCCGGGGGCAACCCGGCCGAGGCCCGGTAGGGTCGGCTGGCGTGGAGAAGTCGAGCGACATGGACGTCCCGGAGACCGGCGCGCCCCCCACCTCCGAGCTGCCCGGCGGTCGGGCCCAGCCCAAGACGGACAAGAGCGAGGCGACCCGGGCGCTGATCCTGGAGACCGCGATGCGGCTGTTCCAGGAGCGCGGGTACGAGAAGACCACGATGCGCGCGATCGCGGCCGAGGCGGGCGTCTCGGTCGGCAACGCCTACTACTACTTCAGCGCGAAAGAGTTCCTCATCCAGGGCTTCTACGACCGGATGACGTACGACCACGCCGCGGACGCCCGGCTCCGGATGGCGGGCACCCGGGACTTCGCCGAGCGCCTGGAGATCGCCCTGGTCTCGTGGCTGGACACCGCCGCGCCGTACCACGAGTTCTCCGCCCAGTTCTTCCGCACCGCGGCCGACCCCAACAGCTCGCTCAGCCCGTTCTCCAACGAGTCCCACCCCGCCCGGGCCACCGCCGTGGCCCTCTTCCGCGAGGTCCTGGAGGGCTCCGAACTCGCCCCCAAGCTCGACGCCGAACTGGTCGAGCTGCTCCCCGACGTGCTCTGGCTGCACCTGATGGTCGTCGTCCTCTACTGGGTCTTCGACCGCACCCCCGACACCGAGCGCACCCGCGAGTTCGTCCGTCGCTCCACCCCCGTGGCCGCCCGCCTCATCAACCTCTCCCGCTACCGGGTCTTCCGCCCGATCGTCCGCGACGCCAAGGGCCTGATCCAGGACTTCATCCTCCCGACCATCGGCAAGACCGCCGTCAAGTAGCCGACCCCCGGGGACAGCGGGCGGGCAGCCGCTGCGGTACGGGGCAGTTGGCGAGCGGACGTACCCGGGGGGCGAGCCCGAGGTACTCGCCCGGCTGCGCGTTGCCGTCGTGGCACCAGCGCAACTCCCAGCCGGGCCAAGCCTCGTGGAGCAAGTCGAAGGTCGCGGAGGAGCTCGTAGCCGGTCGGCCCGACGAGGACGAGGTTTGCGCGGTTGGCCATGCCCGCAGGGTGGCCCGGGCGTGCCGCCGGCCGCCAGTGGATTTGTCGGCGGCCGGGCGGGGGTGACGTGGGGTCAGAAGCTGTCGGGGTTCCAGGGGGCGCGGGAGGTGCGGAGGAGGGTGTCCGCGGTCGTGGCGGCGCCGGGGCGGAGTTCGGTGAGGAGGGCGGCGTCCGCGAGGCGGGTCGCGCTCTCGCCGCCGAGGTAGAGGACGGCGAGCTGGGAGGTGTCGAGGGCCAGGTCGGGGGCGTCCTCGGTGGGGGTGATCCGGCCGGTGCCGTCGGCGGCGGTCTCCAGGGCCCAGCGGCCGGCGGTCCAGCCCTCGCGGTCGGTGACGTCGAGCACCAGACGGCCGGGGGTGGCGTACCGGCGGGCGGCGAACGCGGCCGGCAGGTCGAGCAGTCGCAGCCAGGTGAAGTCCGAGTTCTCCTCGTGCGGCTTCGCGGCCCGCGGCTCGTTCAGCAGCAGCGGCAACGGGTCGCCGGGGCCGAGGCCGTGGGCGACCACCGTCTTCACCCAGTCGACCGAGAAGGCGAAGGACCACAGCGCGTTGGCGGTCTCCCGGTCCAGCGCGAGGAAGTCCCGGACGACCAGCGGACAGTTCGGGTAGGAGCCGTCCCACACGTCCTCGACCGAGTAGTTGATCAGGCCGGTGACCGTGCCGTCGGCGGTGCGGTGGACGGCGGTGAAGCCCTCCTTCCACTCGAAGCCGGGCAGCTCCACCTCGCCGGTGCGCAGCCGCCACCACGCGTCCGGGCGGCCGATCGCGCCGGTCTGGGTCGGCCGCCACCGCTCGTGCAGTTCGGGGCCGAGCTTGCGCAGCTCGTCCAGGGTGACGAAGTCGATCCGGTGGCCCTCGTGCACCGGCAGCCCGGCGCGCACGCCGCGCGCACGCAGCACGTCCACCCGCCAGCCGGCCGCGTGGACGGCCGGGCCGAAGCCGAACCGGCCGTAGATGTTGTACTCGGCGGCGATCAGGATCGCGGCGGCCGAGCCGCGCTCCCGGGCGGCGGTCAGGTCGTGCCGCATCATCGCGCTGAGCAGGCCGCGCCGGCGGTGGGTGGCGCTGACGGTGACCGCGGTGACGGCGTCCACCGGCAGTTGCGCGCCGCCGGGGACGGTCAGCTCGGTGTCGAAGCTGCGGAAGGTCGCCACGCAGCGCGGCCCCTCCGGCGTCTGGTCGGCGTGGTCGAACGCCGCCTGCATCCGCCCCGGCTCGAACAGCGCCTCCCGCCACTCGGACGCCGGAGCGACGTGCGGCCGCATGAATCCCCGGGCGATCGCCCGGTCCCAGACGGCCAGTTCCTCCCGGACGATCGGCCGGATCTCGATGCCCCGATCGGAGCCCTGTCGTGCGTCGTTGCCCATCCGGTCACGGTACGACGCCCTCCTCGCCCGGGCATCCGGTTTTCCGCCCGGCCCGGCCAGCGGCTCCCGCCCGGCCCACTGCTCCGGCGCTGCCCGCGCCTCCGGCCTCGCCCACGCCTCCGGCCTCGCTCGCGGCTCCAGTCCCGCCGATGCCCTCCGCGCCGCGGGGCTGACGGCCCGTCATAACAACAGCCGCCACCGCGGTGAGGCCGAGCAGCCCGAGGGCGGCGGTGAAGGCGAGCCGGGCGGCGGGCAGCGAGGCGGCGGCCGCATCGGGTGCGCGTAGGGCGGTGAGGAAGACGCCGCCGAGCGCGGCGGTGCCGAGGGTGGCGCCGAGTTGCTGGACGGCGTTGAGCAGTCCGCCGGCCGAACCGGTCTCGTGCGGGCGGACCCGGGAGAGCGCGGTGGTGAAGAACGGCACGGTGAACAGCCCGTTGCCGAGACCGGCCAGGGCCAGCGCGGGCAGCAGCGGCCACGGGTAGCCGTGCGGCCCGGCCGCGCCGTAGGCGGCGACGGCGGCCAGCAGGCCGAGCGCCATCAGCCCCAGCCCGGCGAACATCACCGTGCCGCCGTACCGCGGTACCAGGCGGGCCCCGGCCGCGAGCGAGCCCGCCGCCATCGCCGCGGACCACGGCAGCAGCATCATTCCCGCTGCCAACACGCCGGCCCCCGCGCCGAGTTGGACCTGCAGCACGATCACCAGCAGCAGGCCGTTCATGGCCG
This sequence comes from Kitasatospora sp. NPDC049285, assembly GCF_040678815.1. Taxonomy (NCBI): domain Bacteria; kingdom Bacillati; phylum Actinomycetota; class Actinomycetes; order Kitasatosporales; family Streptomycetaceae; genus Kitasatospora; species Kitasatospora sp. NPDC049285. Next base: position 34,156 of record NZ_JBFAQR010000009.1, on the reverse strand, counting down.
CGAAGAACAGCGTCGAGGTGGCCAGTGCCGCCGGGAACGCCCGGTCGCGGAACAGGCTCGGCTCGACCAGGGTGGCCCGACCGGCCCGGGCGCGGCTCCGCTGGTGCGCCGCGAACAGCACCACCAGGCCGACACCACAGGCGAGTTCGGCCCCGCGGATGGCCGGACGGCCTGCCGTGACCAGCAGCGGATGGGCGAGCAGGCCGGTCGCCGCGGCCAGCAGGACGGTACCGGGCAGGTCGAGCCGGGTCCGCGCGGTGGCCGTGTGCGGGGGCAGCAAGGTCGCGCCCACCAGCGCGGCGGCGGCCGGCAGCAGGTTGACCAGGAACACCGAACGCCAGGAGAGGCCGAACAGGTCGGCGCGGGTCAGCACCGCGCCGAGCACCGGTCCGAGGATCGCCGCCAGTCCCATCACCGGGCCCACGGTGCCCATCGCCCGGGCCAGTTCGGGGCCGTCGAACATGGTCCGGATCAGGCCGATGGTCTGCGGGATCACCAGCGCGGCGGCCGCGCCCTGCACCGCCCGCATCCCGATCAGCGCCCCCGGGTCCGGGGCCAGCGCGCAGGCCAGCGAGGCCGCCGCGAAGCCGGCCACCCCGAGCGCGAACACCCGCCGCCGCCCGAACAGATCGCCCAGCCGACCGCCGGTGACCAGCAGTACCGCGAACGGCAGCGTGTACGCCGCGTTGAACCACGGGATCAGCCCGGCCGCCCCGCCCAGTTCGGTGTGGATCACCGGCCCCGCGACCGTCACGATCGTCGCGTCCAGCAGGTTCATCGCCTCCGCGACCAGCAGTGCCACCAGCGCCCACCAGCGCCTCCGGTCCGCCCCACTCATGTGCTGCCTCCCTGGTTGTGTCCTCGGTGCGGCCAGCGTGCGGCGGCTGCGGGATGCTGTTCCATTCAGGGCGGATCAGTGGAGGAAATCTTCCATCGAAAGCGGCTCTGGCGAGAGAATCAACGTCCGCGCGGGAAGGAGTACGGGCATGCTCGACGAACTGGAGCAGCAACTGGTGCAGGCGCTGCAGGTGGACGGGCGGGCGCCGTTCAGCCGGATCGGCGAGGTGCTGGGGGTCTCCACCCAGACCGTGGCGCGGCGCCACCAGCGGCTGCGGGAGACCGCCGGGCTGCGGGTGGTCGGACTGCCGGACCACGCCCGGGTGGGCTGGGCGCAGTGGGTGGTGCGGATCGCCGCGACACCCGGAGCGGCGGAGGAACTGGCCGCGGCGCTGGCCCGCCGCCCGGAGACCTCCTGGGTGAAGCTGACCTCGGCCGGCACCCAGATCTTCGCCCTGGTACAGGCCCGGCAGGACGAGCACCCGCCGGTGCTGCAGCGCCTCCCCCGCACCCGCGGCATCACCGCCGTCTCCGCGCACTGCCTGCTGCACACCTACCTCGGCGGCCCGTCCGCCTGGCACGGCCGCACCGGAGCCCTGACCCCACGCCAACTGGAGCTACTCCAGCCGGAGTTCACCGAACGGTCGGCGCCCGCGCCGCTCACCGACACCGACCACGCGCTGCTCGACGCGCTGCGCCACGACGGCCGCGCCCCGTACGCCGACCTCGCCCGCGCGGCCGCCTGCTCGCAGGCCACCGCCGCCCGCCGGGTGGCCGAACTCCGCGCCCGCGGCGCGCTGTTCTTCGACGTCGAGATCGATCCGGCGGCGTACGGCATCACCACCCGCGCCCTGCTCTGGATGGCCGTCCCACCCGCCCACCTGGACCGGATCGCCACCGCACTCGCCACCCACCGCGAGCTCGCCGTGGTCGCCGCCACCACCGGCCCCACCAACCTGCTGGCCCAGGCCCTCTGCCCCGGCCCCGCCGCCCTCCACCACTACCTCACCCGCCGCCTCGGCGCCCACCCCGAAATCCTCTCCCTGGACGCCGAACCGATCGTCCGCACCGTCAAGTCCGCGGGTCACCTCGCACTCCGCTGACACCGGAAGGCATCAACATGCTTGGCCGCCACCCGCGTCGTGCCGATCCATAGACGTGAGACCGACTCACGGAAGGCTGGCGCCATGCGGAAACTGATCTACGGCATGAACCTCACCCTGGACGGCTACATCGCCGCGCCCGGCGACGACATCGGGTGGAGCGTGCCGAGCGGTGAGCTGTTCCAGTTCTGGTCGGACCAGTTGCAGGCGACCGAGCTGTCGCTGTACGGGCGCAAGTTGTGGCAGACGATGAGCTCCTACTGGCCGACCGGCGACCAGCGGCCGGACGCCACCCCGGCGGAGATCGAGTTCGCGCGTCGGTGGCGGGACATGTCGAAGGTGGTGTTCTCCTCGACGATCGACGAGGTCGACTGGAACACCCGGCTGGTCACCGGCGATGCGGTCGCCGAGATCGGCCGGCTCAAGGCCGAGGACGGCGGCGCGATGGACATCGGCGGCGCGACGCTCGCCGGGGCGGCCATGCGGGCCGGGCTGATCGACGAGTACGTGCTGGCCACCGCGCCGGTCCTGGTGGGCGGCGGCACGCCGTTCTTCACCGCGCTCGACAACTGGGTGAGCCTCGACCTGGTGGAGACCCGGACGCTTCCCGGCGGTGTGATCCTGACCAGGTACGAGACGAGGCGCTGAACGTCCGTCCCGGGCGGCCCTTTCGAGGCCATGCGGCGGCGGAGCAGCTCAGGGGCGGGCGTAGAAGTCGGGGCGGCCCATGATCCAGAGGCTGGCCTGTTTGATGGCGGTGCCGGGGCGGGGCGCCTCGATCATCTGGTCGTCGCCGAGGTAGATGGCGACGTGGTAGATGTCGGCCGCGCGGCCGGTCTTGGTCCAGAAGACCAGGTCGCCGGGGCGGAGTTGGGCGTAGCCGACGGGGGTGGACTCGGCGTACTGGTCGGCGGCGAAGTGGGTGAGGGGACGGCCGCCGCGGCGCCAGGCCATCATGGTCAGGCCGGAGCAGTCGTAGCCGGCCGGGCCTTCGCCGCCCCAGATGTAGGGCAGGCCGATGACGGAGCGGGCGAAGGCGAGGGCGGCGGCGGCGCCGCCGGCGGACCAGGGGCTCTCGCGGGGCGGCGCGGCATGGGCCCGGGCGGCCTCGGCGGCGGCGCGTTCGGCCTCCTGGCGGCGGGCGGCCTCCTCGGCCTCGCGGGCGGCGATCGCCTCCAGTGCCTCGCGGCGCTGGCGTTCCAGGTCGACGCTGGTGTTGCGGGCGGCGGCGAGTTCGGCGAGCAGGGTCTCGCGGCGGCGGCCGATCTCGGCGACCTGGGCCTGCTGGGCGGCGAGCCGGGTCTCGGCCAGTTCCTTGGCGGTGCGGACGGCGTCGGCGGCGCGGACGGCGGTGTCCTCGGCGGTGCGGGCGTCCTGGGCGGCGCGGGCGGCGGCCTGCGCGGTGGAGGTGGCGTCGTCGAGGATCTGCCGGGTCTGCGCGCCGGCCACCCCGATGGCGGCGGCCTGGGCGGACCGCGAGCCGGTGCCGTGTGCGCTCAACAGGGCTTCGATGGCCGAGAGTTGGGGAGAAGCGCCCTGCCGGTAGATCTCGGCGAGCAGGCCGGCGGCCCGGTCGGCGGCCTCGACGCGGTCGGCCTCGGCGGCGGTGGAGCGGTTGGCCGCGGCTTCGGCGTCGGCGCGGGCCCGGGCCAGCCGGACGAGTGCCCCGTTGTACGCCTCGACGGCCTGCTCGGCGTCCCGGCCGGCGGTCTCCAGTTCGGCCTGGGCGGCGGTGAGCCGGGCCTCGATGGCGGTGGCGTCGGCGGCCTTGGCGTCGGCCTCGGCCCGGGCCCGGGCGACCTCCTCCGCCGACGGGTACGCCGCGGAGCCGCCGGACTCCGGGTCGTCGACGGGCAGGGCGACGGTCCGGGTGGCGGGGGCCGCCGGGGCGGTGGCGGCGGGCAGCAGGGCGAGCACCGAGGCGGCGGCGAGCAGGAGCGTGGGGAGGAGCCTGCGCGACATGACGGACCCTCTCTCGCGGCGTTCTGACGATCAGTCGGAAATCCCATGACGTGACCATCCGGTCACGCACCGCAAGATTCTCAGACCTGACGATGTCTCAGCGCCATCGCCATGCGGCCGCGCGGGTGAGATGTCGGATTGTCGGTGCGGACCTCCGCCGGACATCTGCCCCACAGGGACGGGTCGTTCACGAACGCTACCCGTTGAACGGTTGAAGCCGGGCGCGCCCCGGGAGTCAGCGCACCGGCGCCCTGCGGGTGGCCGGGGTGCGCGGCCGGCCCGCCCGGACGGTGCGGCGGCGGCACTGCGCCCGGGCCTTGCGGGCCGGGTCGGTGGCGGCGAGGGCGGACGCCGCGGACCCGGCGGCGGCCGCGCCGGTGGCGGCGGCGGAACGGCGGGCCGCGGCGGGGCTGCCGGCCGGGCGGTGGGCGAGGGCCCGGGCGGCCATCCGCTCGGCGACCCGGTGCGCGGTGGGGTGACCCGCCGGAACCTTGTCGGGGGCGCCGGCGATCACGTCCCACAGCCAGTTGCGGGCCCGGTCGGCCCGCGCGTGCAGGCGGCGTTCGCGCCGGACCGCCCGCGCCATCCGCCGGGGCCGGCCGGTGTAGCGCCAGCGCGCCCACGGGCTGCCGGGCCGGGCCAGCCGGATCGCGCCGATCCAGGACAGGCCGGGCACCATGATGCCGAGCAGCCCGGTCCACACCTTGCCCTTGAACAGCGCGACCAGGCAGACCACGGCGTTGCCCGAGATCACCGCGAACAGCCCCCAGCGGGTGACGTCCCCGGGCACCACGCCGAGCGGGACGTAGCCGGTGAGCAGCAGCGCGGTGAGCAGGATGCCGAGGATCACCGCGTCCACCGACTTGCGGCCCTGCTCGCTCCAGTAGACGTCGTCCAGGTGCAGGATCAGCGCGAACTCGTCCAGCACCAGGCCGCAGCCGATGCCGAAGGCCAGGCCGAACCAGTCGATCCAGGGGTGGCCGCCGTTGGTGGCGAAGACCCCGATGCCGCCGAGCAGCAGGAAGCCCAGCCCGAAGACCATGTGGTGGATGTGCAGGCCGCCGGGGGTGATGTTGCCCGGCCACCAGCGGACCTGGGCGCGGATCATCCGCACGCTGAACCGGATGCAGACGAAGGAGGTGATGAAGCCGACGAGCAGCAGGAACAGCGGTTGCTTGTGGGCGTCCACGATGTGTTCGCGGTAGCCGTCGAGCAGTGCACTGATCATCGGTGGTGCCTTCGGGTCGGGGTGGCCTCGCGCGGCCGCCGGGGCGGGCGTGACGCCGGGTCAGAAGCCGCGGGTGCGTTTCGCGGCGCGGCGCGGGATCAGCACGGGCACGGCCTCGCGGTCGCTGGCACCGGGGTTCTTCAGGAACAGTCGGGCCACCTCGCCACCGAGGTTGACGCCGATCGCCAGCGCCAGGGCGAGCGCGACGGCCCGGGAGGCGGAGACCAGGCCGCTGCTGGCGTGGCCCTGGGCGAACGCCAGCATGCCGAGGTACAGCGCCGAACCGGGCATCAGCGGGCCGATCGCGGGGGTCACGTACGGCAGCGCGGAGGCCGAGCGGTAACGGGCCAGCAGTTGGCCGAAGAGGCCGACCAGGCCGGCCGCCAGGCCGGTGGCGATGATCGGCGAGATGTCGGCGTTGACCAGCACCCCGTAGGTGGACCAGCCGATCCCGGAGTTGAGGGCGACGATCGGCAGCATGGCCCGGTCGGTCTGCAGCAGCATGGCGAAGGCCAGCGCCAGCACCATCGCCGCGACCAGTTGCAGCGGCGGGTTGGTCTGGCCGCCGAGGCTCTCGTCGGGGCGCAGCTTGGCGTTGTAGTTGACGCCGATGTACAGCACCAGCATCACGCCGATGACGATGCCCGCGATCAGGTACATCACCTCCAGCAGCCGGGCGGCGGCGGTGATGTAGAAGCCGGTCAGGCCGTCCTGGACGGCGGCGACCATGGCCCGGCCGGGCAGCAGCGCGAACAGTCCGCCGGTGATCACCACCGAGCCGCGCAGGTGCAGTTCGTTGAAGGAGAGCAGGATGCCGCAGAGCGCGGCGGGCATCGCGGCGACCACGAACTGGTAGAACTCGGGCAGGCCGCGCCGGGCGATGAGGGAGGCCAGCCGGTCGCCGACCACGGCGGTGACGAAGGCGCTGGCGAAGACCAGCCAGGCCTTGCCGTCGATCTGGCCGCCGACCAGGAAGGTCGCGGCGCCGGCCAGCAGCCCGGTGGCCAGGGCGAGCAGCCAGACCGGGTACGGGTGGCGGTTGCGCCGGATCTCCGCGAGCCGCCGGTAGGCGTCGTTGACGGTGACCTGCTCGGCGGTGATGTCGGCGACCAGCCGGTAGACCGCGGCGAGCCGGGTGTAGTCGGAGGTGCGGCGGCGCACCACCCGGTCGGCGGTGACCGGCGGGTCGATCAGCGAGGGCTGGTGGGAGATCGAGATCAGGGTGAAGGTGACCTGCGGTTCGCAGTGGTCGAGCCGGTAGGCGTGCGCGATGCCGAGCATCGCGGCCTCCACGTCCTCGGCGGCCTCGCCGCTGGCGAGCAGCAGTTCGCCGATCCGCAGCGAGAGGTCGAGGATGCGCGGCACGTTGCGGCTGGCGCCGGCCGAGGGGTGCAGTTCGCGCGCGGTGCGTTCGAACGCCGGGCGGTCGACCATCGGCGTGCGCAGCAGGGTGCGCATCCGGTCCGGCCAGGGCGCGTCGCCGGGGGCGCCCTTGTGCAGCTCGGAGAGGTCCAGGCCGACGGCGGGGGTGTACCCGGCGGCGTCCCACTCCTCGGGGGTGAGGGTGTCCTGGACGAGCGGGTTGCGGGCCCGGACGGTCTCCGCGGCGTCCGGTACGGCGTGGCCGAGCAGGCCCTCGGTCTGCGCGGGCGCGGGTGCGTGCGGAACGCTGACGGGGCGTTCGACGGGTGGGGCGTCCGGTCCGAGCAGCCCTTCGGTGGGCGGCGCGTCCTTGCCGGGTGCGCGCTCCTGCTCGCTGTCGGCCACGGTGGTCCTCCGCCTCCCCGGCGGCCGCTGCTCCTCGGGCCACCTCGTGGCTCCCACCTTGCCCGATCGGGGGCGGCGGTGCGAACAACGGGGTGGCCCCGACGGAGGTCAGCCGCCCTGGGCGGCGCCGCGGCGGGCCCGCAGCAGCTCGGCGGCGACGGGCAGCACCGAGACCAACACGATGGCCAGGCAGATGAGTTCGATGTTCTCCCGGACGAAGTCGACCTGGCCGAGGAAGTAGCCGAGCGCCGTGATTCCGGCGCCCCAGAGCACGCCGCCGAGCACGTTGCAGAGCGCGAAGGCGCGGTAGTTCATCCGCCCGACGCCCGCGACGATCGGGGTGAAGGTCCGCACGATCGGCACGAACCGGGCCAGCACCACCGCCTTGGGGCCGTGCCGTTCGAAGAAGGCGCCGGCCCGCTCCACGTTCTCCTGCTTGAACAGCCGGGACTCGGGCCGGTTGAACAGGCTCGGCCCGACCCGGCGGCCGAACAGGTAGCCGACCTGGTCGCCCGCGATCGCGGCCAGCACCACCAGCAGGCAGACCAGCCAGATCGGCTGCTGCAGCAGCGTGCCGCCGGCCACCAGCAGGCCGGTGGTGAACAGCAGGGAGTCGCCCGGCAGGAAGAAGCCGATCAGCAGGCCGGACTCGGCGAAGACGATCGCCAGGATGCCGAGCAGGCCGAAGGTCGAGATCAGCTGGGTGGGGTCGAGCCAGTGCACGGGCGGGACTCCTGCCGGGTCGAGGGATGGCAATGAAAGAGTAAAGCATTCACCAAGAACCCCTGTGGACAGCCCGGTAATACCTCAGCAAATAGGACATACTGGCGCGTTGTGAGCGAGCAGCGGGACGGCGGCGGGCAGGAGAGCGTCACCACGGTGATCGTGGCCGGGCTGGCCAACCTGGGCATCGCCCTCGCCAAGGTGGTCGCCGGGGCGATCAGCGGCTCCAGCGCGATGCTCTCCGAGGCCGCGCACTCCTTCGCCGACACCGTCACCGAGGTGCTGCTCTTCTTCTCGCTGAAGCGCAGCAGCCGGCCCGCCGACGACCGGCACCCGCTCGGCTACGGCCGCGAGCGCTACCTGTGGGCGCTGCTCGCCTCCTTCGCCACCTTCGTCGGCGGCGCGGTGTTCTCCGTCCACGACGGCATCCACACCCTGCGGGACGGCGAGGACCTCGGCAGCCCGTCCCTGTCCTACCTGATCCTCGCCGTCTCGTTCGGCCTGGAGTCCGTCTCGCTCTCCCGGACGGTCCGTCAACTGCGCGGCGACACCGCCCGGCTGGGCGTCGGCGGCTACCGCTACCTGCGGCACACCCCGGACACCACGGTGAAGGCGGTCTTCCTGGAGGACACCGCCGCCCTGATCGGCCTGCTGATCGCCTTCCTCGGCCTGCTGCTCGCCCAGCTCACCGGCGACCCGCTCTGGGACGGCCTGGCCTCGGTGCTGATCGGACTGCTGCTGGCGTGGGTCGCCTACGTGCTGGCCCGCGACAACGCCTCGCTGCTGATCGGCCGCGCCCTGCCCGAGCGCTTCGAGCAGCGGATCGCCGAGACGCTGGCCGCGCAGCCCCAGGTGGTCGCCGTCCTCGACCTGGTGACCAGCGTCTACGGCCCCGACGACGTCCTGGTCGCCGCCAAGGTCGACTTCGCCGACCTGGCCACCGCCGCCGACGTGGAGACCGCCTGCGACCAGGCCGACCAGGCCGTCCGCGACGCCGTCCCCGCCGTCACCCGCGTCTACCTGGACCCGACCCCACCCCGCCGCCCGGGCCCCGCGGACGCTACGCGTGGACCTCGGTGAGGAAGTCCAGCAGGGTGCGGGTGAACTCCTCGGGGCGTTCCAGGGAGGTGTAGTGGCCGGTGCCGGGGAGGGTGAGGGTGCGGCCGTGCGGGATGCCGTCCATCAGCTTGGTGACGGTGTTGAGGCAGGCGGGGCTGTCGAGGGCGCCGTTGAGGGCGAGGACCGGGAGGGTGAACTCGTCGAGGCGCTGGGTGAGGCCGGGGACCGGGACGCAGAGGGCGGGGTCCTCGTCGGGGGTGTGCTTCAGCAGGGTGCGCAGCGCCATCTCCTTGATCCGGCCGAGCATCGCGGCGTCGAGTTCCGCGACGGTGCGGGTGGGTCCGGTGGCGAACGCGGCGAAGGCGTCCTGCCAGGCGGGGATGTCGCCGGCCGCGAGGGCGGTGTGCTGGGCGTCCACCATGGCGGCGTACCAGGGGTCGTCGGCCGGGTCGGGCTGGCAGAGGCCGCGGCCGCTGATCAGCAGGGCGCGGACCAGTTCCGGGTGTTCCGCGGCGGTGTCGATGCCGATCATGCCGCCCATCGAGACGCCGGCCAGGACGGCGGGCTCGCCCAGGTCGAGGTGGCGCAGCAGCGCGGCGAGGTCGTCGGTCTGCCGGAACGGGCGGCTCGCGTTGGCGGACCAGCCGTGGCCGCGGGCGTCCGGGGCGATCACCCGGTAGCCGGCCGCGGCGAACGCGGGGATCAGGTCGTCGAACTCGGTGTGGTCGACGAAGCCGCTGTGCAGCAGGACCAGCGGGTGGCCGTCGCGGGGGCCGGCGTCGCGGTAGGCGAGCGGGCCGTCCCCCGAGTCGAAGATGCCGAACGTGGGAGCGGCGGAGATCGAAGCCTCAGTCATGACAACCAAGGTGTCATATCCCGTCCGACATGGCAACTGAGGTGTCATGATGGGACCCGTGACCGGAACCGACCGCCCCATGGACCGCCCCCTCACCCCCGATGAGCTGCCCGAGCGCCTGATGGAAGTCTTCGCCCTCGTCGGGCCGCTCTACCGGCGGGTGCAGCGAAAGATCGAGCAGGACGCCGCCCCGGGCCTGTCCGTCGGCGTGCGCGCCGTACTGGACCTGCTGCGCGAGCACGGCCCGATGACCGTCCCGCAGATGGGCCGGGCCCAGTCGCTCAGCCGACAGTTCGTCCAGCGGATGGTCAACGACGCCGCCGCGCACGGGCTGGTGGAGAGCATCCCGAACCCCGCCCACCAGCGCTCCTCGCTGATCCGGCTGACCGACGCCGGGCGGGCCGCGATCACCGCCGTCACGGCGCGCGAGTACGCCCTGCTGCGCCAGGCCGGCGGCGAGCTCACCGAGGCCGACCTCGACACCTGCGTCCGAGTGCTGGGCCGGATGCTGGAACTGTTCGACGACGTCGACCTCGGGCAGACCGAGCCACCCTGCTGACGGGGCGTCAATAGGGCGGGACGGGACGGCACGTCAAATGCAGCGAGGCGACGGCGGTACGTCAGATCCGAATCCGCAAGCAGCAGCCCACGGCCAGTCAGCCAATCTCGGTATTTCGTGTCGAGGAGCTCTCGCGCTCGTAGCGGGGTCGCCTGCCGGGCGATCCCTTCGGGCGGTTCGACCCAGACGAGTGCGCCGCGCTCGAACGGGAGACCGGACTGCCCCAGCCTCCCGGCAACCGCTCGTTCCTGGAGGCCGCCAGCGGGGAGATGTCGAACTACTCGATGCGCCTCCCGGTCGGTAGACCAGAACCGGTCCAGGGCTTCGACGACCTCTATCAGTTGGGCCGGGACGATACCGGTGAGTACGCCTGGAGAATCCTCCTGGGCGAGCTGACCGACCTGCTTCCCATCGCCCACAACGGCGGAAGCGACACCCTCTTCCTGGATCTGGACCCGGCTACTCATGGCCGGCTCCATGCGTTCGTCCATGGCGTCGACCTGCTGGGATATCTGGGCAGCCGTGTCCGCAAAGGTCACCGACAGCGATCCCACAGACCCTTGGCGGCGAAGCGTCAAGGAGTGGCTGGACAAGAACCGCCAGGCTGGCACGCTGAAGCGTCCGCTCCGGCTCGTTCTGCGCAGCCCATCACCATCTGAGGATTCACGCGAACAGGGACACCGTGGCGCAGCTCCCAGCGATGGGTGAGTCATCGCATCCGATGCAATTCAGCGCACTTTACTCCGATAACCAGAATTATCAGGGTTTCTTATGCCAAGGTACGAGCAGCCCGGCAGAGTACCGACCACCCGAAGGTGATTCCGGTCCACCGGCCTCAGGCGCATACTCCGCATCGCTACGAGGAGCCCTCGTGACAACCACGCCTCCCACGCCCCCGGCCCCGCCCGGCCCGCCGACCTGAGCCGCTGCCCCGCCGCAACCGACCAGCCCCCGAAAGCCGTTCCAGGGCAGGGCGTTACTGACCCACGGCGCAGCGGCGTTCGTTGCCCTACTCCTTGGCGTCGGAATCGGCGGCGCCGACGGGAAGCCCGCCGCCGAGGCTCGGCCGGCGCCCACTGTGACCGTCACCGCTCCCGCCGCGATCGCCGCGCCCGCCCCCGCGTCCACTGTGACCGTCACCGCCGCCCCGTCGCCCCCGAGCACACCGGAGTCCTCTGCCCCGCCCCCGGCTCCGGCTCCGAGCGGCCCAGCCACCTCGTTCCCAGGCAACGGCAAGTACCTGGTCGGCGAGGACATCGAGGCCGGCACCTACAAGACCGCCGGCCCGGCGGACAGCGTCATACCGAACTGCTACTGGGCGCGTTACAAGGACGCCTCCGGAGAGTTCTCCTCGATCATTGCCAACGGCAACGTCCAGGGCCAGACCCGGGTGACCGTCCGCAAGGGCGAATACCTTGAAGTCCAGGGGTGCTCAACGTGGGAGAAGACCGGCTGACCCCCAGCCACGCGGCCTCCTGGGCACCGCATACGCGGTCACCCACCATCTCCCGGGCACGCCACCTCGTCGGGCCGGCCGATGCGCGTGACCGGTGCGGCCCTGGAATCGACCGATCCCCAACATCCCATCGTGTCAGCCGGCGGTGTCCGACATGGAGGAAGACCTGAGGTCGGCCCTGCTCGCGAGCAGGTGCTCGGCGACGAACCGAAGTCGACGCGATGGCCGGGGACCTGATCCGCTGACAGCCCACGGTCCTGGGGAATGCCAGGACCGCGGGCGGTCGCGGAACGCGCCTACAGGCCGTAGTCCTCCACGATCCGCTGGTGGCGGGCCAGGTCGATGCCGGCTGCCTCGGCGAGGTCGGGCCAGGCCAGGGGGTGGGCGAAGTCGGCGGTGAGCTCCCGCAGCAGGGCGTCGGCCTCCTTGGCGGAGGCGGTCGGGGGGACGCCGACCGCGGCGTAGAGGCCGGGCAGGTCCTCCTGTTCGCCGGTGGGGTCGGTGACCCGGTACTGGTCGCCGCTGTACGCCCAGATGCCGTAGCCGGCCACCTGCAGGCCGGTCCGCAGGGCGAACCAGTCGGTGTCGCCGGGGTGGCCGCCGTCGATCCAGTAGGTGGTGAACCCGGCCGGGTCGAGCAGGGTGATGAACTCGAAGACCGGCCGCCAGTCGTCCTCCTCGCCCGGTTCGGGGCGCTCGTTCAGCACGGCCGGGCCGAACACCACCACGTCGCCGTGGTTGAGGTCGAGTTCGCCGCCGAGCACCGGCAGCACCCGGGCGGTGGCCGGGCCGGTGCGCACGGCGGGCATGTCGGCGGTGCTGCCGTTGCCGCGCGGGGCGCGGAGCGTGATCAGCTGCCACTCCTCGTCGACCGGACCGCTGTCGGCGTCGAACTCGATGCCGAGCCGGGCGCCGACGGTGCGGACGGTGTCCCAGTCGCGGTTGGCGCTGGCCGCGGTGATCAGGTGCCACAGGTCGGGCTCCTGGACGGTGCGGTGCGCCTCGTCGTCCGCGGCCTGCTCCGGGTCGAGGGCGTGCGCCAGCAGCTCCTGGTAGATCCGCTGGGCCTCGGCGTGGTCGCCCTGCCGGGTGGCGGCGGTGGCGGCGAGGCGGCGGGTGTTGATCGCCTCCGGCTGGTGCGCGAGGACGCCCCGGCACTGCTCGCCGGCCTCGGCCCAGCGGCCCTGCGCGGCGGCCCAGCGGGCCCGCAGCCAGTGCGCGTCGGCGGGGTCGGCGGCGGTCAGCAGGTCGGCGAGACGGTGCACGCCCTCGCCGTCCTCCGCGTCGATCAGCTGCTGGCCGAGCAGGCCGACCAGGTACTCGTGCCCGGGGTCGGCCTCCAGCTGCGCCCACAGCAGGTCGGTGGCCGTCCGGGCGTGCCCGAGGGTGCCCAGTGCGGCGGCCAGGTTGACCACCAGGACGGTGTCGCGCCGCCCGCTCGCGGCGAGCCCGGCGGCCAGCAGGTCGGCACCGGCCTCCGGGTCGGGCTGGTGCTCGGCCAGCCAGCCGGGCAACTCCTCGATGTCGACCGGGAGTTCGGGGCGCGGCAGGGCTTCGGCGGCAGCCTTCAGGGCGGCCACCTGCTCGGCCACCCCGTCGGTGCGGCGCAGCTGGCCGAGCTTGCGCTCACCGGTGGCGGCCAGCGTGAGCGCCACCTCGCGGGCGCCGCGGGCGACCGCGAGCCGGCCGGCCAGCAGCACCAGGTCGAGGCACGGGCGGTGCGACCCCGCGACGTCCAACTCGCTGGTCCAGGAGGCGAGTCGGGCGCCGAGCTCGGCGTCGTTGGGGTACGCCCCGGCCTCCGCCAGCTTCTCCACGGCACGCGACCAGCGGTGCCGGATGTCGGCGTAGCGGTCGGCCTCCTCGGCGGGCGGCAGCAGCTCCAGGGCCGGTTCGGTGCGGCCGAGCGCGGCGAACTGCAGGGCGCGGCCGGCGGCGAGCTTGCGCCGGTCGTCGTCGTCCAGCCGGTTGCGGGCGGCGACGTAGGCGCGTTCGGCGCGGTCGTACGAGTCCAGCGCGTCCTGGTAGCGGCCGAGGCGGTGCAGGGCGGAGGCGCGGCTGTGCGCGAAGGAGAGCGAGGGCTGCTCGCCGGCGGCCTGGATCCGGGTCTGCGCGCGGTCCAGGTGGGCGAGGGCGTCCTCGGGGCGGTCGGCGTCCTCCAGGGTGTCGGCGTACTCCCGGGAGAGGCAGTCGAAGCAGGCCCGGGCGGGTTCGACCCGTTCCAGGGTCTCCTCGAGCACGGCGAGCCGCTCGGGGACGTAGCCGGGGCCGTCGATGTTGGCGTGGCAGATGGTGAAGTCCTGGACGGCGCACACCGACTGGGGGCAGCCGGCGGTCTCCTCGCGGTGCGCGAACTCCAGCAGCGAGACCGCCTCGGCCATCGCCGCCTCGCCCTGGTAGCGCTTGTTCAGCAGGTTCTGCAGCCGCCAGTGCCGCAGGAACACCTCCACCCAGGGCAGGTTGAGCGCGCGGGAGGCGGCGAGCGCCTCCGGGAACATCGCGTCGAGCTGCTCGTTGCGGCCCTCGACGGCGTGGCCGGCGATCTCGGCGAGTGCGTCGGCGAGCCGGTGCTGCCCGGACTCGGCGAGCTGGCGGTGGGCGTCGTGGACCCAGGACCAGATGTCGGTGCTCATCGTTCGTCCCCCTGCGGAGTGTCTGAGATGCTGTCGGGGACCGCTGACAGACCGTCGGAGGGGACGGCGGCGGTGAGTGCGGCGACCGCGGTGGAGATCCCGGCGAGGGCCGCGCCCAGGTCGCCGTTCGGGGAGCCCGCGGCAGCGGCCATGATCACCTTCAGCGAGCGCAGCAGTCCGGCGGCGGTGGCCGCCCCGGTGTGCCCGGAGCGGTAGGCGGCCAGCAGGTCGCAGACCGCGGGCGAGGCCAGGTTGAGGTACAGCCGGGCCTTCACCTCGCCGTCGGTGCGCGCGGTGAACGCCCGGGCCAGCCGCAGCGCCGCGGACGGGATCCGGGCGTCCGCCTGGTCGTCCTCGATCCGGGCCTTCAGCTCGGCCTCCCGGTCCGGCACCAGCACCAGCGGCAGCCCGTACGGCTCGAACCTGGCCGGGACCAGCTGCTCGCCGTCCTCGGCCAGCGCGCCGGCCAGCCAGCGGGCCTCCTCGGCGGGCAGCGGGAAGTCCGGGGCGCGGAACAGCTCCCGGTTGCCGCTCTCGCTGCCGAGTTCCACGATCCGGCAGTCCCGCAGCTGCGCGTAGCGGCGCAGGAACGGCAGCACCGCGTACCGGTCACCGCGGGCGATCGGCACCTGCATCGCGCGGTACAGCATCTCCTCGAAGCCGCCGCCGCTGCCGAGCGCCACGTGCACCGCGCCCTCGCCCGCGGCGCGCAGCGCACCGGCGGTCAGCTCGCCCTGCGAGGTGGGCACCGGGACGTCGTCGGCGAGCAGGCTGAACAGCCGGTCGTCGCAGAGCGCCGCGCCGAGCAGGTCCTGCCCGTGCCGGGCGAGGATCCGCCGCCAGGCCGCGGGCTGCAGCCGGGCGGTCTCGTACAGGCCCTCGACGATCGCGTCGGTCAGGGCCTGCTGCAGCGCCCGGTAGTGCTCGTCGCGCTGCAGGTCCTCGCGGCTGGCGGTCGGGGTGAGCCGGGTCGACTCGACCACGCCGCCGATGAACCCGGCCCACTTGGGCAGCAGGTCGCGGGCGTCGTCGGCCAGCAGCATGCCGCGCAGGTACACCGCCAGGTCCCGGTTGTCGGTCGACCCGTAGGTGCCGCCGTCCTGCACCCACAGCAGCCCGACCGCGTCGGTGCTCCCCTCCACGGGGTTCACCGGGAAGGCGGTCAGCGGCTCGAAGCTGCGGGCGAAGGCGCCCGCGAACCGCATCCGGTGCAGGTACGGGGAGCCCGGCAGGTCCTGCCGCCAGGGCACCGCCACGTCGTTGACCGGCTTGTCGTCCTCACCCACGTACACCGGGATCGGCAGCAGCACGCAGTACCGCGCCAGCACCTCGCGCAGCGCGAACTCGTCGGCCAGGTGTGCGTGTTCGGGCTTCAGCCGGAGGCTCACCACGGTGCCGGCGGCGGCCCGCGGCGGGGCCGGCTCGACGGTGTACTGCTCGCCGCCGCGGCTGCGGTAGGTGTGCGCCAGGGCCGGTTCGCGGTGCGAGGCGGTGGTGACGGTCACCTCCTCGGCCACCGAGAAGGCGGAGAGGAAGCCCAGCCCGAACGCGCCGATCAGGTCCTGGTTGCCCGTCAGTTCGCGCAGCATCCGGGTGTACCCGGTGCCGACGGTGGCCAGGTACGCGTGGATCTCCGGCTCGGTCAGCCCGGCCCCGTTGTCCTCGATCGCCACCGTCCGGCGCGCGGGGTCGCCACTCACCCGGATCAGCGGGCGGTAGTCCGACTCCAGGTCCTCCAGCTTGCGCCGGGTGTGCGAGTCGTGGGCGTTCTGCACCAGTTCGCGCAGCGCCACCAGCGGCGTGGAGTAGAGGTGGGTGGCGAGGACGCCCACCAGGCCGCCGAGGTCGACCTCCGTGGTGCGGAGATTCTCTTCCGACGGGAATTCGGCGTCGCTTCCGCCGGTACCGGCAGCGGGGGGAAGGCCATCAGACATGAGGCCACAGTGTGCCAGTACGACAATCAGGCGACCACTCCTTTCCAATTCCCGCTTCTGTCGATCCTCGGTCAACCTGCCGTTGACGTACCGGAACCGCCGCACGCCCCGCCGTTCGGGCGAAATCCCTTGGCAGTCGCGCCTTGTGGAGGTAGCTGCGCGTTCAGTGGCTATTCCATTTCCGTGACACCTTCGAGCGAACCGGACCGGCAGCTCTGGAAGTCAATCGGCCGACTGGGCAATCCTGATGAGGCGACGTCAGGAACCGGCGTGAAGGGGGCGGCCACCCCCGAGCGTCACATTTCGCACCAGTTAGCAGGGAGACCACCGTGTCCCGTATTCGCGCAGCCGCCGTCGTCACCGCCCTCGGGGCGTTCCTCCTGGCCGGCATCGGCACCGCCTCGGCCGACAACGGCGCTGGCGCCGACCACTCCTCCAACGGCAGCGTGGTCAGCAACACCGGCTCCGGCAACATCGTCGGCTCCGTCCACGGCAACGCCAACGCCTCGCAGCAGACCGGCACCGGCTCCGGCGCCGCGAACCAGAACAACACCCTCGGCGTCGCGGGCAACGCGGGCGGCGTAGGCGCACTGCAGGCCAACACGAACCTCGCCAGCGCGGTGTACTACCCGTTCGTCCTGTACTAGGCACGGACCGCAGGGGCGCCGGGAAGGCACCCGGCCCGGCGCCCTTGACTCCCGAGCGCGGCTCCGGCCAGCGCCGCCACCGTCTCCGGATTGGCGGCGCCGCTGCGGGTGGTGTCGATGGTGACGGCGATCATCGCGTGCACCCGGATCCGCACCTCCGCCTCCGACTCGCCGTCCGTGCGGGCGAGTTCGACCCAGGCGCGAAGGAACTCGCGGCGGAAGTCGAGCGCCGCGCGACGGTCCGCGGGCGCCAGTCGGCCGGTCTCGCTGAGCATCGCGCCCAGGTAGTCGCGCTCCCGCCAGGCGAACGCGGCGAAGGCAGCCAGCGCGGCGTCCGGTCCCGCCGGGCCCTCCAGCACCGAGACCACCTCGCGGCGCAGCCGCTCGCGTCCGCGCTCCAGCACCTCGGCTAGCACCGCGGCCTTGGTGCCGAAGTGCTTGTAGACGCTGGGCCCGGCGATGCCGACCGCCGAACCGAGCTGCTCCATCGAGACGTTGTCGTAGCCGCGCCGGTGGAACAGCCGGGTCGCGGCCGCCACCAGCTCGCCCCGCCGGGTCGCCTCGCCCGCCTCCGCCGGGACCGCCTCCACCGGAACCGCCGCGGCCGGGCCGCCCGGCAGCGGGACGGCCAACAGCCGCTCCCCCAGCGCCCGCAGCACCTCCTCGAACCTGCGCCGCGGCAGCCCGAAGGAGTGGTGGCTCAGGCTCCCGTACGCGGAGAGCACCGCCCAGCATCGCAACTCGGCCGCACCGTCGGCAGCTTCGCCGCGCACCGGACCGGCCGCGCCGTCGCCCCGCACCAGTTGGGCCGTCGCGCGCACCGCCGCGCGCAGCTCGCGGCGCAGCGCGGCCCGCCGGGCGGGCGGCAGCAGCCGGCCGTCGCGCTGCCACAGGGTCCCGAACTCCCGCCGTTCGACGGCGGCTTCGGCGAGTGCGGCGCAGAGTCCGGGGCCGTCGCCGGCGGCGGCGACCGCCTCGTGCACCGCGGCCAGGCCCGACTCCAGGGCGCAGCGCAGCAGTTCGGCCTTTCCGCGGTAGTGCCGGTAGAGCGCGGGCGCGGTGATGCCCACCTCGGCCGCGATCGCGGCCATCGACACCTGGTGGTAGCCGTCCCGGTGGAACTGCCCGGCGGCGACCGCGAGGATCCGGGCCCGCCGCCCGGGCGGCCGTCGCACCACTGTTCGCCGCACCGTCCTCACCCTCCCCGTGTGAACCCCGGTCAGGCTAGCAACCGTTCACTTAGCCGTGGCCGTGCCCGTGTCGCCACGGCGTCGACGGCCCTGGACACCGCAAGCTACCGGCGATTAACTTGTTGCGCGATCAGCCGCCGGCCGAAGGGAGCGCCACCGTGCGCCGTACCGTGTTCAACGAGGACCACGAGGCGTTCCGGGAGACCATCCGGGACTTCATCGCCAACGAGGTCGTCCCGGTCTACGAGAGCTGGGAGGAGGCCGGCCACCCGCCGCGGGACTTCTACCGCAAGCTCGGCGAGCTGGGCGTCTACGGCATCGAGGTGCCGGAGGAGTACGGCGGCGCGGGCGAGACCGGCTTCAAGTACCAGGCGGTGATCTACGAGGAGACCGCCCGCGCGGGCGTCACCTTCGGCTCCTCGGGCGTGCACACCGGCCTGGTGCTGCCCTACCTGATGGAGTACGCCACCGAGGAGCAGAAGCAGCGCTGGCTGCCGGGCTTCGTCTCCGGCGACATCATGACCGCGATCGCGATGACCGAGCCGGGCGCGGGCTCCGACCTGGCGGGCATCGCCACCACCGCGAAGCTCTCCGCGGACGGCACCCACTACGTGCTCAACGGCGCCAAGACCTTCATCACCGGCGGCGTCCTCGCCGACCTGGTGCTGGTGGTCTGCCGCACCGCCCCGTACGACCCGGCGGACCGCCGCGCGGGCCTGTCCATCCTGTGCGTGGACACCACGTCCGAGGGCTACACGGTCGGCCGCAAGCTGCAGAAGATCGGCCTGCGCACCTCCGACACCGCCGAGCTGGCGTTCAGCGACGTCAAGGTCCCGGTGGAGAACCTGCTCGGCGAGGAGGGCAAGGCGTTCTCCTACCTGACCCACAACCTGGTCCAGGAGCGCCTGGCGATCGCGGTCGGCGCCTACGCCTCGGCCGCGGCGGCGGTGAAGTTCGCGGTGCAGTACGTGAAGGACCGCAAGGTGTTCGGCAAGGCGGTGGCCGAGTTCCAGAACACCAAGTTCAGCCTGGCCGACTGCCAGGCCCAGGTGCTCGCCCAGCAGGCGATGGTCGACCAGGCGCTGGAGCTGTACCAGAACGGCGAGCTGACGGTCGCGGACGCCGCGGCGGCGAAGCTGTTCTGCACCGAGTCGGCCTCCGAGGTGATCGACAAGTGCCTCCAGCTGCACGGCGGGTACGGCTACATCCTGGAGTACCCGATCGCCCGCCTCTACACCGACAACCGGGTGTTCCGGATCTACGGCGGCACCAGCGAGGTCATGCGGACGATCATCGCCAAGTCGCTGGGCCTGTGACGGATATCCCCATGACGGCGTGACCGCCCTCTGGTAGAACTCGCGTGCCCGTGCGATCCACGGGCACTCGACAGGGGGATCAGTTGTCACGACACATCGAGCACGGGGCGGTCGCGCGCCGCGCGGCCGCCTTCGCCGCCGCCGGCCTGCTGGCGGTCGCCGCCGCTCCGGGCGCCGCCGCGGCGCCGGGACCGGCCGCCGGCCGGGTGGCCTCGGCCGCCCAGGGCGCGCCCACGGCCGGCCTGAACCTGCTGCTCCGGGCCGACCCGAACAAGGTGGTGGAGACCCGCCGGGCCCCGGGAGGGAGCTGGGACCAGGCGCACGAGGTACCGCAGTTCGCCGGCCTCTCGTACTGGACCGAGGTCGTCGACCAAGGCCGGAAGCGGATGTTCGGCGCCCAGTCGTACGGGTACGGCAACAAGCACTTCGTGCAGTCCGTCCAGCAGCCGGACGGCAGTTGGGGCGCGCTCGCGCCGATGACCGGCCTCGACGACCTGCCGGGCAGCACCACGTACTTCCAGACCGGCCGGATCAAGGCCACCCAGGTCGCGGGACAGCTCCAGCTGCTGGCGATCGACCCGTCGGGCCGGCTGATGCACACGGTCGAGCGGTCGGACGGCAGCTGGCAGCCGTGGGGAGTGGCGAGCAGCCCGTCGGGGCTCGGCTCCGGGCAGTTCTTCAGCGTGGCCGCCGCCGACGTCAACGGCGAGCTGCAGGTGGTCGGCACCATGTGGACGGGCGAGGTGCTGCACACCCTCCGCCACGCGGACGGCAGCTGGCAGCCGTGGGGCAACGTGATGGGCGCGACCGGGACGCCGTCGCCGTGGGGCTGGACCACCGACGTGGCGGTCGCCGGGATCAACGGGCAGCTCCAGGTGGTGGTCTGCGACAACAGCGTGGTCGGGGCCTACCACGCGATCCGCCGGGCGGACGGCACCTGGACCCGCTGGGGCAACGTCGTCGACCAGGTCCGCTTCGACCGGGCCGGCTACTACGGCTCCAACCTCGGCGGCGTCGACGGCGCCGCGGTCAACGGCGAGTTCCAGCTGGTCTTCGAGCCGAGCACCAACACCGGCGACCTCTACCACACCATCCGCCGCGCCGACGGCACCTGGCAGCAGGCCGGTCACGTGCAGGACGCCATCGACCTCTCCCGCTGGCGCCCGGTGGCCACCGGCGCGGCCGCCGGGGGCTGACGCACCACGACGGAGGCGGGCACCCGTCCGGTGGGTGCCCGCCTCCGTCGTCCTCCCCCTCAGTTGGCACTGGCGCGCCACGCCTCCCATCCGGCCGACGAGGCGGCCTTGGCCTGGTGCAGGGTGCGCTGCGCCAGCTCGGTGGGAGGGGTGTCGAGTCGCTGGATCCAGCCCCGGCCCGCATTGGCCAGGGCGACGCAGACCAGGACCGTGCCGGTCAGTCCGACGACGGCGCCGAGCCCGGTCAGGGCCGCGCCGGCGGTGAGCATGCCGCGGTTCACCTGGAAACCGCCGATGAACTTCTGATTGGTCGCCATACCCCCACCATCGGGCCGCCGGTGCGGCCTCGCACGCCGAGCGGGCCTCTCCTTAACCCCTGCGCGTGGTCCAGCGCGCGACACGCCGACGCCGACGCCTAGGGTCGCGGCGGGGGCTCCGACGGCGAGCCCCCGCCGAGGGCCCGATGGAGGAGAGCGCGATGACCGAGCAGCAGCCCGTCCACGTCGACCTGGCCGCCCTGGCCGAGGAGCACGCCGCCAAGGCCGCGGCGAGTCCGCACGGCCGCAGCGCCCACCTGGTGCTGCACGACGGCGTGCTGCGGCAGACCGTGATCGCGCTGACCGCGGGCGCCGCGCTGGACGAGCACAACGCGCCCGTCGCGGCCAGCCTGCAGGTGCTGCGCGGCCGGGTGTCACTGACCGTCGCCGGCCGCCGGCAGGAGGTGGCGACGGGCGAGCTGCACGCCATCCCGCAGGAGCGGCACGGCCTGCTCGCCCACACCGACGCGGTGGTGCTGCTCACCGCGGTCACCGCCTGAGCCGGGGGCGTCCGCCCCGCCCGCTGATCCCCCGTCAGGTCGCCGGGACGCCGAGCAGGTCGGCGCTGACCAGGGCCAGCCCGTCCAGGTACTCCCGGCCGGTGGGCGTCTGGTCCGGGTCGATCAGCCAGGCGGTGGCCTGACCGAGCAGCAGGGACTGGTAGAAGACGCCCCTGGCCAGCTCCTCCGGGGTGTCGATGTGCTCCGGCCGGCCCTGGAACATCGCGGCCAGGCCGAGCCGGCCGAGCTTCTGCGCGCCGGCCAGCTGCTCGCGCAGCTCGGGCAGGTGGTCGAGCCGGCCGACGATCTCGAACTGCACCGTCCACAGCCCGCGGTGGGTCTCGAAGCTGTCCCGGACGGCATCCCAGACCCGGACGAAGCGCTCCCGCGGGTCGGCCACCTCGGCCGCCCCGGCCAGCGCCGCGTCGACGGCCTCGCCCCACTCCCCCATCGCCTGGACCAGCGCCTGGATCAGCAGCGCGTCCTTGGAGCCGTAGTGGTAGCCGATCGCGGCCAGGCTGACCCCGGCGCCGCTGGCGATGTCCCGGGCGGTGGTGCGCCCGTAGCCCTTTTCCTGCAGGCAGCGCTTCGCGCTGGCGAGCAGGTCTTCGCGGTTTCCCATGGCGGCGATGCTACGCCAGTCCAAGACGGATGTCTTGCTCGAACGTCTGGGACGAGTGATTTAGACGCTTGTACTAGACAGTTGTGTGAGACCTCCGTACAGTCATCGCCATGACCACGACCCACGGCCGCGCCGGCCGACGTGAATGGCTGGGCCTCGCCCTCCTCCTGCTGCCGACCCTCGTCCTCGCCATGGACATGGGCGTGCTGTTCTTCGCCGTCCCCTTCATCGCCACCGACCTGCACCCCAGCGGCACCCAGCAGCTGTGGATCATGGACATGTACTCGTTCCTGCTGGCCGGGCTGCTGATCCCGATGGGCGCGCTGGGTGACCGGATCGGTCGCCGCCGGCTGCTGATCGGCGGCACCGCGGCCTTCGCGGCCGCCTCACTGGTCGCCGCCTGGGCCGACGGGGCGGCCCAACTGATCGCCGCGCGGGCCCTGTTGGGCATCGCCGGGGCGGTGTTCGGGCCGTCCACACTGGCCCTGATCCGGAACATGTTCCACGACCCCCGGCAGCGGCAGGCCGCGATCGGCGCCTGGAGCGGCGTGATGATGGCCGGCGCCACCCTCGGCCCGGTGGTCGGCGGTCTCCTGCTCGACCACTTCTGGTGGGGCTCGGCCTTCCTGGTCGCGGTCCCGGCGATGCTGCTGGTGATGGTCGGCGCGCCGTTCCTGCTCCCCGAGCACCGGGCACCCCGGCAGGGCCGCTTCGACCTGCTCGGCGCGGCGCTCTCGATCGCCACCGTGCTGCCGGTGGTCTACGGCATCAAGACCCTCGCGGTGGACGGCTGGAGCCTGCGGCCCGCCCTGGTGCTGGCCGCCGGGCTGCTGCTGGGCACCGGCTTCGCGGTCCGGCTGCGCACCGCGGCGAACCCGCTGATCGACCTCGGGCTGTTCCGGATCCGCACCTACTCCGGGGCGATCACCGTCAACACCATCGCGATGTTCGCCATGATGGGCTTCACCCTCTTCACCTCCCAGTACCTGCAGCTGGTCAAGGGCTACAGCCCGCTGGCCGCCTCGCTCTGGGCCCTGCTGCCCAGCGTCGGCGTCGGCGCGGCGGTCGGCGGATTCGGCGCGCTGGCCGGCAAGGTCCGGCCCGCCGTCCTGCTCACCGCCGGGTTCCTGGCCAGTGCGGCCGGGTTCACCGCGATGGCGCTGGTCGACCCGGGCTCCTCGCTGGCGCTGCCGCTGGTCGCCGCGGGGGTGATCGCGGCCGGCTCGGTCGGCACCATCAGCATCACCGGCGAGATGGTGCTCTCCGCCGCCCCCGCCGACCGGGCCGGCGCGGCCGGCGCCACCGCGGAGACCGCGCAGGAGCTCGGCAGCTCGCTGGGGATCGCCCTCCTCGGCGCGGCCGGCGCCGCCGTCTACCGGGCCCGGCTGGACGGCCCGCTGCCCGGCGGCGTCACCGGCGAGGCCGCCACCGCCTCCCGCGACACCCTCGGCGGCGCGGTCACCGTCGCCGCCCACCTGCCCGGCGAGGCCGCCGACCAGCTGCTCACCGCGGCCCGCACCGCCTTCGCGGACGGCATGCACCTGGCCGCCCTGGTCGGCGTCGCCGTGATGCTCGGCGCGGCGCTCGCCGCCCACCTGCTGATGCGTCACCTGCCCGTCCCCGCCGCCCGCACCGCCCCGGCCGACCCGGCGCCCGCCGAGCCCGACCAGGCCCTGCCGGTGGCCTGACCCCGGATCGGCACGGCGCGGCGCGGCCCCGGACGACCCCGTCCGGGGCCGTTCGCGTGCCCGGGTGCGTCCGCCGGTCGCCCCGCCGGACGGCCTCCGCCGCGCCGGTCCGGGGCGCAGCGTCGGGCAGGCCCTAGGGTCGCTGGCATGGCGGGCGACGACGGCGACGAGGAGATCGACTACCGCTTCACGCTGGCCAACGAGCGCACCTTCCTGGCCTGGATCCGGACCGCGCTGGCGCTGCTGGCCGGCGCGATCGCGCTCGACCAGCTGACCCCGGACCTGGCGCCCGAGCCGGTCCGGGCCACCCTGTCGGTGCTGCTGGCGGCCGGCGGCGCGGGCCTCGGCGTGGCGGCGTACCGGCGCTGGCGGCAGGTCGAGCGGGCGATGCGGGCCGGCGGGGCGCTGCCGGCCACCCGGATCATGCTGGTGCTGACGGTCTGCGTGGCGCTGGCCGCGGCCGTCTTCGCGGTGCTGATCGTCGGCTGGGCGAAGTGACCGGCCGGGCCCCGGCGAGCGGCCGCGACCCGGGCCTGCAGCCGGAGCGCACCCTGCTGGCCTGGAGCCGCACCGCGCTGCTGCTCACCGCCGACGCCCTGCTGGTGCTGCGCACCGGACTGCTGCACCGGCAGCCGGGCCTGGTCGCGATCGGGGCGGTGCTGGCCTGCGCGGCCGGCGGCTTCCACCTGCACGGGGTGCGCCGCCGGCGGCTGCTGGAGCAGCCGGGCGGGGAGCGGCGGGTCGCCTCCTCGGCGCCCGTGCGGATGCTCACCGCGGTGGTGGTGCTGGCCGCCGCGGGTTCGGCCTGGAGCGTGCTGCTGGGCCCGCGGGCCTGAGCCGGACGCCGCACCTCGGACGACCGCGAACCGGCCGCCGAATTCCGGTCGTTATCCGCACGTGGTTCAGACCACATGACTCGGATCACCTGTTTTTCGGCGGCTGTTTGCCGACGGGTGTATACGTTCGCCGACAAGGCCAGGCATACTGGCCGGGTCGGGCTCCGTCGCCCGGCCCGGAATTCACGGCGAGAACTTCCACGAAAGGACCGGTGGTCAGGGATGTTCCGTAACGGTCTTGAGCCCTGGCACATCATCATCATGGTGGCAGTGCTCGTCCTGCTGTTCGGCTCCAAGAAGCTGCCCGAGATGGCCCGCGGCCTCGGCAAGTCGATGCGCATCCTGAAGGCCGAGACCAAGGCCCTGCGCGAGGACGACGCCCCCGCGGAGGCGCAGAACGGCACCGCGACCTCGCAGGCCGCCGAGCAGCCCCGCCCGGCCGTCGAGCCGACCGTGGTCACCAAGGCCGCCCCGGAGACCAAGTCGACCACGGCCTGACGGCTCGTCGACCGCACGCCTTCCGGAACCCCCGGACCGTCAGCTGACGGTCCGGGGGTTCCGGCGTTCCCGCGCCCTCTGAGGGACCAACCCGACTGGCTGTCCGCTTCGCCCTGGTATCTCCTGGTAGCCATCTGACGGTGTGGCACCGGGGAGGCACGGATGGCGACGGACGAACCCTCGAGCGAGCCGGAGCTCGCCGAGCTGCGCAAGCGGATCGCCGTCCTGGAGAAGCAGAAGCCGCCCCGGCCCAGGCACCGGGTGCGGTCGTTCTTCGCCGTCGTGCTGATCCTGCTGGCCGCCGTGCTCACCCCGCTCGCTGTGGTCGCCTCGTGGAGCAAGGCGCAGGTCACCGACACCGACCGGTTCGTCGCGACGATGGCGCCGCTGGCCTCCGACCCGGCGGTGCAGGGCGCGCTCGCCAACCGGATCACCGACGCGGTGATGCAGCAGTTGCCGATCACCGACCTGATCAACTCGGCGGCGCCCGCCGACAAGCCGGTCCTCGACGCCGCGCTGGCCAAGCTGGGCCCGGCGCTGACCAGCGGCCTGACCGGCTTCGTCCACGACCAGGTGCAGCGCTTCCTGCAGTCCGACGCCTTCGCCGGGATCTGGGCGAACGTGCTGCGCAGCGCGCACGCCGCCTTCGACAAGGTGCTGACCGGCCAGGGCGGCGGGGCGGTGCAGGTCAAGGGCGACAAGGTCAGCCTCGACCTGGCGCCGGTGATCGCCCAGGTCAAGGACCGGCTGGTGGCCAACGGCCTGGGGCTGGCGTCGAAGATCCCCGAGGTGCACACCGACTACACCCTGGTGCAGTCCAGCGCGGTGAAGAAGGCGCAGACCGGCCTGCGGCTGCTCGACCTGGCCGGGTTCTGGGTGCCGGTGCTGGCGGTGGCCTGCGCGGTCGGCGGCATCCTGCTGGCGGTGCGGCGGCGCCGCGCGACCGTCACCGCGGCGCTCCTGATGGCGGCGGGCGCCGGGGTGCTCGGCATCGGGCTGAGCGTCTTCCGGACCGTCTACCTGGACAAGTTGCCCGCCGACGTGGACCAGGCCGCCGCGATGGCGGTCTACGACACGCTGGTGCGCTACCTGCGGACCGCGATCCGGATGGTGCTCGCGCTCGGCGTGGTGATCGCGCTGGCCGCCTGGCTGACCGGTGCCGGACGCCGGGCCGGCTGGGTGCGCAGCCTCTGGCAGGAGGGCCTGGGCGCCGTCCGGCAGGCCGCCGAGCGGATCGGCATGAACCTCGGCCCGGTCGGCCGCTTCGTGCACCGCTGGAAGACCTGGCTGGGGTGGGGCGCCGTCGCGGTGGCCGCGATCGTCCTGCTCACCTGGAGCTACCCGACCGGGCTGGTGGTGCTCTGGCTGGCGCTGGCACTGCTGCTGGTGCTCGCCGTGCTGGAGTTCCTGGACACTCCCGGCGAACCGGCGTGACGACCGCGCGGCCGATGCGCGCCTACCTCACCCTGCTGGGCGGACCGGTGGCGCTGCTGGTGGCGTACTTCACCGTGCCGCTCGGTGCCTTCGGGCCGCACCACCCGGTGCTCAGCTGGACGGTGTTCGCCGCCCTGCTGACCCTGTTGGGGCTCGGGGTGCTGCGCGAGGTGCGCCAGCAGATCCTCGGGCTGCCGGGCCGGCCCGCGCCGGTGATCCTGCTGCTGGTGTGCGCGGCCCTGGTGGTGTTCTCCGCCGCCTACCTGGCGCTGGCCCGGCAGCCCGGCCAGATCGACGGGCTGTACACCAAGATCGACGCGCTGTACTTCACGGTGATCACCATGTCGACCGTCGGGTACGGCGACATCCACCCGACCGGGCAGGTCTCCCGGGTCATGGTGATGCTCCAACTGCTGTACACCGTGGTCTTCCTGACCACCGGAGTGACCGCGCTGACCCGGCAGGTGAAGACCCGCGCGGTGCAACGCGCCGGCGAGCGGCACTCCCGGCGCGGGAAGCACGACTAGGGCTGCCGGGCGGCTAGTTCTGCTGGGCCTGGGCGTGCACGACAGCGGTCAGGGCGGTGACCCGGTTCAGCCAGCCGGTGAGGACGCCGCCCTCGACGGCGTGGCGCTTCTGCAGGTCGCGGATCAGGCGCTGGGCGTCCTTCAGGGCGCTCTCGGCCTCGTCCGGCTGCTTGTCGCCGACCGCCTGGGCGGCCTGGTCGAGCAGCTTGGTCAGGTCGTCCTGGCGGTCGCGGTCCCGGGCGAAGTTCGCCTGCGCGACGTCGGCGCGCAGCTGGGCCAGCTGGCCGGCCACGCTGAGCTTGGGGGTGGCGGAGGGGCGCGACGAGGGGCTCAGGCTGGGCGAGGGGGCGGCGGTCGAGGGCTCGGGGGCGCTGCTGGAGGCGACCGGCGGGGCGGCGGTGTGCTGGGTCTTCGGGGTGCCGCCGTTGCCGCTGAACGAGAAGGCCGCGACGGCGGCCACGCAGACGATCACCGCGGCGCCGATGCCGCCGTACACCAGCGGGTTGCGGCTGCGGCGGGGCTCCTCGTCGTGGTAGCCGTCGGAGTCCATCGCGGCCATCGAGGGCAGCGGCGGGAGCACCGAGGTGCGGTGCTGCTCGGTGTAGGGCTGCGGCGGGGCGGCGACCGGCGGGAGGACCTGGGTGGCGCTGCCGAGCAGGGCGGCGGCCCGGTCCGCGGGGACGGACGGGACGGCGGCGAGCAGTTCGGCGGCGGCGCTCGCGGCGTCGGCGGGGCGGTCGGCCGGGTTCTTGGCGAGCAGCCGCATGATCGCCGCGTCCAGCGCCGGGGACACGTCCGGGCGCTGCAGCGAGACCGGGGCCGGGTACTCGGTGACGTGCTTGAAGGCGATGGCGACCGGGGTGTCGGCGGTGAACGGCGGGGCGCCGGTGAGCATCTCGACCAGCACGCAGCCGACCGCGTACAGGTCGGAGCGACCGTCCAGCTCGGCGGCGGTGGCCTGTTCCGGGGAGAGGTAGGCGGCGGTGCCGAGCACGGTGGCGGTCTGGGTGAGCTGCTGGCCGCTGGAGGAGCCGGCCCGGGCGATGCCGAAGTCCACCACCTTCACCCCGCCGTCGTGGGTGATCATGATGTTGCCGGGCTTGATGTCGCGGTGCACCAGGCCCTGGGCGTGGGCGGCGGAGAGCGCGTCCAGGACGGCGGCGGCGATGCCGACCGCGCGCTCCACCGGGAGGGCGCCCTGCTCGGCGATCAGGTGGCCGAGGGCGCGGCCGTGCACCAGTTCCATCACCAGGTAGGGCGCGCCCTGGTCGACGCCGGAGTCGAAGACCGTGACGATCCGCGGGTGGACCAGCAGTGCGGCGTGCTGGGCCTCGCGGGCGAAGCGCTCGGCGAACCGGGGGTCGTCGGCGAGACCGCCGTTGAGCACCTTCACCGCGACCGGGCGGCCGAGCTGCCGGTCGATGCCGCGGTAGACGGTGGCCATCCCGCCGACGCCGAGTATCTCGCCGAGCTCGTAGCGCCCGTTCATCGCGCGTCCGATCATCGGATACTCCCCTCACGTCGGTCGGGCACCCGTGAACCATAGCGTTCGCGGCCCCCGGCGGACCCGGTCCCCGGTCATCACCGGTGCCACGGGCACCATCGGCCACTGCGGCCCGGTGCACCGCGCGGGCCTCACCGGCCTCACGGGCCGATGCAGCCCCACAGCAGCAGGGCGACGGCGAGCAGCGCGGCGCACACCGCCGGCAGCGGGCGCAGGCGGTGCGGGTGGGAGCGGGCGGCGTCGCGCCGGGCCCGGCGTTCGACGCCGGGCGAGGTCCGCGGGAAGGTCATGGCGGCTCACCGGGGGAGGTCGGGGGGACGGGCTGGAGGGTCGGAGCTCGGCACCGGAGCCGGTTCCGGACGGGCGGCACACCCGGGGGAGTGGCGCCGCCCGTCCGGAGCTGTCCCGGACGGCCGGGGGCCCGGGGGAGCCCACCGACCGTCCGGAGCCGTCCCGGACGGCGGGGGCCCGGGGGAGCCCTCCGACCGTCCGGAGTCGGTCCCCGGGCGGGCGGCGGGCACAGGGGAGGCCGCCGACCGCCCGGTGGCGGTCCCGGTCGGGTGGTGGGCCCGGGGGGTGCCCACCATCCGACCGGAGTCTGGTCAGTCCTGGCCTCCTCCGGCGGAGGACTTGGACTGCTGGGGGTCGCCGCGGCGGCCGTCCGAGCGACTCGGGCTCGGGGTCGGCGCGCTCGGCGACGGGGTCGTGGTGGCGGACGGACGGCCGTGGCCGGTGTCGCCCTGCTGGTCGCCGCCCGCCGCCAGAGCGGCGCAGTAGCCGGTCACCTTCTCGAATCCGTCGGCCGCCTTGAGCAGTTCGGCCAGCTCCGGGAGGGTGGCGGCGTCCTTCGCCTTGGCGCCGGCGGACACCCGGTCGGCGAAGGTGCGGCACTGCTTCGCCAGGTCGGGCAGCGCACTCGGGTCGGTCGACCCGGTGCCGGCCCGGCCGCCGTCGCCCCCGCCGGGTCGGGCGGTGGCGCTCGCCGACTTGCCCGCACGCGGGCTGCCGGTCTGCCCGGACGGGTTGCCCGGCGCGGACGAGGAGTGCGTGGCGGAGGCGACCGCGGGCGGCGGGTTGTCCGGGCTGCCGCCGAGCACCTCGGGCAGCCGTCCGGTGCTCGCGGCGACGGCGACCCCGCCGACGGCGGTCACGCCCAGCGCGATGGCAAGGGCCTTCGCGCTGAGTGCCCGCGCGAGCGCGGTGTCCGCCATCGTTCGTCTCCGGTGCTGTGGGGCAGGGGTGCGAGCGGCCTGCCGGAACGCGGCCATGGCCTCCTCCTCGCCGGGCAGCGGGCCGTCGCCCTCCGCACCGTGCGCCGCGGCGGCGGCGAGGAGTGCGGAGAGCTCGGGCCGTCCGGGGGCGGAGTGCCGCCCGGCGGAGGGGGCCAGACCGGCCTCCGGGTCGACCGTGGCGCCGCCGAACAACTGCTCGGCGGCGGCGCGATCGATCCGGCGGGATCGGTTGGTGCTCATCTCATGTCCTTCAGCGTCGGCACCTGCGCCGGTGTCACACCCTGCGCGGAGATTTTTTTCGCGGCCTCCCGGCGGGGCACCCCGCCGGCCGCTCCCCCGGTCTGTTCCAGCACCTTGGCCAGCCGCCGCAGCCCGCGGTGGGCGGCCATCCGGACGGTGCCGGCCCGCTTGCCGAGCACCTTCGCGGCGCTCTCGGCGTCCAGTCCGAGCACCACCCGCAGCAGCACCGCCTCGGCCTGGTCCGGCGGCAGGCCGGCGATCAGCGCCAGCGCGTCGGAGGTGGCGACGGTGGCCATCGCCTGGCCCGCGGTGTCCTCGACGGCGGCCAGCTCGGCCAGGTACTCCTCGGGCACGTCGGCGACCGGGCGGCGGCGCTGGCGGCGCAGGTGGTCCATCGCACGGTTGCGGGCGATGGTGGCGGCCCAGCCGCGGAAGCCGTCCGCGTCACCCCGGAAGCCCGGCAGGTCACGGGCGATCTGCAGCCAGGCCTCGGAGGCGATGTCCTCGGCGTCCTCGGCACGGCCGCCGACCAGCACCCGCAGGTAGCGCAGCAGGCCGGGTTGGACCGCGCGGAACAGGATCCGGAACGCCTCCTCGTCGCCGCGCTGGGCGGCCGCCACCGCCTCGGTCAGATCGACCCGCCGGCCGGGAGGACGGTCCGGTGGGCTCGGACGGCCGGCCGGACAACCGTCGTCCGCCCCGTGGTGTTCAGCACTGTGCACCCGCCACATGATGCGCCATCGGAGTGAAGCGGCCCAACCCGCCGAGGCGGGGCGCCGGGCGGACCTTCGTCCCGTCGGAGGCCGTCACTTCGTCCCCTCCGATGCCGTCGCTTCGTCCCGCCGGCCGCTGCCGTTCGCCCGCGGCCCGGGCCACTCGCTTCGCCATACCGTGCGAAAGAGGGACATTCCCCCCCTCTTCACCACCGGCCTTTCGGCCGACCCTTCTGCCGACCGCGAGGAGCCCGCGCCGCCATGACCACCGCCCAGGAGCTGTACGCGACGGGAATCCGCGAGCACTTCGCGCCCGCCCTGCGCGCCCTCGGGTTCCAGGGCTGGCGGTACTCCTTCTCGCTGCCGGACACCGCCCGCTGGGCGGTGCTCGGCGTGCACGCGGTGGTCGAGGACGGGCGGGTCCGGTACACCGTCAACCTGAGCGTCACCGACAAGTCGGCGTGGGACCGGCGCAGCATCCGCCCCGACGCCAACACCCCGACCGGGCTGGAGCGCTGGAGCGCCCCGATCGGCGAGCTGCTGCCGGTCGGCGGCGCCGTGTGGTGGGAGGTGGCGCCCGGCCCGCGCTGGCTGGTCGCGGTGGAGGACTCGGTCGCCGCGGTGCGCCGCTACGCGCTGCCGGAGCTGCGCCGCCGACTGGACGTCGAGGGCCGCGAGCGCTACCTCGGCCAGGCCGAACTCGACGGCGTCAACGGCGCGTTGGCCCAGGCCGCGGTCGCCCGCATCCAGCGGGCCGAACTCGCCTCCGGCGCGCTGGAGTTGTTCGGCGCCTGGAGCCGCCACGACGCGGCCGCCGGCGCGGTGCTGGCCGGCGCCGCCCGCGGGTTCCTCTCCGCGGGCGACGAACGCTTCGACCTGGTCCGGGTGTTCGACACCCTCGGCCGCGCGCTCTGGGAGTTCCCGCGCGGGAACCACTCCGCGCCCAGCTGAGTCTCAGTCAGTACCGGGGCGCGGTGCCCCTGGAGTGAGCCGGGGGGCTGAAGTGACGGGACTGCTGGATGACCGGCGGCTGGAATGGGACGGCTGCCTGAACGTCCGCGACCTGGGCGGCCTGCCCACCGTCGACGGACGGCGCACCCGGCCGGGAGCGATCGTCCGCGCCGACAACCTGGACCGGCTCACCGCCGAGGGCTGGGCCGCACTGCTCGCCTACGGCGTGCGCACCGTCGTCGACCTGCGCGACCCCGAGGAGTACCGGCCGCTGCTCCCGCTCCCGGACGGCGTCGACCTGGTCCGGGTGCCGCTGGACGCCCTCGCCGGACCCGACTGGTGGGCCCGGTTCGGCGCCCTCGACGGCACCCCGCTCTCCTTCCGCCCCTACCTCGACCACTGCCCGCACGCCGTCTCCGCCCTGGTCTCCGCCGTCGCCGCCGCCCGGCCCGGCGCCGTGGCGGTGCACTGCGGGGCCGGACGCGACCGCACCGGCCTCGCCGCGCTGGTCCTGCTCGCCCTGGCCGGCGTCACCCCCGCGGCGATCGCCGACGACTACCTGCGCAGCGCCGCCAACCTCCGCCCGCTGTGGGCGATCCTCGGCCACCCCGACGAGGAGGCCGGCATCGCCCGCATCCTCGCCTCCGCCGGGACCTCCGCGGAGGCCGTCCTGGCGCAGGTGCTGGCCGAGTTCGACGGGCCGGACTGGCTGCCGGCCGCGGACGTCGCGGCGGTGCGGACGCGACTGCTGGGCTGACGGCCGGCGAGCTCCGCAGCGTGGCCCGTCAATCGTTGGCAGGGCGCTCAATCGTTGGCAGGGCGCTCAAGCTCTGGCGGAGCGCTCAAACTTTGGCAGACCGCTTAATCGTTGGCAGGGCGCACGTGGCCCGACGGATACTGCCGACATGGTGGACTTCGCGCTGTTCGACACCCGCAACTATCCGATGGTGGACGTCCGGACCGGCTACGCCCAATGGGTCGACAGCTACGAGCGGACCGTGCAGGACGCGATGGACGTCGAGGTGCTGGCCGGCCTCACCGTCCCCGCGTGGGGCGAGGCCGCCACGGCCGTCGACCTCGGCTGCGGGACGGGGCGCACCGGCGCGTGGCTGCGCGGGCAGGGCGTCGGCGCGGTGGACGGCGTCGACCTCACCCCCGAGATGCTCGACCGGGCCCGGCAGCGCGGCGCCCACCGCCGCCTGGTCGAGGCCGACCTCGGCGCGACCGGACTGCCGTCCGCGAGCTACGACCTGGCCGCCTGCTCCCTGGTCGACGAGCACCTCGCCGACCTCGCCCCGCTCTACCGCGAGGCCTTCCGCCTGCTGCGCCCCGGCGGCCTGCTCACCCTGGTCGGCCTGCACCCCGCGTTCATCATGGCCGCCGGCATGCCCACCCACTTCGACGGCCCCACCGGCCCCGTCGCCATCACCACCCACGTCCACCTGGTCAGCGACCACCTCACCACCGGCCTCGCCGCCGGTTTCCACCTCGCCGAGATACACGAACGCGTCGTCGACGACGCCTGGCTCACCCTCAAGCCCAAGTGGACCCCCCACCGCGGCCACCCCGTCTCCGCCGCCTACGTCTGGCGCCGCCCACAGACCTGACCGCCCACACGGGCGCCGGCGAACACGGAGCCGGCGGCGGGCTGACGGGAAGTCAGCGAAGCACGCGAGCGAACGACGGCCCACCACAGCGCAGCCACCGACGAGCAACCGGCTCCCCGCCGGTAGGCCACCGCCTGCGGCGGGCCGACGGGGAGTCACCGACGGTGCGCAGGCGAGGAGCCCCACGGGGTAGCCACCGAAGGACCTGCAAGGTACCCGCGCGGGCGGACGAGACCGACTGACGGTTCGCGACGGCACATGCCGACCGGCTCCCCGCCAGCCACCGTGCGGGCGCGCGATGGGTCGAGTCCGCCGACCTCCGAAAAACCCGCCGGCTCCCCGCCGTAGGCGGCTGGGTGGGGGGTCAGAAGCCGGAGTTCGGGGCGGTGATGATGCGGGGGTGGCCGTCTTCGCGGGCGGCCAGGGCGGCTTGGAGGCGGAGGGAGCGGGCGGGGCCGAGGAGGGTGAGGGCTTCGGGGACGGTGGCCCACTGGTAGGTGTCGAGCTCGCCGGCGGGGAGGGTGATGGGGGTGTCGGCGGGGAAGGTGCCGAGGTCGAAGAGGAAGTGGCAGGCGGGGTGGTCGAGTTCGCCGCTGGGGTGGGTCCAGGCGACGGCCAGCAGGTCGCCGGCCTCGCGGGTCAGGCCGGTCTCCTCGTGGAGTTCGCGGGCCGCGCACTGCCGGGGGTTCTCGCCGAGGTCGACGGTGCCGCCGACGAACTGCCAGGCGTCGCGGTAGGAGGCCTTGACGATCAGGACGCGGCCGTCGGGGTCGGAGATCAGGCAGCCCGCGGCGGCGTACACGCGGTGGAGGGAGGCGAGCCACTCCTCCTTGGAGGCGAACTCGGGGGCGTCGGCCATGGCACTCCCTAAGAATGTGAGGCGGTCCGGGAGGACCGGGTATGGCTGATGGCGCGTTGCCCTCGAGGGCTCGGAAGGAATGGCCGCCCGGTCCTCCGGGACGCTCCGACCACTGATTGAGAACTGCGGTCATCGCTGGTTAGGGACCTGTCGGCGGAGTGT
>NZ_JBFAQR010000008.1:0-197787 GCF_040678815.1 Kitasatospora sp. NPDC049285 | reverse complement strand
GCCGGCCGCCGCGCCGGAGCACACCGGCGCCGCGCCGCCGGCCCCCCCCCCCCGCCCACCCTGCCGCTGCGGATGATCGTGGTCGACAACGCCACCGCGATCGTCCCGATCGACCCCGAGGACCCCCGCAAGGGCGCCGCGCTGCTGCAGAGCCCCGGCGTGGTCGCCGCGCTGCGCGCCCTGTTCACCCAGGTCTGGGAGCACGCCCGCCCGCTCGGCGAGACCGTCCAGCGCGACCCGCACGGCCTCACCGGCCAGGAACGCGAACTGCTGCGGCTGCTCGCCGAGGGCCTCACCGACGAACGGGCCGGCCAGCGCCTCGGCGTCTCGCTGCGCACGGTGCGCCGGATGATGGCCGACCTGATGGTCCGGATGGACGCCCGCAGCCGCTTCCAGGCCGGGCTGCAGGTCGCCGCGCTCGGCTGGCTGGAGGCCGCCGAGGAGGACGCCACGGCCTGACCCGCCGTCACCACCGGGGCCGGAAAAGGGCGCGGGCCCCCGCCCGGAAGGACGGGGGCCCGCGCCGCGGGTGCTGCGGACTACCGGTAGTAGCCGGTGATGTCGGCGATCAGGTGCACCTGGCCGTCGTTGTTGTACAGGTCGACCTTGCCGTTGACCACGGGGACCACCACCAGGTTGGGGATGGTCTGGCCGGTGGTGAAGTTGAGGTTCGACGCCGCGCTGCGGGCCTGCCCGTCCGGGTAGACCGCCACGAAGCTCGGACCGGTCGGCTCGGTCGCGGTGACGTTCAGCACCACGGCGGTGACGTCCGCGGGCACGCCGGCCCGGCCGGCCACCTGCAGCGCGATCGACTGCTGCCGGCCGACCTTGTCCGCCGGGGCGCCCAGGCCCGAGCGGGTGTCCAGCAGGCGGGTCGGGCCCGCGCTGACGAAGGACGAGCCGCCGGAGGTCCGGTAGTAGCCGGAGATGTCGGCGATCAGGTCGACCGTGCCGTCGTTGTTGTACAGGTCGACCTTGCCGTTGACCACCGGGACCACCACCAGGTTGGGGATGGTCTGCCCGGCGCCGAAGTTGAGGTTCGACGCCGCGGTGCGGGCCTGCCCGTTCGGGTAGACCGCCACGAAGCTCGACGAGGTCGGGTTGGTGGCGGTGACGTTCAGGACCACTGCGGTGATGTCGTTCGGCACGCTCTTGCCGCCGCCCAGGTCCGCGCCCGCCACCTGCAGGGTGATCGACTTCTGCGCGCCGACCTTGGCCGCCGGGGCGCCCAGGCCCGCGCGGGTGTCCAGCAGCCGGGCCGGGCCCGCGGTGGACAGCTTGGAGGCGCCGCCCTGCGAGTAGTAGCCGGTGATGTCGGCGATCAGGTCGACCGTGCCGTCGTTGTTGTACAGGTCGACCTTGCCGTCGACCACCGGCACCACGACCAGGTTCGGCACCGTCAGACCCGGCGTCACGTTCAGGTTCGACGAGGACGAGCGGGGCTGGCCGTTCGGGTAGACCGCGATGTAGCTGTACGAGGTCGGGTTGGTGGCGGTGACGTTCAGGACGACCGCGGTGATGTCGTTCGGCACGCTCTTGCCGCCGCCCAGGTCCGCGCCCGCGACCTGCAGGGTGATCGACTGCTGGGCGCCGACCTTGGCCGCCGCGCCGCCGATGCCCGAGCGGGTGTCCAGCAGCCGGGCCGGGCCGGCCGGGGTGTAACCGCTGGCCGCCGGCGTGTTGTTGGCGACCACCTGCACGTCACTGGCCTTCAGGTAGGCCAGCCGGTGGTTGTAGCGGATCGGGTAGTAGGTGTCGTTGCCGACCACCCGCGTCTTGTCGTTCGGCGCGTCGCCGTTGATGTTCTGCGCGTAGAAGAAGTCGCTGTCCAGCGCCACCGGGCTGCCCGCCAGGTACGCCTGGCCGGCCGGGATGGTCGCGTCGTACGGCGTCGGCGCCAGCTTCGAGGTGTCGATGCCCGCCGGGTACGCCGTCAGCTCCGGGTAGGTGCGTCCGTACACCGGGATCGAGGCCGCGCCCGCCTTGGCGGTCAGCACGGTCTGGTCGGTGCGGTTGTCGGCCGCCGCGCTGCGGAAGTTCGGGTTGGCGAACCAGGCCTTGGTGCCGCCGTACCAGATCGCCGTCCAGTCGCCCTGCTGGTCCGCCACCACGTAGCTGGTGCCGGCGACCGCCTTGGCCCGGGTGTCCGCGGCCTGCGTGGTGCCGCCGTTGACCAGCGTGGTGCCGTTCGGCGCGGTGTACAGGTAGACGAAGTTCTCCGGCCGCGCCGCGATGCCGTCCACCGGCGGGGTGTTGGTGGAGTCGAACGCCGGGGCGATGGTGACCTTGCCGCCCGGCAGCAGCACGCCGCCGGTGTTGGCCCGCACCGGCGCGCCGAGCAGGTCCATGTAGTGGTTCCAGTCCCAGAACGTTCCCGGGTCCCAGTGCATCCCGGCGATGGTGGCCTGGGTCGGGCCCGGCACGTCGTCGTGGCCGATGATGTGCTGCCGGTCCAGCGGCACCTGGTACTTCTCCGCCAGGTAGCGCACCAGCGTCGCCGACGACTGGTACAGCTGCTCCGAGTACCACGGCTGGGTGCCGGTCGGGAACGCGTAACCCTCGTGCTCCACACCGATGCTGTGCATGTTGACGGTCTTGTTGCCCGCGTGCCAGGCGATGTTCTTGTCGTTCACCATCTGGGTGACGTGACCGTCGTTGGCCCGCACGATGTAGTGCGCGCTGGCCTGGGTGGCCGGGTTCTTGAAGGTGTTGACCGACCCGTCGAACCCGCCCTCCGTGTCGTGGATGACGATGTACTCGATCTGGTCGCCGTCCGCCGGACGGTTGGAGATCGTGTAGTTGCCGTACGAGGTCGGGTCCGACGCGTTGGTCAGGTCGTACGCGGCCTCGACGAAGTCGCAGTTCAGCGCGGCCGGGCACTCGACCGGGTGCGGCTCCGGGTTGGACGTCAGCGGGGCCAGCGCCGGAG
Organism: Kitasatospora sp. NPDC049285; assembly: GCF_040678815.1. NCBI lineage: Bacteria > Bacillati > Actinomycetota > Actinomycetes > Kitasatosporales > Streptomycetaceae > Kitasatospora > Kitasatospora sp. NPDC049285. The sequence goes on along the minus strand of NZ_JBFAQR010000008.1, from coordinate 194,858 downwards.
CGGAGGCCTGCAGCGCCGTCCGGGCGGTGCCCCGGGAGGCGGCGCCGGTGCCCGTGCGGGCACCCGACTTGTCCGCGGACTTGCCGGCGCTCTTGTCCGCGCCCTTGGCGGGCTTGACGGCCGCGGCGGGCAGCGCGGGCAGCGAGCCCTGGCCGTCGGCGGAGGCGCGCGGCGCGGTGCCGGTGCTCGCCTTGCCCGCCGCCAGGCCGGGCTCGGCGGCCAGCGCCACCAGCTGGCCGTCCGCGGTGGTGCGGGCGGCGCCGAGGCGGATGGTGTTGAACACCCGGTCGGCGAAGGCGTGCCCGCCGTCGTCGGTGGTCGACTCGGAGAACCGGGCCACCGCGTCGTACCAGGCCGACGGGTCGGCGGAGACCGCCCGGCCGGCGTCCTGCTGGTACTTCGTCAGCAGTGCCGCCGCGCCGCGGATCGACTGCGCGGCGTCCGACTTCAGCTGCGCCGACGGACGCTTGATCAGCTTCGCGGCGCGGTCCAGGGTGTGCAGCGCCGGGCTGTCCTTCACCTCGACCGGGGCCGCCTTGGCCGGGGCCGCGTCGCCGTCGCCGCGGCCGTCCGCCTCCGGGCCGGGGCCCTGCGCCAGCGCCTTGGCCACCGCCGCCGGGTCGACCTCGGTCAGACCCATCACGTTGTAGTTGCCGGTGGTGCTGGGCTGGCCGGCGTGCTGCTCCCAGCGGCTCTGCTGGTACGACAGGCCCAGCAGCACGCTCTGCGGCACGTGGAACTCGTCAGCGGCGGCGGTGAACGCGCGCTGCAGCTGGTCCGGCGGGACCGGCGCTGCCGACGCCCGGGTGTCGGCACCGGCGACCAGGGCGAACCCGGTCGCCGAGGCGGCCACGGCGGCGGTCAGCGCCAGTGGTATCCGCAGCCGGTGCCGACGGCGGTGGGCCGGGTGCCCGGCACCCGGTGGAGTGGCTCGGTGGGCAGTCAACTGCGACCTTCCGGTGGGTCCGGCGCGGCGGCCGGAGAAGAACGGGGCCCTTCCCGGGGGCGCGCGGGGCGCGGCCGAACCCGGGGGAGCGGTTGACGCTAGCACCAACTGATACGCACACGGCGGGCCGGGGGTTGTCCGACACTCGTGGAGATTCGGTGCCGGTTCCAACGGGCGTGACGCCCCGTCAGCTCACCGCCGGTGCTTGCCGCCGCTCGCCGTCGGCGTCGGGTACGGAATGCGCAGCTTGCGGGCGAAGGGGGCCACCGAGGCACCCACGCCCAGCGGCCGGGCGAACAGGAACAGCGACACCAGGATCGCCAGCGAACCGGCGGCCAGCGCGGCCAGGTTGCCCGGCAGCGAGGCCCCGAACCGGCCCGCCAGCCAGTGCGCGGCCAGCGCTCCCGGCACGCACGCCAGCACCAGGCCCAGGTGCAGGACCACCACCCGGCCGCCGTCCAGCCCGCTGCGCCGCGGCCCGTTCCGCAGGCCCAGGTCCACGGTGGCGTTCGCCCCCGGCGCGAAGGCGTCGGTGCGCAGCACCAGGGTGGCGTCCGGCGCGCCTTGCGGGGTCGGCGCGGCCTGCGGGGCCGCCGCCGGCAGGGCGCTGCGCAGCCGGCGGCCCAGCGCGGTGCCGGTCACCGCCACCGACACCAGGCAGGCCGTGGTGTGCGCGACCGCCATGCCGATCACGATCCAGCGCACCGGCAGCACCTCGTACGCCACCCAGGACAGGCCGGCGTTGACCACGGTGGTGATCACCGTCAGCCAGAACGGGGTGCGGGCGTCGCCCATCGCGTAGAAGCCGCGGGCCAGCGCGTACTGCGCGCAGAACGCGGGCAGGCCGATGGCGAAGGCCATCAGCAGCTGGGCGATCACCCAGGCGTCCGCCCGGACGTGCGAGGAGGTGCCGTAGCCGTACGCGGCGACCGCGATCTGCGGGGCCAGCGCCAGGAAGATCACCGCCGCGGTGACGATCATCGCCGCGGAGGAGCGCAGCATCCCGGACAGGTCCTCGCCGATCTTCCGGTAGTCGCCCGCCGTCGCCGCCCGGGACATCCCCGGCAGCAGCGCGGTGACCAGCGAGATGGTGATCACGCCCTGCGGGACCACGAACAGCTGGTAGGCGTTGGTGTAGGCGAAGTTGCCCAGGCCCTCGACGTAGCCGGCCTTCTGCGCCGCGGTGCCCGCGCCGGTGCTCAGGCTGGAGATCACCGCGAACGCCAGCTGGGTCACCACCACCAGCAGCAGCGCCCAGCTCGCCGAGCGCAGCGGCCGGGTCAGGCCCGCCCCGCGCCAGTCGAACCGCGGCCGGAACCGGAAGCCCGCCGAACGCAGCGAGGGCAGCAGCGCCGCGGCCTGCACCACGATGCCCAGCGTCGAGCCCAGGCCCAGCAGCAGGGTGTCCCCGGAGGTGACGCTGCCGACGCCGGTGGCGTGCCGCCCGACCAGCAGGTAGACGCCGAACACGCCGATCGCCACCACGTTGTTCAGCACCGGCGTCCACATCATCGCGCCGAACCGGTCGCGCGAGTTCAGCACCTGGCCGAGCAGCGTGAAGACGCCGTAGAAGAAGATCTGCGGCAGGCAGTACCGGGCGAAGTCGATCGCCAGCTCCCGCTGCGCGCCCTCGAACTGCGAGTACAGGTCGACGATCTGCGGGGCCGCCAGCCAGGCACCGAGCGTCAGCACCACCAGGATCACCCCGCACAGGGTGAGCAGCCGGTCGGTGTAGGCGACGCCGCCGTCCTTGTGGGTCTGCATGGCGTGCACCAGCTCCGGCACGAAGACCGAGGCCAGCGCACCGCCGATGAGCATCATGTAGATGATGTTCGGCAGCGAGTTCGCCACGTTGAACGCCTCGCCGACCGGGCCGGTGGTCAGCGCCGCCACGATCACCGCGCTGCGCACGAAGCCCAGCGCGCGGGAGGCCAGCGAGCCCAGCGCCATGATCAGCCCGTTGCGGGCGGTGGAGGCGGCGGGCTTGGCCTTCGCCGGCTCGCCGGCGGGTTCGCCCGCGCGCGGCACCGGCACCGGCGAACCCGGGGGCCGCGCGGGCGGCGGCGGGAAGCCGGGCTGCTGCGCGGGGATCCGGCCCAACTGCACGGTGGGCTGGTCGTACGGGGGATGGCCCCCGCCCTGGGGCTGGTACGGGCCGCCCTGCTGGGCGTACGGATCGGCGGGGCCGTCGGCGGTGTGCATGGTCCTCGGACCCCCCGTCACTAGGCGCCCGTCCGGCGGTGCGTTGGTTTACGGAGAACGGTGCAGGTCCGGGCTCCACATGCCGGTTGCAGGGTGCACCCAGCCGCAGAAGTCTGCCCCAACTCGGCACCCGTTGGGGAGTCGGGTGCCGGGTGAGGATGATCCCGTCCGGGCGGGGCCGCCGTCCGACCCGCCCGCGCGGCCCGCCCCGGGGCCCCGTTTCGGCCCGGAATCACGCGGAATGCCGCCCGCGTCCGTTCCCTCCCCCGGAGGAACCCGGCACGCAGGTGTGACGTTCCTCACGATCAGTCAGGAACCGTCCCGGTCACGGCCGGGCCGCGCCTTCTCCGCCGCCGGGGCCGCGCCGGCCAGCACCCGCTGCACCCGCGGTCTGGTCCGCCAGTCCACCCGGCGGGCGTCCCGGAGCAGCGCGCCGGGCCGCCAGAGCTCCACCGCCACCGTCAGGCCGGTCAGCACCGCCGCCGCGGCCAGCCAGCCCGCCAGCACGTCGCTCGGGTAGTGCACGCCGAGCGCGATCCGGGTCCAGCCGACCGCCAGCACCGCCGCCAGCGCGATCCCGGCCGCGACCGCCCGCCCGACCCGGTCCGCCCGCGGCCACAGCAGCGCCAGCAGCACCCCGCAGGTGATCGCCGAGGCCATCGCGTGCCCGGACGGGAACGAGCCGCCCGGCACGCTCGCCACCGGGTCGGCGAAGTGCGGCCGCGGCCGGTCCACCAGTGCCCGGCCCGCGTTGCCCACCGCCCAGCCGAGCAGCGCCTGCGCGGCCGCCCAGCCCGCCAGCGCCCGCGCGCCCAGCGTCCACAGCCACACCGCGGCCACCGCCAGCAGCGAGCGCATCACCACCGGGCCGCCCAGGTCGGCCAGCGTCCGCATCGCCGCCGTCCACGCGGTGTGCCCGCTCGCGAACCGGTGCAGCGCGGCCACCCACCCCTGGTCCAGCCGGGCCAGCGGGGACCAGTCGCCCTCCACCAGCGCCAGCAACACACCGAGCAGCGCGACGGAAACCACCGCCACCGCGGCACAAGCGCGCAGGTTCCGGCGTTGTACCGGAGAGCGCGGGCCGGGCGCGGGTTCGGCGGGTGCCGGATCGGCTGACTTGGACATGCCTGACACCTTCCCAGCGGCGGGCCCCGAACCGGCGCAGCGGCGATAGCGATTCGGCATCGGTTGTGCGGATATGCCGCGAAGGCGGCGGAAAGATCCGGTGCCGAAGGATTGACCGCCGGGTGTGCATCCCCGGTCACGCTGCGTGTACCGATCGGATGAAAATCGGCAGGATACTGCATGAGACCGGAAAAACTGAGTGACTTGGGAATGTTGTCCGATTTCTGTGCGTTGGATCGTTACGTGTGAGCCACCGGATGGCCCACACACCTGTGCCGGGCGGCGGATCGGAGCCCGCCGGGCAGCGTCAGTGAGGGAGCAAGCATGGCCACCCGTGCCGTCGTACGCGACAGGGCCGATCGGACTCGCACCGCCCGCCCGACCAACCTCGAGGCCGACCGCGACCTGGTCGGCATGTACCTCGACGAGATCGCCAGGACGCCCCTGCTCGATGCCGCCGAGGAGGTCGAGCTCTCCCTGCGGATCGAGGCCGGGGTCTTCGCCCAGCACCTGCTGGAGCAGGGCGAGCTGCCCGAGGGTGCGACCCGGGAGGAGCTGCAGGCGATAGCGGACGACTCCGAGCGCGCCAAGGACGTCTTCATCCGCTCCAACCTGCGGCTGGTCGTCGCGGTGGCCCGGCGCTACCCGCGCAGCGGCCTGCCCCTGCTCGACCTGATCCAGGAGGGCAACGCCGGCCTGGTCCGCGCGGTGGAGAAGTTCGACTACTCCAAGGGCTTCAAGTTCTCCACCTACGCGACCTGGTGGATCCGGCAGGCGATCACCCGCTCGATCGCCGACCAGTCCCGCACCATCCGGCTGCCCGTCCACCTGGTCGAGGAGCTCGGCCGGATCCGCCGGGTCCAGCGGGAGCGGTCCAAGGAGCTGGGCCGCGAGCCCGAGCCGGCGGAGATCGCCGCCGAGCTGGACACCACCCCGGAGCGGATCAAGGACGTGCTGGACTGGGCCCGCGACCCGGTCAGCCTCAACATGTCGGTCGACGACGAGGGCGAGACCCAGTTCGGCGACCTGGTCGAGGACACCGGCGCGACCTCGCCCGAGGACGCGGTCATGGTGATGCTGCGCCGCGAGGAGCTGGACGACCTGATCGGCCGCCTCGACGACCGCACCGCCTCGATCATCCGCAGCCGCTACGGCATGGAGGACGGCCGCGAGCGGACGCTGACCGAGGTCGGCAAGCAGCACGGCCTGACCCGCGAGCGGATCCGCCAGATCGAGAAGCACGCCCTCGCCGAGCTGAAGAAGATCGCGGACCACGCGGGCTTCGAAGCCGCCTAGCCGGGGCGCTCTACAGTGGACGGCATGGCCAACCAGGAACAGCACGCCGACCAGCCCAAGCCCCGGCTGGTGTTCAAGGACCCGTTCGACCAGCAGAGCGGGGACGACACCGACCGGGGCTGGGGCGAGTCGCGGGGGGACGGTGAGCGGGGGCTGGACTGGTACGCGAGCCAGCGGCCCCCGCATCACGGGGAGAAGTAGCAGGGTCAGCGGCGCACCAGCGCGTCGCGGATCTCGGTGAGCAGCTCGACCTCCGTCGCCTCCAGCTCCTCCGGGGTCTTGCGCTTGGCCATGAAGTGGTTCATCGGCAGGATCAGCAGGAAGTAGACGACAGCCGCGGTGATCACGAAGCTCAGGACGGCGCTGAGCACGGACCCCCACAGGATGAAGATGCCGGAGGTGACGTTCCCCGCGGCGTCGACGGTGCAGGGCCCCTTGAGGCATGAGCTGTAGGAAGCCAGGTCCTTGGTCCCGAACAGACCGACCAGCGGGTTGACCACGCCCTTCACGAAAGCGTTGACGATGTTGGTGAACGCGGCGCCGATGACCACGGCGACCGCCAGGTCGACCACGTTGCCGCGGAGCAGGAATTCCTTGAAGCCCTTCATGCCGCGTCGAACGGCGTCAGCCCCATAAGGTCACGGGTGAATTCCCAGCCTTCCGGTTGACGCGGCGGGGCAGCCGGGCGGGCCGGGGGAGAGCGTGCCGGGCGGGGGAGCGCCGGGGCGCAGCGGCCCCGCGGTGAGGGCGGTGGCGAGTGCGAGCAGCCCCGCGGCCAGCAGCCCGGGCCGTCGGCGCACGGCCTGGCGCAGGCGGTGCCGGCCGCGGCCGGTGCCCCGGATCGGCGGGAAGTCGGGCACCTCGCGGCGCGGCGGGACGATCGCGGCGGGCAGCGGGGGAAGCACGAAGGCGGTCACGGCGGCGGGCCTTTCCACGAGGCGGCGGGGGTCGTGCCGGCCATCCTGCGCCCGGCCGGTGCCAGGGACGGAGGGGTTTGCCGGGGCTGTGGACAACCCGGACCTGTGGACAACCGCGCTCACCCGCCCGGGTGAGGCGCTGCGCCGTCCGGAGCAGTCACCCGTAACCGTCCCCGGAAAGCCGGAAGCCCCGGCGGCGCGGATCGCGCTGCCGGGGCTCGTGAACGACCGGGGGGAGCGGCCTCAGCTCGCGGCCGGTGCCGAGGTGGAGGTGCTGCCCGAGGAGGACGAGGCGGCCGTCGAGGTCGAGGGCGTCGAGGCCGGGGTGGCGGACGACGAGCTCACCGAGCTGCTGGAGCTGGAGCGGCTGTCGGTGCGGTAGAAGCCGGAGCCCTTGAAGACCACGCCCACGGCCGAGAAGACCTTGCGGAGCTTTCCCTGGCAGTCGGGGCACGTGGTCAGCGCGTCGTCGCTGAACTTCTGCACCGCCTCGAGGCCGTTGCCGCACTCGGTGCACTGGTACTGGTACGTGGGCACTTCCGCTTCCTCCTGCACTCCCCCTGGCACTCTGACTCGATGAGTGCTAACGACGGTCAATGATGCGGCATTCCGCTGGTGGAGTCCAGCGCCTCAGCCCTGCTGCGCGGCCACGGCCGGCGTGCGCCGGCCGGTGACTCCCCTGGCCACGGTACGTGTAGCGGAGCCCGGGGCGAGCAGCAGACGGCGCATCGTGACCAGCGCCACCAGGCCGAGGCCGGATCCGACCAGCGGGACCAGGAAGCCGAGCGACGGGCCGCCGTGGTCGATCAGCTGGCCGGCGGCGGTGGAGCCGACGGCCAGGCCGAGGCCGATGGCGCCGGTCAGCCAGGTGAAGGCCTCGGTCTTGGCGCCGTCGGCGACCAGGGTCTCCACCAGCGTGTAGCCGGTGATCAGGGTCGGAGCGATGGCCAGGCCGCAGAAGAGTCCGGCCACGGCCAGCGCGGTGAGGTTCGGCATCGCCCACAGGGTGGAGCAGCCGACCACCAGCAGGGCGTAGCAGCCGAGCATCCGCTGCCGGGCGGAGCGCTTCCAGGCGACCAGGCCGTAGAGCACGCCGGCGATCATCGAGCCGGCCGCGAACAGGCCGTAGACCGGGCCGCTGAGGCCGGGGCTGCCGGCCCGTTCGGTGGCGGCGGTGATGGAGACCTGGAGGGCGCCGAACACGGTGCCGAGGCCGAGGAAGGCGCCGGCCAGCAGCCGTACGCCGGGGGAGGCGAGGGCGGAGGCGCGGCGGCGGCCGGGTGCGGCGGGGCCGGTGGGCGCGGGTGCGGTGCGGCGCTGGGCGGCGAAGGCGAGGCCGCCGAGCAGGGTGAGCGCGGCTTCGGCGGTGAGGCCGGCGGCCGGGCTGACCGCGGTGGCGACCAGGGTGGCCAGCACCGGGCCGACCACGAAGGTGAACTCGTCGGTGACCGACTCGAAGGCGAACGCGGTGTTCAGCACGGCGGGCCGCTCGCTGAGCCGGCTGACCCAGCGGGCCCGGACCATCGCGCCGATCTGCGGCACTGAGCCGCCGGCCGGGGCGGCGGCCAGGAAGAGCGTCCACTCGGGGGCGCCGCCCAGGGCCAGGGCGATCAGCGCGGCGACCGCGACGGCGTGCACCAGCACGCTGGGCAGTAGCACGGCGGCCTGGCCGTACCGGTCGGCGAGCCGGCCGGTCTGCGGGCCGATCAGGGCCTGGGCGACCGCGGCGGTGGCGGCGACGGCGCCGGCCAGGCCGTAGGAGCCGGTGGTCTCGCGCACCAGCAGCACGATGCCGAGGCCCAGCATCGCGTAGGGCAGGCGGGCGGCGAGGGCGGGGAGCAGGAAGGTGAGGGAGCCGGGGGTGCGCAGCAGCGTCCCGTAGCCGGCGCGGGTGGTGGTGGGGTCGTCGACCGGTCGGCGGGCCGCCACGGTCGGTCCTCTCTGCTGCCTGGTAGCGCGGACCGGTGCGGGTGTGACCGGGACCGGCGCCGAGAGTCGTCCTCGAGCGCGTCGACCGGGGTAGATACCGGGCCCGGGCGGTTCCCCAGGGGCGTCCGGCCGCCGAGCGGTCGCGCCGACTCTGCATCAGGCAGAAACGGAAAAAGCGTGTGTCTGCCTTCAGCTTACCGGTTCAGCGGCGCTTCTTCCTGGAAATGGAAGGTGAACCTTCCGCGGACTGCAGCCAGCCCGCGAGTTTGCCGCCCTGGTCGACGGCCCGCAGCCGGCGTTCGGCGGCCTCCGAGACCTCGTCGGTGGTGACCACGAGCAGTTCGTCGCCCTCGCGCAGCACGGTGATCCGGTCCGGGACGAAGCTGCTGCCCTCGCGGACCACCAGGGTGACCGCGGCGCCCTTGGGCAGGCGCAGTTCGGAGACCTCGACGCCGGACATCCGGGAGCCGGGGGCGAGGGAGACCGAGAGCAGGTGGCCGTGCAGTTTCTCCAGCGGCGCGGACTCGATGCCCAGGTCCTGGCCGAGGTCGCCCTCGCCGATCCGCAGCCACTTGGCGACCAGCGGCAGGGTGGGGCCCTGGAGCAGGGTGAAGACCACCACCAGGATGAAGACCACGTTGAACAGCTGCTGGGCGTCGGTCGCGCCGGACACCAGCGGGATGGTGGCGAGCACGATCGGCACCGCGCCGCGCAGGCCGGCCCAGGACAGCAGGGCCTGCTCGCGCCAGGGGACCCGGAACGGCGTCAGCGAGACCAGCACCGAGGCGGGGCGGGCGAGGAACACCAGCACCGCGCCGGCCACCAGGCCGGGCACGATCGCCGAACCCATGGTCTCGGGGGTGACCAGCAGGCCGAGCACCACGAACATGCCGATCTGGCCGATCCAGGCCAGGCCGTCGGCGAAGCCGCGCACCGCGGGTCCGTGCGGCAGCTTGGAGTTCCCGAGGATCACCGAGGCGATGTACGCGGCGAGGAAGCCGGAGGCGTGCAGCAGCGCGCCGCCCGCGTAGGCGAGCACGATCAGCGCCAGCACCGCGATCGGGTACAGGCCGGAGGAGGGCAGCGCGACCCGCCGCACCGCGTACGCGCCGAGCCGGCCGACCGTCCAGCCGACGGCCGCGCCGATCGCCAGCTCGACCACGATGGTGCCGACCAGCACGTACCAGGGGTCGAGCTCGCCGGTGGTGGCGAAGGCGACCACCAGGATCACCACGGGGGCGTCGTTGAAGCCGGACTCGGCCTCCAGCAGGCCGGTCAGGCGCTTGGGCAGCGGGACCATCCGCAGCACCGAGAAGACCGCGGCGGCGTCGGTCGAGGAGACGATCGCGCCGAGCAGCAGCGCGGTGCGCCACTCCAGGCCGACCAGCCAGTGCGCGCCGGCCGCGGTGACGAAGACCGAGACGGCGACGCCGAAGGTGGCCAGCACCGCCGCGGCCGGGACCACCGGCTTGATCGACGGCCAGCTGGTCTTGAGTCCGCCCTCGGCCAGGATGACCACCAGCGCCGCGTACCCCAGCACCTGGGTGAGCTCGGCGTTGTTGAAGCCGATCCCGATGCCGTTCTGCCCGAGCGCGACGCCGATGCCGAGGTAGATCAGCAGGGATGGGAGTCCGGACCGGGTGGAGAACCGCACGGCGACCACGGCGAACAGCAGGATCACCGCGGACTCGAGCAGCAGCTGGTTCAGGTGGTCAACGGTCACGCAGGGGCACCTCGGTGGCCGGAGGAGAAATCTGACGGATCGTTACTCAGTCTAACATTTTACTTGATCTTTACGCTAGTCCCTTCTTTCATCCGGGGCCGGTAGGGTCCCTGCGGACCCACCGTGCACGTCCCCCGTGCACGGCGCTCCGTGCCGTCGCCCTAATGTGGTGACCTGTCACGGCCGCAAGCTCCCTCATCACAAGGATTCGGATGCCCCGCTCGAAGAAGTTCCGGCGCGCACGTCTGATCGTGATCCTGCTGGCCGTGCTGCTGGTGGCGGGGCTGACCGGTGGCGGCTGGTGGGCGGTGGGAACCGTCCGCTCCTCGTTCCCGCAGACGACCGGCAGCGTCAAGGTGGCCGGGATGTCCGCGCCGGTGGACGTGAAGCGGGACGACAAGGGCATCCCGCAGCTGTACGCCGACACCGACGCCGACCTGTTCCGCGCCCAGGGCTACGTGCAGGCGCAGGACCGGTTCTGGGAGATGGACGTCCGACGGCACGTCACCTCCGGGCGGCTGTCCGAGATGTTCGGCTCCGCCTCCGTGGACAAGGACACCTTCCTGCGCACCATGGGCTGGCGCCAGGTCGCGCAGAAGGAGTGGGACACCGTCCTCTCCGAGGACACCAAGCGCAACCTGACCGCCTACACCGAGGGCGTGAACGCCTGGCTCGCCGAGCACCCGGGCGGGGCCGGCGCCTCGCTGGAGTACGCGCTGCTCGGCACCGTGAACAGCGGGTACCAGCCGGAGAAGTGGGACCCGGTCGACTCGGTGGCCTGGCTGAAGGCGATGGCCTGGAGCCTGTCCGGCAACCTGCAGGAGGAGATCGACCGCTCGCTGCTGTCCCAGGACTTCGGCGCCGACCAGATCGCCCAGCTGTACCCGGACTACCCGTACGACCGCAACGGCACCATCCTCAAGACCGGCAAGGTCGCCGCCGACGGCACCTACACCCCCGGTGAGGGCGCCGCCCTGCCGGCCCCGGCGGGCAGTGCCACCGGTGGCAGCAGCGCGCAGAACCGGGCCGCCGTGCAGGGCCTGCTGAGCGACCTGTCCGAGCGGGTCGCCGACCTGCCGGCGCTGCTCGGGCCGCAGGGCCAGGGCATCGGCTCCAACTCCTGGGTGGTGGACGGGGCCCACACCACCACCGGCAAGCCGCTGCTGGCCAACGACCCGCACCTCGGCCCCGGGATGCCGTCGATCTGGTACCAGATGGGCCTGCACTGCCGCACCGTCTCCAAGAGCTGCACCTACGACGTCGCCGGGTACACCTTCGCCGGCATGCCCGGCGTGGTGATCGGCCACAACGCGAACGTCGCCTGGGGCTTCACCAACCTCGGCGCCGACGTCACCGACCTGTACCTGGAGAAGGTCACCGGCCCGGACACCTACCTGCTCGACAACCAGGAGCAGAAGCTCACCCTCCGCAAGGAGACCATCAAGGTGGCCGGCGGCGAGGACCGGACCATCACCGTCCGCACCACCAAGGACGGCATGCCGCTGATCTCCGACCAGAGCTCGGAACAGCAGAACGTCGGCAAGTCCGCGCCGGCCGGCAACGCCGCCCCCGACCGGGCGGCCGGCTACGGCGTGGCGCTGCGCTGGACCGCGCTCAACGCCGGCAAGACCATGGACGCCGTCTTCAAGCTCGACCGGGCCGCCGACTTCAACGACTTCCGCGGCGCCGCCCAGGACTTCGCGGTGCCCGCGCAGAACCTGATCTACGCCGACACCAAGGGCAACATCGGCTACCAGGCGCCCGGCCAGATCCCGGTCCGCACCAAGGGCGACGGCCGCTACCCGGCCCCCGGCTGGGACTCCGGCTACGCCTGGAGCCCGAACTACCTGCCGTTCAAGTCGCTGCCCTACGCCTACAACCCGCCGACCGGCTACATCGTGACGGCCAACCAGGCCGTCGTCGACCCGGCCTACAAGCCGCTGCTCACCACCGACTGGGAGTACGGCACCCGGGCCAAGGAGATCACCGACCAGATCCAGGACAAGCTGAAGAACGGCGGCCGGATCTCCCCGGACGACATGCAGTCCATGCAGCTGGACAACACCAGCGTGATGGCCAAGACGCTGGTCCCGCTGCTGCTGAAGGTCAACGTCTCCGACGCGTACGTGCGCGAGGCGCAGGACCTGCTGAAGGACTGGAACTACCACCAGGACGCCGACTCGGCCGCCGCCGCGTACTACAACGGCGTGTGGCGGGCGCTGCTCACCCTCGCCTTCGGGCAGAAGTTCCCGGCCGACCTGCGGGCCAAGGGCGACTGCCTGCTGGTGCGGCAGAAGCGCGACAACACGCTGCCCGACGACGCGCTGAACGGCGCCGCGCAGGCGGTCACCGAGTGCGGCACCCGGGACGCCTCGCAGGCCCAGCCCGACGGCGGCGACCGCTGGATGGAGGTGGTCCGCCAGCAACTGGCGCACCCCGACTCCGCATGGTGGGACTACATCGACTCCAACCACCAGCAGCAGCACGGCCTGAACAACCTGCTCGCCGAGGCGCTCAAGGACGCCCGGCAGGACCTCACCTCGCGGCTCAGCAAGGACATCAAGACCTGGAGCTGGGGCCGGCTGCACCAGCTGACCCTGCAGGAGCCGACCCTCGGCAGCGACGACTCCTCGCTCGCCTCCGGCGTGGTCCAGCGCCTGCTCAACCGCGGCCCGTACAAGCTCTCCGGCGGCACCGCCGCGGTCGACGCGGCGGGCTGGAACGCCGCCGCCGGGTACGACGTCGACTGGATCCCGTCGATGCGGATGGTCGTCGACCTGAGCAACTTCGACGCCTCCCGCTGGATCAACGTCGGCGGCGCCTCCGGCCACGCCTTCCACGCCAACTACAACGACCAGACCGACCTGTGGGCCAGGGGCGAACTGCTGCCCTGGGCCTTCGGCAAGGACGCCGTCGACAAGGCCGCGAAGAACACGATGACGCTCACCGCGGGCTGAAGCGGGTCACCCCGTCCGGGGTGACCACCGCGTCCACCGGGAGGTCGTGCGGCTCGGCCGGCACGGCCTCCCGCAGTTCGTGCGAGTACAGCAGGGTGGCCAGCAGCGGGTGCGCGCCGGCCCGGGCCAGCCGGGCCAGCACCCGGTCGTAGCTGCCGCCGCCGCGGCCCAGCCGCACCCCGCGCCGGTCCACCGCCAGGCCCGGCAGCAGCACCACGTCCGCCGCGGTCACCGCCTCCGCGCCCAGCCGGGCCCCGACCGGCTCCAGCAGCCCGCGGCCGGCCGGCACCAGCCGGGTGTCGCCCTCGTACGGCGCCCAGTCCAGGTCGTTGTCGGGCAGCAGCACGGGCAGGAGCACCCGCGCCCCGGCGGCCGCCAGCGCCGCCAGCAGCGGGCGGGTGCCCGGCTCGGCGCCGACCGAGACGTACGCCGCCACCGTGCCACCCGGCGGCACCAGCGAGGCGGCGTGCCCGGCCAGCGCGCGGGCCGCCCGTTCGCGCGTGTCGGGGTCGAGCGCCCGCCGTTCGGCGAGCAGCCGTGACCTCAGGGCCGCCTTGTCGTTGGGCATGTGATCAGCAGACAACGGACATCTCTCCCAGCTCGCCACCGTTCGCGGTGACACGAGCCTGACACGTCGAGGCCGCCCCATGTCCACCCCGCTCCTGCTCCAGGCCCTGGCCGCGGTCGGCGCGACCGCCCCGGCCGCCGCCGGCTGGTACCGGCTGCGCGGCCGCCGCGCCGCGGCCGGCGCCGCCCGGCGGGAGGCCGAACTGCACGAGCGGATCGCCGAACTGACGGCGGAACGGGACGAACTGCGGCGCACCGCCTCCTGCGACCCGCTCACCGGGGTGTGGAACTACCGCCACCTCCAGCTCACCCTCGACCGCGAGATCGAACGCGCCCGCCGGGCCGAGGCCGCCGCCGCCGAACCCCGCCCGCTCGCCGTGCTCATGGTGGAGATCGCCGGCTTCGACGCGGTGGTCGCCGCCCACGGCCGGGCCCGCGCCAACACCATGCTGCGCGAACTCGCCCAGCGCCTCGCCGTGGAGATCCGCCGCGGCGACACCCTCGGCCGCTACGGCGGCGAGGAGTTCCTGGTCCTGCTGCCCGACACCGGCGCCGAGGGCGCCGCCCAGGTCGCCGAACGGCTCTGCTGGACCGTCCGCCGCCACCAACTGACCGACCGTCACCCCGGCGAGCGGGCCGCCCCCGGCGCCCGTAGCGGCCTCACCGCCGCGATCGGCCTGGCCGTGCTGCCCCGCGACGGCGCCCACGCCGCCGTCCTGCTGCGCGCCGCCGACCGGGCGCTCACCGAGGCCCGCGAGGCCGGCGGCGACTGCTGGCGCCCGGCCCGCCCCGGCACACTGGACCCGAACACCGCCGCGCTGCCCGATAGGGTGTCCACCGGCCCAGGCGGGGCCACCCCCACCCCGCCCGAGACCGCCGACACCAGTCGGGCGGCGGTCAGCGAAGGGGCTTGACGACTGTTTCACCCTGCTCTCAGCCGGGCGGAATCCACGCCTCAGTAAGGTCTACGCATGACGAAGACGCACGCCCGCACCCCGGTCACCAAGGCGGTTGTCCCCGCCGCCGGACTGGGAACCCGGTTCCTCCCCGCGACCAAGGCCACTCCCAAGGAGATGCTGCCGGTCGTCGACAAGCCGGCCATCCAGTACGTGGTCGAGGAGGCCGCCGCCGCGGGCCTGCAGGACATACTGATGGTCACCGGCCGCAACAAGCGGGCCCTGGAGGACCACTTCGACCGGGCGTACGAGCTGGAGGAGCTGCTCACCCGCAAGGGCGACCACGACCGGCTGCGCCGCGTCCAGGAGTCCGTGCAGCTCGCCAACATGCACTACGTCCGGCAGGGCGACCCCAAGGGCCTCGGCCACGCCGTCTCGGTCGCCGAACAGCACGTCGCCGGACAGCCCTTCGCGGTCCTGCTCGGCGACGACCTGATCGACCCGCGCGACCCGCTGCTGTCCCGGATGATCGAGGTCCAGCAGGAACTCGGCGGCTCCGTGGTCGCCCTGATGGAGGTCGACCCCGCGCAGATCCACCTCTACGGCTGCGCCGCGGTCAAGCCCAACGGCTACGGCGACGACGTCTTCCGGATCACCGACCTGGTGGAGAAGCCGGACACCGCCGACGCCCCCTCCAACTACGCGGTGATCGGCCGCTACGTGCTCGACCCCGCCGTCTTCGACGTGCTGCGCGACACCAAGCCCGGCCGCGGCGGCGAGATCCAGCTGACCGACGCGCTGCGCGAACTCGCCACCCGCGACCAGGACCACGGCGGCCCGGTGCACGGCGTGCTGTTCAAGGGCCGCCGCTACGACACCGGCGACCGCGCCGACTACCTGCGCGCCATCGTCCGGCTGGCGTGCGAGCGTGACGACCTCGGCCCCGAGTTCCGCGACTGGCTGCGCCAGTTCGTCGCCGCCGAGATGCAGGACTGACCCCGCAACGACCACGGGTACGACCACCACGAAGGCGAGAGTGAGCGATGACCGGGAAGCCCGACCCCTGCTGTGAGGGCGCCGAGGCCCCGGCGTCGCCGCGCCTGTGGAGCGTCGACGAACACCTCGCCGACGTGCTCGCCGCGGTCGCACCGCTGCCCGCGATCGAGCTGCAACTGCTCGACGCCCAGGGCTGCCGGCTCGCCGAGGACGTGCACGCCGGCGGCGACCTGCCGCCCTTCGACAACAGCTCGATGGACGGCTACGCGGTGCGCACCGCCGACACCGTGCGGGCCACCGAGGAGTACCCCTCGGTGCTCGCCGTGGTCGGCGACATCGCGGCCGGCGCGGGCGAGCTGCCCAAGGTCGGCCCCGGCCAGGCCGCCCGGATCATGACCGGCGCGCCCGTCCCGCCCGGCGCCGAGGCCGTCGCCCCGGTCGAGTGGACCGACGGCGGCACCGGTACCGGCCGGGCCGCCGACTCGATGGGCGCCGCCGTGCCGGACGAGGAGGTCCGGGTGCTGCGCCCGGTCGGCGAGGGCGCGCACATCCGCCGCCGCGGCAGCGACGTCGCGGCCGGCGACCGGGTGCTGGACGCCGGCGCGGTGCTCGGCCCCACCCAGCTCGGGCTGCTCGCCGCGATCGGCCGGGGCGCCGTCAAGGTCCGCCCCCGCCCCCGGGTGGTCGTGCTCTCCACCGGCAGCGAACTCGTCCAGCCGGGCGAGCCGGTCGGCCCCGGACAGATCTCCGACTCCAACTCCTTCACCCTCACCGCCGCCGCCATCGCGGCCGGCGCCGTCGCCTACCGGGTCGGCGGCGTCCCCGACGACGCGGCGACCCTGCGCGCCGTCCTGGAGGACCAGCTCGGCCGGGCCGACCTGATCGTCACCAGCGGCGGCGTCTCGGTCGGCGCGTACGACGTGGTCAAGGAGGTCTTCGAGAGCTACGGCGGCGTCGACTTCCGCCGGCTGCGGATGCAGCCCGGCAAGCCGCAGGGCTTCGGGCGGATCGGCGCCGGGACCGGCGTGCCGCTGCTCGCCCTGCCCGGCAACCCGGTGAGCGCCTACATCTCCTTCGAACTGTTCGTCCGCCCGGTGATCCGCACCATGCTCGGCTTCGCGGCCGAGCAGGTGCACCGCCCGGTGGTGCGCGCCACGACCACCGCCGCGCTGCGCTCCCCGGCCGGCCGCCGCCAGTTCCTGCGCGGGTCGTACCGGGCGGCCGACGGCGCCGTCGCCCCGGTCGGCGGCGAGGGATCGCACCTGGTCGGGGCGCTCGCCAAGGCCGACTGCCTGATCACCGTCCCCGAGGACGTCACGGCGCTGCCCGCCGGCAGCGCCGTCGATGTGGTCCTTCTCACGGACTGACCGGGGCGGGGCTGTACGGTAGCGCGGTATTCGCACCGCGCCACTGGAGCACTTCGTGACCGACACACCCCCCGGCGACCGTCTCACCCACGTCGACCACACCGGCGCGGCCCGCATGGTCGACGTCTCCGCCAAGACCCCCACCACCCGGGTCGCGGTCGCGGCCGGCACGGTCCGGGTCGCCCCGCGGGTGGTGGAACTGCTGCGCGGCGAGGGCGTCCCCAAGGGCGACGCCCTCGCGGTGGCCCGGATCGCCGGGATCATGGGCGCCAAGAAGACGCCCGACCTGATCCCGCTGTGCCACCCCATCGCGCTCTCCGGCGTCACCCTCGACCTCCGGGTCACCGACACCGCCGTGGAGATCACCGCCACCGTCCGCACCGCCGACCGCACCGGTGTCGAGATGGAGGCCCTCACCGCCGTCGCGGTCGCCGGCCTCACCGTCATCGACATGGTCAAGGCCGTCGACAAAGCGGCCTCGATCGAGAACGTCCGGGTGCTCAGCAAGACCGGCGGCAAGAGCGGCGACTGGGCGCGGGAGGACGAGTCGGGCGCGGCGGACCTTCAGGGCGGGGAGGACGGGCCGGGCGCGGCGGACGTCCGGGGCGGGGAGGACGGGCCGGGCGCGGCGGACGTCCGGGGCGGGGAGGACGGGCAGTGAGAGCCCTCGCCGTCACCGTCTCCAACCGCGCCTCGGCCGGCGTCTACGCCGACAAGGGCGGCCCGCTGCTGGTCGAGGGACTGCGGGCGATGGGCTTCGCGGTCGACGGCCCGACGGTCGTCCCCGACGGCGAACCGGTCGAGGCCGCCCTGCGCGAGGCCGTCGCCGCCGGGTACGACGTGGTTCTCACCACCGGCGGCACCGGCATCTCCCCGCAGGACCTCACCCCCGAGATGACCGCCCGGGTGATCGACCGTCAGATCCCGGGCATCGCCGAGGCGATCCGCGCGTACGGCCGGGAGAAGGTCCCCACCTCGGCGCTCTCCCGCGGCCTGGCCGGCCTCGCCGGACGCACCCTGATCGTCAACCTGCCCGGCTCCACCGGCGGCGTCCGCGACGGCCTGGCCGTCCTCTCCCCGCTGCTGCCGCACGCCGTCGACCAGCTCGGCGGCGGCGACCACCCGAGGCCTTCCCCCTCCGCTCCCGCCGAGCCCGGGGGCACGCCCTGAACGCGGGCTGGCCGGTCGTGCTCGCCGAGGGGGACGTCGTCCTGCGGCCGATCCGGCGCCGCGACCAGGCCGACTGGCAGGAGGTCAGCCGCCGCAACCGCGACTGGCTGCGCCGCTGGGAGGCCACCGTGCCGCCCGCCCCGCCCGGCCGCGAGCCCGCGCCCCGGCCCACCTACCGGCAGATGGTCCGCTACCTGCGCGGCGAGGCCGCGGCCGGCCGGATGCTGCCCTTCGTCGTCCTCTACCAGGGCCGGCTGGTCGGCCAGTTGACCGTCGGCGGGATCACCTGGGGCTCGATGTGCTCCGCCAACGTCGGCTACTGGGTCGACGAGGCGGTGGCCGGCCGCGGCATCATGCCCACCGCCGTGGCGCTCGCGGTCGACCACTGCTTTCGCGATCTCGGACTGCACCGGGTCGAGGTCTGCATCCGCCCCGAGAACCGGCCCAGCCGCCGGGTGGTGGAGAAACTCGGCTTCCGTTCGGAGGGAATGCGTCCCAGCTATCTGCACATCGACGGCGACTGGCGCGACCACCTGGTCTACGCGCTCACCGCCGACGAGGCCGCCGACGGGCTGCTGACCCGCTGGCACTCCCTCAGGAACCGTCCGCCGCAGCAAAATTGAATATTTGTTCGAAATAGATATCGATATGGCATCAGGTGTGGGGCGAGCCGTCACAAATACCGGCAAAATAGTCTGAGAATCAGCTTGATCGCACGACACGCCGTGCCAAATTGCTGCAGCGCCTTACCCTGCGCCCGTACCGTGTGAAACGTGAGCAGTAGCGGCCTTATCTACGCGGTCATCGTAGGGGCCTGGGCTGCCTATCTGGTGCCGATGTGGCTCCGCAGGCAGGACGAGCTCAACGAGTCGCGTCCGACGGAACGCTTCAGTACCGCGATCCGCCTGCTGGCCGGACGATCGGCCCTGGAACGGCGCGCGGCCCGAGCCCTGGGCGACCAGACCTCCGAACAGCAGCCCCCCGCCGAGCCGTCCGCGGACGCGGCGGACCCGGGGGTCCCGTCGGCATCGGCACCCACGGCGGACCCCGCCGACGTGCCGACCGAGCGTGCGGCGTGGCACGGCGACTCCTCCGTCGACGCGGCACCCGCCACGGCGGTGGCCGAGCCGGGCACGCGAGCAGGCGGTGACGGCACGTCAGCCGACCACCGCGCGGACGACCACCGCGCGGACGAGCACCGCGCCGCCGACCGGCAGCCCGGCGACCGGCCCTCGACGGATCGTCACGCCACCGATCGTCATGGCGCCGATCGTCATGGCGCCGATCGTCACGCCACCGATCGTCATGCCACCGATCGTCATGGCGCCGACCGGCACGCCACCGATCGCCACGCCACCGACCGGCACTCCGCGGAGCGGCGTGCCCGGCTGCTGGCCCGGCGGCGGCGCATGGTCACCCTGCTGTTCCTCGCCTTCGCGCTCGGTGCGGTGCTCGCCGCCGTGGCGGGCTTCGCCTTCCTCTGGGTGCCGGCCGTCCCCGGTGCCCTGCTCACCCTCTACATCGGCCACCTGCGCCGACTGGAGCGGCAGCGCTACGAGGTGAAGCTGGACCGGGTGCGGGCCGCGCAGGCCGCCGAACGGCTCCGGGAGCGCGAGCGTGCCCGGGCCGCCGCGGTGCCGGTCACCGAGCCGGCCACCGAGCGCCGCCCGTCCGTGGCACCCGAGCCGGCCACCACCGCGACCGCCCTCGCCGAGGCCACCGAGCACGAGGAGTGGGTGGACGGCGTCCGCGCCCGCGCCGCCGCAGGCCCGGACTCCTGGGAGCCCGTCCCCGTCCCGCTGCCCACCTACGTCACCGCCCCGGTCGCCCCCAGGGTCACCCGAGGCCTCGACCTCTCCGCCCCCGGCACCTGGGACTCGGGCCGCCCCGGCACCCCGCTCTTCGACCAGTACGCCGACCCGGCCGCCCAGGCCGGCGCCGAGTACACCCGGCCCCGCGCCGCCAACGAGTGACCCCGCCCGCGTCCCACCCCGAACGCCCCGCCGCAGGCCAGCCGCCCGCGCCGGGGCGTTCGCCGTTCCGAGCATGGTCACGAGTACCTCCGCAGAGGTGATAGAGTTTCTTCTCGTTGGGGCTGTGGCGCAGTCCGGTAGCGCACCTCGTTCGCATCGAGGGGGTCAGGGGTTCGAATCCCCTCAGCTCCACCCAACGGAAATCCCGTCCGGTCCTCGTGACCGGGCGGGATTTCTGCGTTGCGCGGGTTTGTTCAAGGCGATGTCCGGGGCGCGGGAGGCACGTGGGTGCGGCCAACGGCGGTGGCGGGCCAGGCTCTTCGGAGGATGGTCGGACCGTTCGTCAGCAGGTCGGCAAGAGACGCCCGTTCGGCGTGCCGATGGCCAGGGTGAATGGGGCTTCCTTGTCGAGGCCGGAATCTATGCGTTCAGGCGGCCGGGGCGGGATCCTGAGCAGGTCATGGATCGCCGGGCCGTAGACGTCGACCGGGCTGGTGGGTGACGCTGGCTCCCAGAACCGAGGTGAAGCGGTCCCGCCGGTGTCGGAGTCCGTGGCTAGCATCCGCCCATGAATGCTGAGCTCCTGTCCGCCGTCGAGACCCCGCTCCCACCCGGCCGGTTGATCACGTCGGACGAAGGCGGCGGAGACATCGAAGCCATCTGGATGAGCGACGGGCCGGTCACCGCCGAGCTCTGGGCGCGGCTCCTCGCCGAGCACGCGCGCACCGGCCTGTGGCCGCTGCTGCTCGACGCCAGGGACTCCCACGGCGGCGAGTTCGGACCATGGGCAACCGGCGAGCTGTTCCCCGAGCGGATGTCCTCCCCGAACACCCATGACGTGGCCGAGCTTCTCGGGCGGTGGTGGAAGAACCACACCGTCATCGACGAGGACGACGACATGCTCTCGCCGGAGGACCGCCTGGCCGTCACCGCCCCCTTCGGACGGACCTGGCCGGGACTCGCTCCGACTTCTCGCCTGACCACCGATCCGGACACCGCGGCCGTCGACTACGGGCAGGACTTCGTCGCCCGCCGCCCGCAGACCAGGCTCGGACTCGTCGCCGCCGGCTCGGGAGCCCACGCGCTCACCGCCGCCGGCTGGGACGGTCCGGTCAACTACGACAACGACACCGCCAAGTTCTCCGCCGTCGTGGCCGACTGGGAACACCGCTTCGGTGCACGCGTCGTCGCGGTGGGCCCAGCCACCCTCCACCTCAGCGTCGCCGCACCCCCGACAACGTCAGATGACGCTCTCCTCGTGGCTGCCGAGCACTTTGCGTTCTGCCCCGACAACGTCTGGCAGGGGTGCCACCCGAACACGCTGACCGCATACGCCGGACGGCTCGTCCACAGTCACTGCTGGGGTTTCTGGTGGGACTGACCGGCTGCAGCCGCTGCGCGAGAGTCGAAGCCGATTCCGGCGGCGGGCCCACCTAGGCGAGGGAGACGGTGCGACGCATGAGCGTCTGGGCGGTTGTGTCGGCGTTCGCTTTCACCGACGTGCCGACTGCTCCGGCCGTCACGGCCTACTACGACGCAGGCCGTCTGACCTGTGTGGCCGTCAACGCGCTCCGCGGGCCTCAGGTCACGCTCGACGGACTGCGACTTGTCGGCCGCGTGCCGTCCGAGCTCGAAGACGCCTTCACTGCATACACCTCAGCCCACGGCCATGACCTGCGGTACTCCCAGCACGCGGACCCGGGCTCCGAGACGCTCGGAGTCGTCCTCCGTGCCCAGCGCGCAGGAGATGTGGTCCTGAGCAGGCCAGTGTTCGTCGCCTCCACGTGGGCCGAGCGCTGCTGCGATGTCACCGAGGGCCGCGTCCCCATCGACGAGTGGCGCGACCGTACGTGGTGAGACGCCCTGCGAAGAGGGCAAGGCGCCCGGTGTCGGGAAACGATCTACGGCTGGACGGGAAGCGATCCCGGCGCCGGCGGGAGTCGTCGGCCCGGGTGGTTCGCGTTGCGGTGAGGTAACGCTGCCGCGTCCGCCCCTTGACCGCGTATCGGGCTGATTGCATACTCGCTTCCCAGCGGTTAATCGATTAAACGGGCCGGGGCGAGGTGGGGACGAGGATGGCGCGGATGTCGGATGTCGCCGCCGCGGCGGGGGTGTCGACGGCGACGGTGTCGATGGTGCTGAGCGGGGCGGGCAGCGGTCGCATCTCGGCCCAGACGCAGGCGAAGGTCCGGGAGGCGGCCGAGGCGATCGGCTATGCGCCCAACTCGGTGGCCCGCAGCCTGCGGACGCGGCGCACCCGGATGATCGGCCTGATCTCCGACACGATCGCCACCACCCCCTTCGCCGGACGGATGCTGGCGGGCGCGAACGATGCGGCCCGCGAGCACGGCCACCTGGTGGTGCTGGTGGACACCGACGGCGACCGGGCGCAGGAGCGGCAGGCGATCGAGGCGCTGACCGGCCAGCGGGTCGACGCGATGGTCTACGCCCGGATGTGGCACCAGGTGGTCGACGCCCCGGCGGGCCTCGCCGAGGGCAGCGTCTTCCTGGACTGCCGCCCCGCGCAGGGCAGTTGGCGGGCCGTGGTGCCGGACGACCGGGAGGGCGGGGTGGCGGCGACCCGGGAGCTGGTGGCCGCCGGGCACCGGCGGATCGCCTACCTCGACGCGCCCGAGGGCGCCGGCGTGGTCGCCTCGGAGCTGCGCCACCAGGGGTACCTTCAGGTGCTCGCCGAGGCGGGCATCACCCCCGACCCGGCCCTGCACGTGCACGGCGAGACCGACGCCGGGGGCGGGCGGGCCGCCGCCGAGGAGCTGCTCGACCTGCCGGCCGACCGCCGGCCGACCGCGCTGTTCTGCTTCAACGACCGGATGGCGATGGGCGCGTACACCGCGGCCCACCGCCGGGGTCTGCGCATTCCGGACGACCTGTCGATCGTCGGCTACGACGACCAGCAGCTGATCGCCGCCGAACTCGACCCGCCGCTGACCACCGTCGCCCTGCCGCACTACGAGATGGGGCGCTGGGCGATGGAGGTGGCGCTCGGGGAGCGGGAGGCCGACCCGGCCGAACCGCACCGCATGGAGTGCCCGATCATCCGCCGGGACTCCGTGGGTCCGCCGCCGCCTTCGCAGGCGAGCTGAGAGCGGCGGCGAACTCCTCGCAGTACACGGCAGTTGGCGCTGCCGTTCATCTGGAGCAACCACACGGCAGTTGACGCTGCCGTTCACTCCGGGACCGACTTGGCGGTCGGCCCCGGGAAAGGGACCACCTGTGCGCAATCCCCTCGCGATGGTAGCAGCGGCGAGCCTGCTCGGGACGGTCGCGCTGACCGGCTGTGCCAAGGCCAGCCACGACGGCGCGTCCTCCGACGGAGGTCCGTCGCAGATCACCATGTGGACCCACTCGGCGGGCAACCCCGGCGAGCTGGCCGTCTACAAGAAGATCATCGACGACTTCAACGGCTCGCAGAACACGTACAAGGTCGTCCAGCAGAACTTCCCGCAGGGCTCGTACAACGACGCGGTCACCGCGGCCGCCGCGGCCCGGAAGCTGCCCTGCCTGCTGGACATGGACGGCCCGATCATGCCGAACTGGGCCTGGGCCGGCTACCTCCAGCCGCTCGACCTGCCGAGCAGCCTCACCGGTTCGCTGCTGCCCACCGCCGTCGGCACCTACAAGGGCAAGGTGTACTCGGCGGGCTACTGGGACGCGGCGCTGTCGATCTTCGCTCGGAAGTCGGTGCTGGAGAAGAACGGCGTCCGCATTCCCACCGTCGAACAGCCGTGGACCCTGGCCGAGTTCGACGCCGCGATCGGCAAGCTGAAGAGCGCCGGCTACCAGACCCCGCTCGACCTCGGCGCGGCCGACAAGGGCGAGTGGTGGAGCTACGCGTATTCGCCGATGCTGCAGAGCGCCGGCGGCGACGAGCTCGACCGCACCGGCCTGAAGTCCGCCGAGGGCGCGCTCAACGGACCGGACGCGGTCGCGTTCTTCAGCTGGTTCCAGAAGGCGTTCAAGAACGGCTGGGCGAACAGCAACGGCCCGGTCGGCAACCAGAACTTCATCGACGACAAGGTGGCGCTCAGCTACACCGGCGTGTGGAACGCCAAGGACGCGCTGGACAAGGTCGGCTCCGACCTGCTGATCCTCCCGCCGGTGGACTTCGGCAGGGGACCGAAGATCGGCGGCGGCTCCTGGCAGTGGGGCATCTCGGCCGGCTGCGGGAAGGACCAGTCCGAAGGCGCCCGCGCGTACCTGAAGTTCAGCTTCCAGGACAAGTACCTCACCGAGTTCGCGGACAGCCAGGTGGTCATCCCCGCCACCGCCGGCGCCACCGCCGCCTCCAAGTACTTCGGCCAGGACGGTGCGCTGCGCCGGTTCGCCGTCCTGTCGCAGAAGTTCGCCCTGGCCCGGCCCGCCACCCCCGGCTACCCGGTGGTCTCCACCAGCTTCGAGAAGGCCGCCAAGGACATCATGAACGGCGCCGACGTCAAGCCGGCCCTGGACGCCGCCGTGAAGGCGATCGACAGCGACATCAAGTCGAACAACGGCTACGGCAACTGACGCAGCGGCGAGCGGTGGCCGGGCGGCGTTCGCGCCGACCGGCCGCCGGAAAGGCGTGACCCATGACGGCGACCTTCCGCCGCAACCACTCCCGGCGCGGGACCTCCCGCCGCAGCGAGGCCAGGGCGGGCCTGGCGATGGCCTCGCCCGCGGTGATCCTGCTGCTGGCCTTCCTGATCGTGCCGGTGCTGCTCGGCTTCGCCCTGTCCTTCACCAACGCGCGGCTGGTCTCGCCCGAGCCGCTGCGCTTCGTCGGACTCGACAACTTCGTCCGCGCCTTCACCGTCGACCCGACGTTCTTCCGCTCGGCGGTCAACACCTTCGTCTTCGCGGCCGTGGTCGTCCCGGTGCAGGCCGGATTCGGGCTGTTCCTGGCGCTGCTGGTCAACCAGAAGATCCGCGGCGTCACCGCGTTCCGGGTGATCTTCTTCATCCCGGTCGTGACCTCGATCGTCGTGGTCTCGATCCTGTGGAAGTTCATGTACCAGCCGGACGGCCTGGTGAACTCCTTCATCAACTCGATCACCTTCGGCGCCTGGCAGGGCACCGCCTGGCTGAACAACCCCAGCACCGCACTGTTCGCCGTCATCGTGCTGTCGGTCTGGCAGGCCGTCGGGTTCCACATGCTGATCTGGCTGTCCGGCCTGCAGACCATCCCGGAGGAGCTCTACGAGGCCGCCCGGATGGACGGCGCGGGCGCCTGGCGGCAGTTCAAGGACGTGACCTGGCCGTGCCTGCGCCCGACCAGGATCTTCGTCCTGATCACCATCTCCATCGCCGCGCTCGGCCTGTTCGTGCAGATCGACGTCATGACCCAGGGCGGCCCGATCGACTCCACCTCCACGCTGGTCTACCACGCGGTGCTCACCGGCTACCGCCAGCAGCAGATCGGGTACGGCTCCGCGCTGTCGCTGGTCTTCTTCGTGATCGTGCTCGTCATCGCGCTGATCCAGCGTCACCTCACCCGCGACAAGGACTGACCCATGGCCGAGAACGTACGCGCGCCGCGGGCGCGCACCGACGTGAGCGAGCGACAGCTGCGCCGGCGCCGCCGGGTGTGGACCTACCTGGTCCTGGTCGGTCTCGCGGTGTTCTTCCTGTTCCCGCTGGTGTTCATGTTCGTCTCCAGCCTCAAGCCGGACGGGCAGCTGCTCTCCGACATCGGCGGCTGGCGGGCCTTCCTCCCGGTCGGCGACATCAGCCTGCACAACTACGGCGCCGTCTTCGACCGGGTGCCGGTCGGCCGGTTCCTGCTGAACTCGCTGCTCGTGACGGTGGCGATCGTCGGCCTCGGACTGGTCGTCAACTCGATGGCCGGCTTCGCCCTGTCCCGGCTGCGCTGGCGCGGGCGGGGCCTGGTCCTGAGCGTCGTCATCGCCACCCTGATCGTCCCGTTCGAGACGATCGCGGTGCCCCTGGTGTACTGGGTCGCGCACCTGCCGATCCTGTTCCTCCAGGACGGCGCCGTGGTGTGGGACATCGGCTGGCTCAACAGCTACCAGGTGCAGATCATCCCGTTCGTCGCCAACGCCTTCTCCGTCTTCCTGTTCAGCCAGTACTTCTCCACCATCCCGACCTCGCTCGACGAGGCCGCCAGGATCGACGGCGCCGGCTGGTTCACCATCTACCGCAGGATCGTGGTGCCGCTCTCCGGTCCGGCGTTCGCCACGGTGGCGATCCTGACCTTCCTGCCCGCCTGGAACCAGTACCTGTGGCCCACCATGGTGGTCCAGGACGAGAAGCTCCGGCCCGTCATGGTCGGCATGCAGTACTTCTTCCAGGACAACCCGGCCTGGGGCGAGGTCATGGCGTACACGTCGATGATCACGCTGCCGGTGCTGGTGGTCTTCCTCGCCTTCCAGCGCGCCTTCGTCAGCAGCGTCGCCGCGAGCGGCGTCAAGGGCTGACCCCTCCTCCTCCGCGTGACGACCCCGCCGCCGTCCCCGCCGCGGCCGACGGGTCCCCCACGCCTGCCTCCGAAAGGCCCGCATGTTCACGCTGCCCGACTCCTGGGTCTGGGACTTCTGGTTCGCCGACGACGGCGAGCGCCACCACCTGTTCTTCCTGTACGCCTCGCGCGCCCTGCACGACCCCGAGGCCCGGCACTACCGCGCGTCCATCGGCCACGCCGTCTCCACCGACCTGCGGAACTGGACCCGGGTCCCCGACGCCCTGGTCCGCGCCGACGCCCCCGCCTTCGACGACCTCGCCACCTGGACCGGCTCGGTGGTCCGGCACCCCGACGGCACCTGGTTCCTCTTCTACACCGGCTCCACCCGCGCCGCCGACGGCAAGAACGTCCAGCGGATCGGGTACGCCACCTCCACCGACCTGACCACCTGGCACAAGGCCGGCGCCAACCCGGTGCTGAGCGCCGACGCCACCTGGTACGAGACCCTCGACGCCGGCCAGTGGCACGACGAGGCGTTCCGCGACCCGTGGGTGTTCCCCGACCCGGACGGCGACGGCTGGCACATGCTGATCACCGCCCGGGCCACCACCGGACCGGCCTTCGAACGCGGCGTGGTCGGCCACGCCGTCTCCGCCGACCTGCGGCACTGGGAGCTGCGCCCGCCGCTGTCCGCGCCCGCCGTGCACGGCTTCGGCCAACTGGAGGTCCTCCAGAGCGAGATCGTCGACGGCGAGCCCCTGCTGCTGTTCTCCTGCCTCGCCGAGCACGCCTCCGAGGCCCGCCGCGCCACCGGCACCCGCGGCGGCATCTGGGCCGCTCCCGCCGGGAGCCTGCTCGGCCCGTTCGACATCGGCGCCGCCCGGCAGGTCACCGACGACCGCTACTACAGCGGCAAGCTGGTCCGCCGCCGCGACGGGTCCTGGGTCCTGATGGGCTTTCACCACATCGGCCCCGACGGTGGTTTCGCCGGCGGCGTCAGCGACCCGATGCCGGTGTCCTGGGACGGACGCCGACTGACCGTCGCGGGCCTGCCCGACCCCGCCGGGCGCGAGCTCACCCGGGCCGCCCCGGCCTGCTGAGCCGAACTCCCCCCACCCACCCGAAAGTCCAGGAGTCGAGCATGACCCCACGCTCCTCGCTCCACCGGCTGCGGCTCGGCCTCGCCGCGCTGTTCGGCCTCGTGCTGACCGCCGCCGCCGTCATCGCCCCGGGGCCGGCCGCCCCGACCGCGGCCCGGGCGGCGGACAGCCGCCGGTCCGTCTACCACTTCACCGTGCCCGACCACTGGAAGAACGACCCGCAGCGGCCGCTCTGGTTCGACGGCGCGTTCCACTCCTACTACCTCTACAACGCCGACTACGGGCAGGCCGTCGGCACCGCCTGGCGGCAGGCCACCAGCACCGACAACGTGGCCTTCCACGACCAGGGCGTCGCCGCGCCGAAGCAGACCAACGCCAACTACGACCTGTGGTCCGGCTCCGCCGTGGTCGACACCGACGACACCGCCGGGTTCGGCGCCGGCGCCGTGGTCATGATGGTCACGCAGATGGACCACCCCACCCCCGCCCAGATCGCCGACGCCTCCGGCCCGCAGGCCCAGTTCCTCTGGTACTCCACCGACCGCGGACGCAACTTCCGCCCCTACGGCGACACCCCCGTGCTCCCCAACGGCGGCCGCAAGGACTTCCGCGACCCCAAGCTGGTCTGGGACGCCGACCGGCACCGCTGGGTCGCGCTGCTCGCCGAGGGCACGAAGATCAGCTTCTGGACCTCGCCCGACCTGAAGAACTGGACCTGGGCCTCCGACTCCGCCCACACCGGCCTGGGCACCCTCGAATGCCCCGACCTGTTCCGGCTCCGCGCCGACGACGGCACCCTGCACTGGGTGATGGGCGCCAGCGCCAACGGCTACCTCACCGGCGCCCCCAACACCTACGCCTACTGGACCGGCAGCTTCGACGGCACCTCCTTCACCCCCGACACCGCCGCCCCGCAGTGGCTCGACCACGGCTTCGACTGGTACGCCGGCGTCACCTGGGAGGATCCCGCCGCCCCGCTCGACCACCGGTACGCCACCGCCTGGCTGAACAACTGGACCTACCCGTACACCACCCCGACCTGGGCCTCCGACGGCTTCAACGGCACCGACGCGATCACCCGGCAGCTCTCCCTCAAGCACTACGCCGACGGCTACGCCCTGGCCTCCCGCCCCGCGCCCGGCCTCGACCAGCACGCCGCGCGGACCACCGACCTGGGCACCGTGCAGGTGAACGGGCTCACCACGCTGCCCTACCGGGGCACCGCGTACCGCCTGGACGCCGACGTCAGCTGGAACGTCCTGGACAACCTCGGCGTCCAACTGCGGGTCTCCGCGGACGGCACCCGGCACGCCGACGCCGGGATCTACCACGACGTCAGCTACCTGAACCGCGGTCAGACCGGCAACCCCTCCCCGGACGGCTCGCACCTGGAGTCGCACGCCCCCTGGGATCCGGCCCGGACCAGCGCCCACCTGACGGTCCTGGTCGACCGCACCAGCGTCGAGTACTTCGTCGACGACGGCCGCCACGTCCACTCCGACGAGGTCTTCGCCGACCCCGCCGACGACGGGCTCAAGCTGTTCACCAGCGGCGGCGCCGCCACCTTCGCCCACCTCACCGTCACCGAGTACACCGACCTCGCCCAGCGGCCCGCCCGGCTGCTCGCCGACTTCGAGGGCGGCGCCTACGCTCCCGGCTGGGTCGCCACCGGCGACCTCGCCGGCACCGCCCCGACGGTCGAACAGCTCCCCGGTTCCGTCGGAGCCGCCGTCCTCGACACCTTCGCCGGCCGCGACACCGCCACCGGCACCCTCACCTCACCCGCCTTCACCCTCGACCGCAGCACCCTGCACCTGCTCGTCGCCGGCGGCAACCACCCGCTCGGCTCGCCCGGCGCGACCAGCGTCAACCTGCTGGTCGACGGCCGACCCGTACGCACCGCCACCGGTGGCGACAGCGGCAGCCTCCGCCCCGTCGACTGGGACCTGACCGACCTCCAGGGCCGCAGCGCCCAACTCCAGATCCTCGACGACGCCACCGGCGCCTGGGGGCACCTGATGGTCGATCAGGTCGTTCTCAGCGACTGACACCCGAAGGCGGCGCGCCCGGGCCCCTGGCGCGCCGCCCGCACCCGACCCCGGACACAGGAGCAGCCGAGCACCATGGCAGAGCCCACCACCGCAGACGTCGACTTCCTCGTCATCGGCGAGTGCGTCGCCGACATCGTCCGCACCCCCGGCCGTCCCGACCACCCGCACCCCGGCGGCAGCCCCGCCAACGTCGCCTACGGGCTCGCCCGGCTCGGCCGTCGCACCGCCCTGCTCACCCAACTCGGCGACGACCGGTACGGCGAGCTGATCCGCGCCCACCTGGCGGGTGGCGGCGTCACGGTCCTGACGGACGGTCAGCCGGTCGCCACCCCCACCGCCCTGGTCACCCTCGACCCGGCGGGACGGGCCGCGTACGAGTTCGCCATCGACTGGAGCCTCGCACCGACCGCGGTGCCCCGCGCCCGGCACGTCCACCTCGGCTCCCTCGCCTCCGTGCAGGAGCCCGGTGCGGCGGTCGCCCGGCGGCTGCTCCGCGAGGCCAGGACCGGGGGCGCCACCGTCTCCTACGACCCCAACGTCCGACCCGCGTTGTTCGGCGACCACCGCTCGGGAGTCGCGGCCGTCGAGCACTGCGTGGGCCTCAGCGACCTGGTCAAGGCCAGCGACGAGGACCTCGCCTGGCTCTACCCCGGCGTTCCGGTCCGCGACAGCGCCGCCCGCTGGCTCACCCTCGGCCCCGCCGTCGTCATCGTCACCCAGGGCGGCGAAGGGGCCTTCGCCCTCACCGCCGACGGCGAGACCCGTACCGACGCCCCGCCGACCACCGTCGTCGACACCGTCGGGGCCGGCGACTCCTTCATGTCCGCCGTCCTGGCCGCCCTCGACCTCCCCCGCCCGGCCCCGGACGCGCTGGCCGCCGCGCTGCGGACCGCCGCCACCGCCGCCGCGATCACCGTCTCCCGGGCCGGAGCCACCCCGCCCACCGCCGCCGAACTCGCCGCGGGCGCGGGCGAGGCCGGAGGAATGTGAAGGAACGGCGCGTATTTTTACCTGGTGATGGACTGGGCTTGGTTCTTCCTTAAGGTGTTCCCATCTGTCATTCGAGGCCCAGGGGGAGCGCGCAGCACATGGGGGACTATTTCCGGGTCGAGGTGAGCGAGCTCGATCGGCTGCTGCGGCAGTTGAAGGAGAGTCGGCAGGAGATGCGCGAGGCGCTGAGCGCCATGCGGGACACCGGGCCGAAGACGACGGGGAGCAAGGCGCTGGACCGGGCCTGTGACGACTTCGACGACAGCTGGCAGGACGCGATCACCAGGATCGCGCAGGGCGTCGAGGCGATCGAGGGCAAGTTGCGGGAGACCAGCCGGAACTACGCGGAGACGGACGAGGCGATCCGGGCCGCGTTCGCCAAGGGGGCGGCGTGAGCGGGAGGGCCGACTTTCCGGCGCTGGGGTTCGATCCGGCGCCCGGGAACCCGGAGAACGTGGACGGGCTGGTCGCCAAGCTGAACCGGGCGGCGGGGGCGATGGAGAGTGCCCACCGGACGCTGGTGGCGGTCGGGCGCGGGGGCAGCATCTGGGAGGGCGACGCGGCGAAGGGCTTCGCGGGGAAGGTCGGCGAGCTGCCGACGTACCTGAGCGACAGCGTCGACGCGATGAAGACGGCGTCGACGCAACTGGGCAACTGGCGCACGCAGCTGACCTCGTACCAGGACGTCGCCCGCCGCTACGAGCAGCAGGCGGCGGACGCCAAGCGGCGGAAGGAGGCCGCGCAGGACCAGTGGGGGCAGGCCGCCAACCGGTACCAGAGCGCGTCGGAGAATCCGGCGTTCGCGCTCGCCGGGAAGTCCTTCGGCGACGACGCGTCGCTCGCCGACGCGCAGCGCAGGATCAACGTCGCGGCGGCCGAACTTCGCACGGCAGAGAGCGAGTTGGACACCGCCCGGCGCGACCTGGAGTCGATCCAGGACGAGCTGGAGGCGATCGTCAAGCAGGCGAGGGAACTGCTGGAGCACCACCACGACGATGCCGACCGGACCGCGAAGGCGCTGCGCAGGGCCAACCAGAACGCGCCCGAGATCGGCATGTGGGAGAAGATCGGCAACGGCTTCAAGGGCATCGGCAACAAGATCAAGGACTGGGCGACCAGGAACGCCGGCCTGCTGAAGAAGATCGGCGACATCGCGGGCGGCGTCTCCGCGGTGCTCGGCATCGCCGCGCTGGCCACCATGTGGTGCCCGCCGCTGTCGGCCGCGCTCGGGGTGGCCTCGGCGGGTGCCTCGGCGGTCGCGCTGGGCTCGCACGGGCTGGCCAAGCTCGGTGGGGCGGACGTGAGTTGGTCGACGATCGCGCTGGACGGGGTGGGCGTGGTCCCGTTCGTCGGGGCGGTCGGCAAGGCCGGCAAGGGCGCGGTGATGGGGGTCAAGGCCATCGCCAAGGGCGAGGGGGCGATCGCCGCCGGGTCCAAGCTGGCCGAGGCGGGCCGCTCGATCGTCAACACGCACATGGCGGGCGGCCTGCTGCACAGCAAGGTGCTGACGCCGGTGTTCACCAAGACCCCGCTGAAGAACCTGCCCGGCATCGCCTCGATCGGTGAGGCGGGGCAGAAGGTGTTCTCGCTGCCGGCCACCTCGTGGTGGTCGCGCGGCACCCAGATCGGCATGAAGACGGGCGGCCTGATCTGGAACGCGCCCAACCTCTACCACCAGGTGACGGGATCGTGACGGCGGATCAGATCGAACGGACGGACGCTCCCGGGGACGACATCCGGTGGGAGGTCCCGGTGCAGTTCCACTCCCTGGGCGTCGAGCTCTCCGAGGAGCAGCGCGAGGCGCACCTGGGCGAGGTCGCGGCGGAGGTGTGGTCCGGCGGCACCGAGTTCCAGCGGAGCACCGTCGCGTCCTGGTACCGGGAGATCGCCGCGTCGGCCGCGGAGGACGGGGCGGTCTACTCGGGTTTCCTGCTCGGCGGCACCGAGGACGACCGGGTCACGATCGCGACGCTGGTCATCCAGGCCGACGAGGCCGACACCTCGGACGCCGAGGTGGCCGCCGCGGCGCTGCACGACCTGCTCTCGCTCGACCCGGCGGACGAGGTGTTCCGGGCCCAGGCGCCGGTCGGGCCGGTGGTGGTGACGGTCTCCGGTTCGCTGGTCGAACTCCCCGACGAGGGCGAGGGCGCGACCACGCTGGAGCTGGCGCAGGCCTGCGCGTACGTGCCGGTGCCCGGGGCGGACACGCTGGTGACGATGACGCTCAGCACCCCGTCGCTGGTCGACTTCCCCGAGTACGTGGCGATGCTGGCCGGCATCGTCGACACCGTGGTGTACGACCGGCCCGGGGTTCCCGGGGAGGTGGCGCCGGTGGTGCCGGGGCAGGCCGCGGCGAACATCACGGAGGCGTTCGGATGACCACTCGTCACACCCCCGCGCCGCCCGGCGTGGAGACCGGCCCGCTGCCCGCGCGTTCCGAGGTGGGCCTGGCGCTGCAGTTCTGGCTGCAGTGGATCTGGCTGCTGCCGCGGGTGGTCTACGACGTCCTGGACAACGGCGGCGACCCCGACGAGGGCACCGCCGAGCCCGGCCCGTCCAAGCTCGTCCTCACCTCCGCCCGCTACCGGCTGGAGCGCCGCGGCACCCCGCAGGACTGGTCCGACTTCGCCGACCGGGCGATCGCGCGCGGCATCGAACGCGGCCTGCGGATCGCCGACGAACGGCGGGACTGGAACGACAGCGGCAAGTACCGCTACCAGTGGAAGGACACCGCCGCCCACACCTTCGTCCGCAAGCGCTACTACCGCGGCATCGGCCTCGCGGGCGTCGCCGCCCTGGCGGCCCGCCGCGGCTGGGAGGTCGACTGGGAGCGGTCGCGGGACGGGGACGTGGCGCACCTGGTGCTGCGGCGGGAGCAGGGCTGACGGGGCGTCAGCGTTTGAGGTAGGCGAGGACGGCGAGGACGCGGCGGTTGGCGTCGGGGGTGGCGTCCAGGTGGAGTTTGCCGAAGATCGCGGCGGTGTGCTTGGCGACGGCGCTCTCGCCGATGTGCAGGGTGGCCATGATGGCGGCGTTGGAGCGGCCCTCGGCCATCAGGCGCAGGACGTCGAGTTCGCGGGGCGTGAGGTCGGCGGTGGTGCCGCGGGCGGTGGAGCGGGCGAGCAGTCTGGCGATCACCTGGGGGTCCATGACGGTGCCGCCGGACGCGACGGTGCGGACGGCGTCGACGAACTGGTCGGTGCGGGTGACCCGGTCCTTGAGCAGGTAGCCGACCGCGCCGTGGCCGTCGGCCAGCAGTTCCTGGGCGTACAGCTGCTCGACGTACTGGGAGAGCACCAGGACCGGCAGGGCGGGGCGTTCGGCGCGGGCGGTGAGCGCGGCGCGCAGCCCTTCGTCGGAGTGGGTCGGGGGCAGGCGGATGTCCACCACGGCGACGTCGGGGCGCAGCTCGCGCAGGGCGCGGAGCAGGGCGGGCCCGTTGTCGACCGCCGCGGCGACCTCGAAGTCGTGCTCCTGGAGGGTGCGGGTCAGGCCGTCGCGGAGGAGGAAGAGGTCTTCGGCGAGGACGACGCGCACGGCAGCTCCAGGGTGGCGGTGGTGGGCCCGCCCGGCGGGCTGTGCAGGGTGAGGGTCCCGTCGAAGGCGGCCAGCCGGCGGGTGATGCCGCGCAGGCCGGTGCCGCGCGCGGGGTCGGCTCCGCCGCGGCCGTCGTCGGTGACGGTGATCCGCAGCAGCCCGTCCCGGCGGCGCAGCCGGATGCGGACCTCGCGGGCGTGGGCGTGCTTGCCCGCGTTGGCGAGCAGTTCGGCGACCGCGAAGTACCCCGCGCCCTCGACCGCGGCCGGCAGCCGCCCGGGCAGCTCGGCGTCGACGTGGACGTCCAGGAAGGAGTCCAGGGCGAGCGAGCGGACGGCGTCGGGCAGGCCGCGGTCGGCGAGGACCGGCGGGAGGATGCCGTGCACCAGTTCGCGCAGGTCCTGCAGGGCCCGCGCCGAGCTGGCCCGGACCTCGCCGAGCAGCCGGCGGGCGGCCGCCGGGTCGTCGTCCAGCAGCCGCTCCGCCTGATCGAGGGTCAGGCCGAGCGAGACGAGCCGGGCCTGGGCGCCGTCGTGCAGGTCGCGTTCGATCCGGCGGAGCTCGGCGGCCTGGGAGTCCAGCGCGTCGGCGCGACGGTCCGTCAGCTCGTCGATGCGGCGGGTGAGGTGGGCGGTGGTCCGGGGTCCGGCGAGGGCGCGGGCGGTCCAGGCCGCGTGCCGGTCCAGGACGGCCGGGGCGAGGCGGACGGCGGCCGCCAGGAAGACGGCGCCGAGCAGTGCGGCGGCCAGGGCGGTGGCGGGGGAGTGCACGGGGACGAAGGCGTACCAGTTGCCGTCGCCGAACCGCCGCCACAGGAACGGCTGCACCAGGGCGCCGAACAGCCCGTACTCGGCGAACGCCGGCGGGAGGGCGACCAGCAGGCCGCCGGTCCACGGGGCGAGGCAGGCCCAGAGCAGTTCGCGGCGCAGGGCGTCGTCGCCCAGCAGCGCGGCGGTGCGGTGGTAGGCGTTGCCGGTGTCCGGGAGCGGTGCGGGCGCGAGGGCGGCGACGCCGGTGCGGGCTGCGGCCCGGCGACGGGCACGGTCGGCGGTCGCGCGGAGGCCGCGGGCCGCGGGCGGGAGGAGGAGGAATCCCAGGCCGACGGGGAGCAGCAGCAGCGCCCCGGTGACGGCGAGGGCGCGGAGTGCGGCGGCGAGGGCGGCGAGCCAGTGGAGTTGGCAGCGCGCGAGGGCGGCGGGGCCGCGGCCGAGCGATCGTCGGATGGTCTGGCGATCCGTCATGTCAGCGCGATGCTATCCGGCGGAGCCGGGCGGGCAGTGGGCGGTGCGGGAGTGGACTGCGGTGCGGGCACGGCGGGCCTTTCGGAGGGTCGCTGCGGGTGACGGCCTGCAGTGTGACGTCAGGTCAGGGCGGGGCGGGCCGCGCGGGGCCGGAGGGCCCAGGGCAGGGCGGTGGCGGTGGCGGCGAGGGCGAACAGGAGCATCGGGAGGGTGTCGCCGGTCTCCTCGTCCAGGACGAGCAGCATGCCGAGGTTGACCAGGGCGTGGAAGCCGCCGGAGAGCAGGAGGCGGTTGGCGGGGAGGCGTTCCTGGGCGAGCCCGAGGACGACCGACATGGCGACGGTGGCGATGAGGAAGCCGGCCGCGTAGGGCGCCGACCGGGCGAAGACCTGGACGTGCCAGCAGCCCCACAGCAGGCCGACCGTGATCGAGGAGGCGAGCGGGCCGAAACGGGTGCGCAGCAGGGGCTGGAGGAAGCAGCGCCAGCCGAGCTCCTCGCCGCAGGCGCCGAGGAGTTGGGCCGCGGCGACGACGGCGAACGGGGCGGGGAGGGTGGCCGGGTCGGTGAACGGGAGGTGCCCGCGGAGCAGCAGGTGCGCGAGGGCGGCGAGGGCCACCAGCAGCGGGCCGCTGAACAGGAGCGCCGGGGCGGCGGAGCCCTGGCCCGGGCCGGGCAGCGCGCCGGCCAGCCGGTGCCGGATCCGGGCGGGCCGGCCGAGCGCGACCGCGGCGACGCCCAACGTCGGTCCGAACTGGGTGAGTTGCAGCACGTCCGTGGGGAGGCCGGTGGCGGGCTGCAGCGCGCCGAGGGCGCCCGCCGCGGGGAAGGCCACGGCGAGGAACACCGCGGCCTCGGCGAGCCACGGGCGCGCGGGGGTGGGGCGAACGGCGGTTCGCCGGAAGGAGGGCTTGGGCACGACTGGGCCTCGTTCGGTAGTGGAGGGGTTCCGTCCCCGACGACGATTCCGTGCCGCGCCGCCCGTGCCATTGCGTCCAGCTACCCGCTGGGGGTGCAGCCAGCTGTACCCCCGTCACCCATGACATCCGTCATGCCGGTTGGTGGAGCGCCGGCACTGACCCCGCCTCCGGTCCGCCCGGCAGAGTGGGACACGTCGCAGGGAGCGGCAGCAGGGACACGGGGAGCAGACATCATGGCCATCGGCATCGCCACCGCACCGCAGCAGCGCAACGCCCGCACCGACGCGCTGCGTCCGCTGCTGCTGGACGTCGCGCTCCCGGTCGGCGTGTACTACGGGGCGCATGCCGGGCTCGGACTCGGCACCGTCGCCGCGCTGGCGCTCAGCTCGGCGGTGCCCGCGGTCCGCACGGTCGGGGAGCTGCTGCGCGGGCGGTCCGCGAGCCCGCTGGCGGCGCTGATGCTGGTGGTCAACCTCGCCGCGATCGCGCTCTCCTTCCTGAGCGGCGACCCGCGGCTGATGCTCGCCAAGGACGGCGCGGTCAGCAGCGTCGTCGGCGCGTCGATGATCGTCACCGCGCTGCTCGGCCGGCCGCTGATGACCGCCGCACTGAAGCCCTTCGTGGTCAAGGGCGACGCCGCCCGGGAGGCCGCCTGGGAACGGGTGTCCGGGACCGTCGCCTTCCGCCGCGGCGCCCGCGCCTTCTCGCTGGCCTGGGGCGTCCCGCTGGTGCTGGAGTGCGCGGCCCGGGTGGTCGGCGCCTACACGCTGCCGGTCGACACCATGGTCTGGCTCGGCACCGTCCTGCTGCTGGGCGCGCTCGGCGTCGGCGTGCTGGCGGGCGGCGCCCCGGCGAACCGGATCGCCGCACTGGTCGGCGCAGAGGTGAAGGCGGACGCGGTGCGAAACGCCCGGTAGTTCGCTCGAACGGGTGGAGTTCGGCATTCGCACGGCCCAGCGGGGTAGCGGTGACGGCGGGCCCTTGGGCTCGTTAGGCACAGCGCCGATTCACGTCGACTAAGGGGCGGGGACCCAGTGGCTCAGCCGTTCGAACTTCCGGACTTCTACGTGCCGTATCCGGCGCGGATCAACCCGCACTACGAGGAGGCCCGGGTCCACACCAAGGAGTGGGCACGGGGGTTCGGGATGCTGGAGGGCTCCGGGGTCTGGGAGGAGCACGACCTCGACTCGCACGACTACGCGCTGCTCTGCTCGTACACCCACCCCGACTGCGACGCCGAGGCGCTGTCGCTGGTCACCGACTGGTACACCTGGGTCTTCTTCTTCGACGACCACTTCCTGGAGATCTTCAAGCGGACGCTGGACCGCGAGGGCGGCAAGGCCTACCTGGACCGGTTGCCCGCGTTCATGCCGATGGACCTGGCGGACGGCTTCCCGGAGGCCACCAACCCGGTCGAGGCGGGGCTCGCCGACCTGTGGCAGCGCACCGTCCCGCACATGTCCGCCCACTGGCGGGCGCGGTTCGCCGAGTCCACCCGCAACCTGCTGAACGAGTCGCTCTGGGAGCTCTCCAACATCGACGAGGGCCGGGTCGCCAACCCGGTGGAGTACATCGAGATGCGGCGCAAGGTCGGCGGCGCGCCGTGGTCCGCCGGGCTGGTCGAGTACGCCGCGCAGGCCGAGGTGCCGGAGGCGGTCGCCCACTCCCGTCCGCTGCGGGTGCTGCGGGACGCCTTCTCGGACGGCGTGCACCTGCGCAACGACCTGTTCTCGTACGAGCGGGAGATCGGCGAGGAGGGCGAACTCTCCAACGGCGTGCTGGTGTTGGAGACCTTCCTGGGCTGCTCGACGCAGCAGGCCGCGGACGCCGTCAACGACCTGCTCACCTCCCGGCTGCAGCAGTTCGAGAACACCGCGCTCACCGAACTCGCCCCGCTCTTCGCCGAACACGCCCTGGACCCCGGGGAGATCACCCGGGTCCTGGCGTACGTGAAGGGACTGCAGGACTGGCAGTCCGGCGGCCACGAGTGGCACATGCGCTCCAGCCGCTACATGAACGGCGGCGGCGCCGGCGCCCCCGCGCTCGGCCCCAGGGGGCTCGGCACCTCCGCCGCCAACCTGCGCCTGGCCGCGGGCCTGCGCGGTCTGCGGAGCTTCACCCACACCCCGCGCCGCACCGGCCCCTCCGTGCTGCCTGAGCTGCCGATGCCGTACCCCACCCGGCTCAGCCCGCACCTGGACGCCGCCCGCGAGTACGTCGTCGGCTGGGCGCGGGAGACCGGACTGCTGGAGCCGGAGCCCGGCGTACCGGCCACCGACCTGTGGAGCGAGGCCAAGCTCCGCGACTACGACTTCGCGCTGTGCGCGGCCGGCATCGACCCCGACGCCACCCCCGCCGAACTCGACCTCAGCTCCGCCTGGTTGACCTGGGGCACCTACGCGGACGACTACTACCCCGCGGTGTACGGCCGGGGCCGCGACCTGCTCGGCGCGAAGCTCGCCAACGAGCGGCTGCACGAGCTGATGACCCTGGACGGCAGCCTGCCGTTCGCCCCGCGCAACGCGCTGGAGCGCGGGCTCGCCGAGCTGTGGGCGCGGACCGTCGCGCCGTTCGGCCCGCCCGCGCGGGAGAGCTTCCGCCGGGCGGTCGGCGACATGATCGACAGCTGGCTGTGGGAGCTCGCCAACCAGGCGCAGAACCGTATCCCCGACCCGGTCGACTACATCGAGATGCGACGCGCCACCTTCGGCTCCGACCTGACGATGAGTCTGGCCCGGCTGGCGCGCGGCTCGGTGATCCCGGAGGAGGTCTACCGGAGCGGCACCGTGCGGGCGATCGAGAGCTCGGCGGCGGACTACGGCAGCCTGGTCAACGACCTGCACTCGTACCAGAAGGAGATCGAGTACGAGGGGGAGTTCCACAACCTGGTGCGGGTGGTGGAGTCCTTCTTCACCTGCGACTACGCGGTCGCGGTCGACATCGTGGCGGACCTGGTCGCCTCCCGGATGAGCCAGTTCCGGCACCTGGTGGCGGGTGAACTCCCGCTGGTGAAGCAGGACTTCGGGCTGGAGGGGGAGGCCGCGGCGGCCCTCGACGGGTACGTGGAGGAGCTGCAGGACTGGATGGCCGCGGTGCTGAACTGGCACCAGCGGACGCGGCGGTACACGGAGGACGTGCTGAAGCGGCACTTCGCGCCGTCCACGGCGGTGCCGGAGGTGCGGGAGGCCGTGCTGTTCGGCGGGCCGGTGGGGTTGGGGACGTCCGCGGTGCGGATCCTGGCGGAGCTGAGGGGGTAGCCGCCCGGGGAACCCCGCGCCCGGTCGGGGCGCGGGGTTCCTGTTACTACTGCCAGGAGTTCTGCGGTTGGGTGGGCTGGGACTGCTGGGGGATCGGGGCGTGCGGCGGGCGCCGGCGGCCGCGGGGGTGGCGGGTGAGGGAGTAGCCGGCGACGCCGGCGAGGGCGGCGAGGATGCCGCCGGCGGCGGTCCACCACCAACGGGTGTTCCAGCCGGAGAAGAGGTCGGAGTACCAGTGGGTGACGGCGGCGACCGGGGCCGCCGCGTGGGTGGCGGAGGCGGTGGGCGTCGGGGTGGCGGCCGCGGCGCTCGCGGTGGAGCCGGGGTTGACCGGCGGGACCAGCGGGGCCTTGAGCGCGCCGCCCTCGGGCTGGGCGTCGTCCGCGCCGCCCTTGGTGGCGACGTGCAGGTGGACCTGGGCGGCGAGGCCGAGGTCCTGCTGCTGGACGTCGGAGGCGGAGAGCCGGACGTAGTAGGTGCCGGGCAGCGGGTCGCCGTCCCAGGGCTCGGCCCAGGAGCGGATCTGCCGCAGGGTGCAGCTCATCGACAGGGTGCCGGCGGTCTGCTCGGCGGTGCCGCTCTGCGGTCCGGCGGTGCAGGACTGGCGGCGGCGCAGGCCGTCGAAGAGCTCGACGGTCCAGGTCTGC
Organism: Kitasatospora sp. NPDC049285; assembly: GCF_040678815.1. Lineage (NCBI taxonomy): Bacteria > Bacillati > Actinomycetota > Actinomycetes > Kitasatosporales > Streptomycetaceae > Kitasatospora > Kitasatospora sp. NPDC049285. The sequence goes on along the minus strand of NZ_JBFAQR010000008.1, from coordinate 154,635 downwards.
GGGCCGTGCCGGTCCGCCGCGTCCGGCAGGGTGACCTTGACCTGGACGGTCGGGGTCTGGCCCTCGGAGGCGGGGAACGCCCAGTACAGGTAGTCGCCGGTGGAGACCGGGACGTCCGCGTCCTGTCCGGCGGCCAGCGTGGTCGCGGTCAGGAAGCTGGTGCCGACCGAGTTCACCACCGGCTTGCCGGACGAGGAACTGGAGGCGGACGGCGCCGAGGAGCCCGCGCCCGCGGCGGACGCGGCGGCGGACGGGGAACCCGCGGCGGGCGCGGAGGCCGACGGCGAGGGTGTGGCGGAGGGGGAGGCGGCCGAGGCCGCAGGGGCGGTCAGGGCCAGCAGCGCCGCAGCGGCGGTCGCGGGGAGCAGAAGCTTTCGCATGGTCAGTTCTCCCGCCAGACGGCGATCCGCCAGCGTGCCAGCCAGCCGAAGATCAGACCGGTGAGCAGGCCGGCCAGGGTGAGGACGCCGAGCAGGATCCAGCCACGGCCGAGGCCCATCGCGGGGCCGTCGGGCGCGGGGGAGGCGGCGACGACGTCGACGGTCAGCTCCAGCGGCAGACCGGGGTCGGCCTGGACGCCGGCCTGCGAGGCGAAGGAGTTGCTGACGACCAGGCAGACCGTCTGCGTGTCGGTGGAGTTGGCGCCGGCCGAGGCGGAGGCGGAGGGCGAGGCGGAACCGCCGTCGGGCGCGGACCAGCGGACGCCGGTGGAGGCGACGTCGGTGCGGCCGCTGCCGGCGTCGGTGCCGCGCACGAGTTCCTGCCCGCGCTGGTCGGTGGCCTGCAGCAGGACGCCGTAGTCACGGGCGACCGCACGGTCGGGGGTGACGCTGACCGAGGCGCGCAGCTCCTGGCCGGCCTTGACCGGGACCCGGTAGACGCGGTGCTCGGAGAACTTCTCACGGTCGGTGTAGACGCCCGGGGCGAGCACCGGCGCGGTGGCGCACTGGTCGGTGCCGGCGGCCTTGGCGGGGGTCACGGTGTGGGTGTCCTGGGCGCGGGTGACCAGCTGCTTGACGCGCTGGGTCAGCTGCTCCTGGGTGCGGACGTCGGTGAAGGTGCCGCCGGTCGCGTTGGCGATGCACAGCAGCTGCTGGCGGGTCTTGTCGTCGTGCGCCAGGCCCAGCGTGTCGACCACCAGGTGGATGCCCTGGCTGGCGAGTTCGCGGGCCACGTCGCACGGGTCGGGCGGGGCGCAGGTGTCCTCGCCGTCGGTGATCAGCACGATCCGGCGGGTGGTCGGGCCGGTGCCGAGGTCCTGGGCGGCGGCGCGCAGCGCCACGCCGATCGGGGTCCAGCCGGTGGGCCGCAGGGTGGCGACCGCGGTCTTCGCCTCGACCTTGTCGGTCTTGCCGACCGGGAAGAGCTGCTTGGTGTCCTTGCAGCCCTCCTTCTGGTCGTTGCCGGGGTAGGTCGCGCCGAGGGTGCGGATGCCGAACTCGGTCTCGCTGGGCAGCGCGTCGATGACCTCGTCGATCGACTGCTGGGCGACCGCCATCCGGCTCTTGCCCTGGATGTCGGCGGTCCGCATCGATCCCGACCCGTCGAGGACCAGGTTGACCTTGGGTGCTTCGGTGGGAGCGGGCGGCGCCCCGGGCTCGTCGGCGTGCGCGGGGAGGGTGCCGAGCACGGTACCGGCGACTATCGCCAGCGCTCCCAGCAGGGCGGCCCCGCGAGCCGGCCGTGGTGTTCTGGTGGTGGTGATCACCGACGCATCCTAGGGACCGTCCGGTCGGTTCACCCAACGCGGGTGGCGCGAGCCGGGGTTGGCGTGCATAGCATGCGTCGGCGATGAGGAGGACGGGTGACGGTGCGTCTGGCGGGTGTCGGCAAGCGGTACGGGCGGGGCGGGCCCTGGGTGGTGCGCGGGGTGGAGCTGACGGTCCGTCCGGGCGCGCTGGTGCGGATCGAGGGCGCCAACGGGTGCGGGAAGTCGACGCTGCTGAAACTGCTCGCGGGCATCGAGCGGCCGGCGGAGGGGCGGGTGGAGGTGACGGGTAGTCGGGCCTGGGTGCCGGAGCGGTTCCCGGCGGCGCTGCCGTTCGACGTCCTCGGCTACCTGCGCCAGCACGGCCGGGTGCGCGGACTGTCGGCCGCCGAGACGGACCGCCGCTCCCGGGCCTGGCTGGAGCGCTTCGGCATCGCCGAGCGCGCGGGGACGCCGATCGGCCGGCTCTCCAAGGGGACGGCACAGAAGGTGGCGGTCGCCCAGGCGCTGCTCGCCGAGCCGGAGGTGCTGCTGCTCGACGAGGCGTGGACGGGGCTGGACCAGGCGGCGCGGGGCGAGCTCGACGAGGCGGTCGCCGAGCGGGCGGCCGCGGGCGGCGTGGTGTTCTTCGTCGACCACGACCCCGGCCGGCTGGCCGGGCTGGTGGACGCGGCGTACGCGGTGGCCGACGGTCGGCTGCGGGCGGCGGCGCTGCCGGACGCGGACCGCCACGGCCCGCGCACCGTGGTGGTGGTCGAGGCGGCGGAGCTGCCGCAGTGGCTGCCGGGCGGCCCGGAGCGCAAGCCGCTGGCGGACGGGGCGATCCGCCTGGACGTCGCGGCGGCGCACTCGGACGCGCTGCTGCGGCGGCTGCTGGCCGTCCCGGCGGTGCACGTCCGGAGCGTGCGGGCGGAGGAGGGGTCGTGACGGTCCGGGCGCTGACGCGCTATCACTTCGCGCTGCTGGTGCGCTCGCAGCGGTGGGTGCCGCCGGTGCTGGCGTACGTACTGGCGATGGTGGTCGGAGTGGCCGCGGGGGACGAGGAGTTGGGGGCGCTCGGCTACGCGGCGGGGGTCCTGGTGCCGGTGACGGCGTGGCTGGTGCGGACGGTGGTGACGGCCGAGCCGGCCGCCTCGCGGGGCTGCCTGGTGGCCGCGGCCGGATGGTGGCGGGTGCACCTGGGGGCGCTGCTGGCCGCGGTGCTCGCGGCCGCGGTGCCCGCCGCGGCGGGGATCGCCGGCGTCCTGGCGACGGGCGGCGGCTCGCGGGCCGGCGCGGCCCCGACGCTGCTCGCGGGCGCCCTGGCGGCGGGCGTGTGCCTGGCGCTGGGCGCCGCGATCGGCGCGGTGTGCAACCGGCCGGTGCTGCGGCGGTCCCCGTACGGGATACCGCTGGCGCTGGCGGGAGCGGTGGCGGTGCTGGTGCTGCCGGGCTCGCCGGCCAACGCGGTGGTGCGGGCGCTGGTGGCCGGGTCGGCCGGGAAGGGCCTGGTACTGCCGTGGTGGACGGCGCCCGCGGCGCTCGGGCTGGCCGCGGCGGCGGTGGCCGGAGCGGTCGCGCTGGCGGGCCGGGACGAGTGACCGGCAGGAAACGGACACACCGGACCGGATCGGAATAAATATGGCGAATCCTGGCTAGGGTGCTGGAGGACGTGCCCCAAGCCAGTCGGAAGGAAGTCCGCCGTGAGCAACCTGTTCGCGATCGCCTACCCGGATGTCGACACCGCCAAGCGGGTGCGCGACGAGCTGATCGGCCTGCAGAAGCAGAAGCTGATCGACCTGGAGGACGTCGTCGTGGTCGAGCGCCGCGAGGACGGCAAGATCAAGCTGCACCAGGCCATGTCCAACACCGGCATGGGCGCGGCGTCCGGTGCGCTCTGGGGCGGCGTGATCGGCCTGCTGTTCTTCATGCCGTTCCTGGGCGCGGCGATCGGCGGCGCCACCGGCGCGGCGGTCGGCGCCGCCACCGACACCGGCGTGGACGACAACTTCATGCGGCAGGTCGGCATGAAGATGGCGCCGGGCAGCGCGGCGCTGTTCGCGCTGGTGCGCAGCTCGACCCAGGACAAGGTGATCCCGGCGGTGGCGCAGTACGGCGGCGAACTGCTGCAGACCTCGCTGAGCACCGACGAGGAGGAGCACCTGCGGGAGATCGCCAAGGCGGCGTACCCGGGCTCCACGCTCTGACGGCAGGTGGCCACGGACGCTTCGACGCTCGCGGACCGGGCGCCCGGCTTACCGGCGGCCCGGCCGCGGCGCTGGACCGAACTGGTCCTGGTGCTCGCCGCGGTGGGGCTGGCGGTGTTCGGGTACGTCGAGGTGGGCGTCAACATCGACGGGAAGGCGCCGCCGGACGCCGCGGAGTACGGCGCCGCCCTCGGCGTGCTGGCCCTGGCCGCGCACGGCGCGGTGCGCTGGCGCGCCAGGTGGGCCGACCCGCTGCTGCTGCCGATCGCGGTGCTGCTGAACGGCATCGGACTGGTCGTCATCTACCGCCTGGACCGGGCCACTCCGGGCAGCGGGGCGGCCCCCACCCAACTGCTCTGGTCCACCCTGGGGGTGGGCCTGTTCATCGCGGTGCTGCTCCTGCTGCGCGACCACCGCCGGCTGCAGCGCTACGCGTACGTGGGAGCGTTCGTCGCGCTGGTGCTGCTGGTGCTGCCGGTGTTCTTCCCGCCGGTGTACGGCTCGCGGATCTGGATCACGCTGGGCCCGCTCTCCTTCCAGCCGGGCGAGTTCGCCAAGATCCTGCTGGCCGTCTTCTTCGCGGCCTACCTGGCCGCGCACCGCGACGCACTGACCCTGACGGGCCGTCGGGTGCTGTGGTTCCAACTGCCGCTGGGCCGGGTGCTCGGCCCGGTGCTGCTGATCTGGGCGGCCTTCGTCGGCGTGCTGATCCTGGAGACCGATCTCGGCACCTCGCTGCTGTTCTTCGGGCTGTTCGTGGTGATGCTGTACGTGGCGACCGCGCGGACCGGATGGATCGTCATCGGCCTGCTGCTGGCCGCGCTCGCCGCGGTCGGGGTGGGCTGGCTCTCCCCGCACGTGCACAGCCGGGTCACCGACTGGCTGCACCCGCTGGCGTCGATCGATGCCGGGCTGGGCGCCAACCAGATCGCCCAGTCGCTGTTCGCCTTCGCCTGGGGCGGCGAACTCGGCACCGGCCTCGGCCTCGGCCACTCCACGCTGATCGGCTTCGCCACCAAGTCGGACTTCATCCTGGCCACCGTCGGCGAGGAACTCGGCCTGACCGGGCTGCTGGCGGTCTTCCTGCTGTACGCGCTGCTGGTCTCCCGGGGCTTCCGCACCGGCATGGAGCTGCGCGACCCGTTCGGGCGGCTGCTGGCGATCGGCCTGGCCGCGCTGGTGGCGATCCAGGTGTTCGTGGTGGCCGGCGGCGTGCTCGACCTGATCCCGCTGACCGGGATGACCCTGCCGTTCATCGCCCAGGGCGGCTCGTCCGTGGTCACCAACTGGATCATCGTGGCGCTGCTGGTGCGGATGAGCGACCTGGCCCGGCGTCCCGCCCCCGAGGCGGCCCGGTGAGGCGCGGACGGATCGAGGGACCGCGCGACGGCCCGCAGGGACTGCCCGGCATCACCACCACCGGCCGCCGGGCCGGCACCTTCTGCATGCTGCTGATCGTCGCCCTGTCGGTGCAGGCCACCCGGGTCCAGGTCTTCCAGAAGAAGGAGCTCGACCACAACAGCGCCAACCAGCGGGCCACCATCCAGCGCTACAGCCAGCCGCGCGGCAACCTGGTGGTGGCCGGCGCCCCGGTCACCGGCTCCGCCGCGACCGGCGGCCGCTACGCGTACAAGCGCACCTACACCGACGGGCAGCTGTACGCGGCGGTCACCGGCTACTCGTCCCAGACCTACGGCAACACCCAACTGGAGGGCGTCTACGACGACCTGCTCTCCGGCACCGACCCCAGGCTGGCCGGCTGGGCGGTCTGGGACGCCATCTCCCGGCAGCGGCAGCCCGGCGGCGACGTGGTCACCACCATCGACCCGGCCGCCCAGCGGGCCGCCCTGCAGGGCCTCGGCAGCCAGAAGGGCGCGGTCGCCGCGATCGAACCCGCCACCGGCCGGATCCTCGCCCTGGTCTCCACCCCCAGCTACGACCCCGGCACCTTCGCCGGGACCTCCGCCGCCGACCAGGACGCCTGGAAGAAGCTCCAGGACAACCCCGACCAGCCGATGCTCAACCGGGCGCTGCGGCAGATCTACCCGCCCGGCTCCACCTTCAAGGTGGTCACCGCCGCCGCCGCGCTGGCCAACGGCGTGGTGACGGACATTCAGGCCCCCACCAGCGCCCCGTACCCGTACGTGATGCCCGGCACCACCACCGAGCTGCCCAACGACACCACCGCCTGCGACCGGGCCGGGATGTCGCTGGACGAGGCGATGGTGCTGTCCTGCAACAGCACCATGGGCTACCTCGGGGTGCAGACCGGGCTGGACCGGATGACCGCGATGGCGAAGAACTTCGGGTTCAACGACGCCCGGCTGGACGTGCCGGTGCGCGCCGCCCGGTCCAACTTCGACACCGAGATGAACAAGTCGCAGCTCGCACTCTCCTCGATCGGCCAGTACGACACCGCCGCCACCCCGCTGGTGATGGCGATGGTCGCCGCCGGGGCCGCCGCCGACGGCCAGGTGATGTATCCACAGCTTGTGGACAAGCTGACCAAGGCCGACGGCAGCCAGGTCCAGCTGATGCATCCGGTGCTCTACCGGCAGGCGTTCGGCTCCGGAGTCGCCTCCCAGCTGCGGGAGTTGATGACCGACGTGGTGGAGAACGGCACCGGCCGCAACGCCCGGATCGCCGGCGCCGAGGTGGGCGGCAAGACCGGCACCGCCCAGCACGGCGTGGACAACAGCGGGACGCCGTACGCCTGGTTCATCGCCTGGGCCCGCCCGTCCGGCTCCACCGCCGTGCCCCCGGTCGCGGTCGCCGTGGTGGTCGCCGACAGCCAGGCCAGCGAGGTGACCGGCGGCGGGCTGGCCGCGCCGATCGCCAAGGCGGTCATGCAGGCGGTGCTGAACCGGTAACCGGGCCCGATCGGCAGATAGCAGGAGTCATTGGTGCTTTTGGTACTGTCCCTGCCGGATTCCCCATCAGAAGGACATCGATGAGCACCACCCGCCTGCTGCGGCGCAAGCCCGTGGACACCCTGATCGCCGAAGCGGGCGGGAGCGGAACCGGCCACCTGCGCCGCTCCATCGGCCTGTGGCAGCTGTCCGCGATCGGCATCGGCGCCACCGTCGGCACCGGCATCTTCTTCGTGCTCACCACCTCCGTCCCGGAGGCCGGGCCGGCCGTGGTGCTGTCCTTCGTGATCGCCGCCGTCACCGCGGGCCTCACCGCGCTCTGCTACGCCGAACTGGCCTCCGCCATCCCGGTCGCCGGCTCCTCCTACTCGTACGCCTACGCCACCATGGGCGAGGTGGTCGCCTTCGGCGTCGGCGTCTGCCTGCTGATGGAGTACGGGGTCTCCGCGTCGGCGATCGCGGTGACGTGGGGTCAGTACCTCAACCAGTTCACCGACCTGGCGTTCGGCTTCCAGCTGCCCGCCGTGCTGACCGCCCCGCCCGGCGACCACGGCATCGTCAACCTGCCCGCGGTGGTGCTGGTCGCGCTGGTCACCCTGCTGCTGATCCGCGGCGCCGGCGAGTCCGCCAAGGTCAACGCCGTCATGGTGGCGATCAAGCTGGCCATCCTGGTGCTGTTCATCGCGGTCGGCCTGACCGGCTTCTCGGCCGGCAACTTCCACCCCTTCCTGCCGCTCGGCTGGGGCGGGGTGCAGACCGCGGCGTCCACCATCTTCTTCTCCTTCATCGGCCTGGACGCCGTCTCCACCGCCGGCGAGGAGGTCCGCAACCCGCGGCGCACCCTGCCGCTGGCCATCCTGATCTCGCTGGTCGTGGTCACCCTGCTGTACATCGCGGTCGCCGTCACCGCGATCGGCGCCCAGCCCTGGCAGCAGTTCGACGGCCAGGAGGCCGGCCTCGCGCAGATCCTGCAGAACGTCACCGGCCAGAGCTGGCCCGCGCTGGTCTTCGCCCTCGGCGCGATCGTCTCGATCTTCTCGATCACCCTGGTGGTGATCTACGGCCAGACCCGCATCCTGTTCGCGATGGGCCGCGACGGCCTGCTGCCCCGCCGCTTCACCCGGGTCTCCGCCCGCACCGGCACCCCCGTGTGGAACACCGTCGTGGTCGGCGCCGCGGTCGCGCTGCTCGCCGCGGTCTTCCCGCTCAAGCTGCTCGCCGACATGACCTCGATGGGCACCCTGGTCGCGTTCGCCACGGTGTCGCTGGGGATCGTCGTGCTCCGCCGCACCCGCCCCGACCTGCCGCGCGGCTTCAAGGTCCCGCTGTACCCGGTCACCCCGCTGGTCAGCGCCGCGGCGTGCATCTACCTGATCACCCAGCTGCACGCCGATACCTTCCTCGCCTTCGGCGTCGCGCTGGCCGTCGCCGCCGTCGTCTACTTCGGCTACAGCGCCAAGCACTCCCGGCTGGCCCGACCCGCCGACGACCTGACCCGGGTGTGAAGGTGAAACAGGGGCGTGCACTCCGGCGCGCGCCCCTGTTTCCGCTGGCACCGGGCACGGCGCTCGGTGCCGAGTTCGAACCGGAAGCCGGAAATCCGCGCCGAGTCCCGGGACATCGGCACACCCGGGCCCTAGCCTTCGCATGGTGACCACCCGACCGCCCGACCAGGCAGGCCAGGCCACGTGCGCCCTGCACACCCCGTCCGGCGACGCCCCGCCCCGCGGCGACGGGCGGGTGCCCGCCCCGCGCGGCCGCCGCACCCGCCGGGTCGCCCGGCTCGTCGCCCACCCCGGCGTCCAGGCCCTCGGCTGCCTCGCCGCAGCCGGCTGGGCCGCCGCCTTCCCGCTCCTGTCCGACCTGGTCAACCAGGTCTACTGGGGCCGCTTCGCCGCCCCCGCCTACCTGCTCGCCGCCGTCCTCTGCGTCACCCTGCCGCGCGGCCTCGCCCCGCGCGCCGCCGCCACCGCAGCCGCGATCGGCGCCGTCCTGCTGCCGCTCGCCGCGCTCGCCCTGAAAGGCCGTCACCAGTCCGAGGTGATGGTCGTCGAACGCGGCGCGTACCTGCTGCTGCACACCGGCAGCCCGTACCTGACCGACCCCACCCACGTCACCGACTACAACCCCTACCTGCCCGCGATGGCCCTGTTCGGCCTGCCCCGGGCCGCCCTCGGCGCCGCCCATCCCGCCACCCGGCTGCTCGGCGACGCCCGGCTCTGGTTCGCCGCCGCCTTCCTGGCCTGCCTGCTGGCCGGCTGGCGGCTGCTGCGGCCCACCCTCACCCGCGCCCCGATACTGCCGCTCGCGGTGCTCACCGCCTCCCCGCTGATCGCCCTCGCGCTGGTCGTCGGCGGCGTCGACCTCCCGCTGATCGGCGTCTGCTGCCTCGCCATGGCGCTCGCCGAACGCGGCCACCCGGTCCGCACCGGCCTGGTCCTCGCCCTCGCCTGCACCCTCAAGTGGACCGCCTGGCCGGCCGTCCCGGTCGCCCTGCTGCTGCTCCACCACCGCCACGGCCTGCGCCCCGCCCTGCGGGCCGGCGTCCTCGCCGTCACCCTCGGCTGCGCGGTGATCGCCCCGTTCGCCCTCGACCGCACCCGCGAACTGTACGAACAGGTGGTGCGCTTCCCGCTCGGCCTCACCGCCCTGCACACCCCCGCAGGCAGCCCGCTGCCCGGCAAGGTGCTGGCCGGACTCGGCCCGCTCGGTCACACCCTCTCGCTGACCCTGCTCTGCCTCGGCGGCCTCGCCGTCGCCCTCTGGCTGCTCGCCTACCCGCCGCCCACCGCCGTCGCCGCCTGCGACCTGCTCGCCGCCGGACTCACCGTCGCCTTCACCCTCGCCCCCGCCGGACGCTTCGGCTACCTCGCGCTGCCCGCCGTCCTGGTCCTCTGGCCCCGGCTCGCCAGCACCCCCGGACGGCCCCATCCGCCCGCCGACCGCCAGTCGCCGCCACCCGCCGCCGCGGCGCTGCCTAGGGTGTCCCCCGTAACCGTTCGAACTCGGGAGTGACGGCATGGGCGCCACCGGACGACGCCGATTCCTCGGCCTGGCCGCCGGCGCGGCCGCCGGACTGACCGCCTGCGGTCCCGGCCGCGCCCACCCCGGCGCCGCGCCCTCACCCGACGGGGCGCCGATCCCCACCCCGACGCCCGCGCCGTCCGCCACCGCGGCCGAGAACGCCCGCCCCGGCAACGCCGACTGGCGGATCGTCAACGCCGGGCCGGCCGCCGCGATCGAGGGCTGGGCCGACCGGGTCAGCGTCCTGCCCGGCGAACAGTTCGGCCTGCACGTCTCCACCACCGCCCCCGGCTTCACCGTCTCCGCCTACCGGATGGGCTGGTACGGCGGCGCCCGCGCCCGCCTGGTCTGGAAGTCCGGCGCCCTCCCCGGCACCCGCCAGGAGCCGTTCACCGTCGACCAGGCCACCCGCACCGTCCGCACCGCCTGGACCCGCACCACCGCCGTCGACACCACCGGCTGGCCCGAGGGCTGCTACCTGCTCCGCCTGGACGCCGACGGCGGCGCCGGCCAGCGGTACGTCCCGCTCACCGTCCGCTCCCGCACCACCGCCGGCACCACCGTCGTCGTCAACGCCGTCACCACCTGGCAGGCCTACAACGAGTGGGGCGGCTACAACCTGTACAACGGCCCCACCGGCGGCCTGCCCACCCGCTCGCTCCAGGTGGTCTTCGACCGCCCCTACCAGTACGCCGACGGCGCCGGACTCTTCCTGGTCTACGAGGCCCCGCTGATCGCGCTCGCCGAGAAGCTCGGCCTGCCGCTCTCCTACACCACCGGCATCGACCTGGCCGCCGACCCCGCGCTGCTGCACGGCGCCAAGGCGGTCCTGTCGCTCGGCCACGACGAGTACTGGTCCCCCGAGCAGCGCGCCCACGTCACCGCCGCCCGCGACGCCGGCACCCACCTCGCGATCCTCGGCGCCAACTGCTGCTACCGCCGCGTCCGTTACGAACCGTCACCGACCGGACCCGACCGCACCGTGGTCTGCTACAAGGGCGCCTGGAAGGACGACCCCGGCTACCAGGCCGGCCACCCCGCCACGACGGACTTCCGCTCCCCGCCCGGCGCCGACCCCGAATCCTCCCTGCTCGGCGTCCTCTACGACGGCTACCCCGTCGACGCCCCCTACGTCGTCACCTCCCCCGACCACTGGCTGTTCGCCGGGACGGGCGCCAAGCAGGGCGACAGCTTCGCCCACCTGGTCGGCGTCGAGTACGACCGCGTCGACCCGTCCTTCCCCACCCCGCAGGGCATCCAGGTCATCGCCCACTCCCCGGTGGTCTGCGACGGCCGCAAGTCGTTCGCCGACACCGCCCTCTACACCGCGCCCAGCGGAGCCATGGTCTTCGCGACCGGCACCATGCGATGGGTCGAGTCCCTCGACGCGATCGGCCACGGCCTCGACGACCGCACGGCGGCGCTCACCCGGCAGGTGACGGAGAACTACCTGCGGAGGGTTTCTTAGGGAGCTCGGGCAACTTGCACCACCAGGGGCTCGGGGAACTGCGAGGCGAGTGCCTGGTGGTCTGAGCCCGGCTGTAGGTCTTCGGAGACCCCCATCCGTCAGTTGTTGCCGATCTTGAGGACCTTGGAGACGGCCGGGCCGGCCGATTCCGCGCCGTGCTTGCCGCCCTGGACCTCCGCGGCGACGGCGAGGTTGCCGGAGTAGGCGGTGAACCAGGAGTTGGGGTCGTTCTGGCCGGTGACCTCCGCGGTGCCGGTCTTGGCGCCGGAGCCGGCCGGCAGGGCCGGGGTGACGGCGGCGGCGGTGCCGGACCTGACGGTCTGGACCATCAGGCCGCGGAGGTTGGTGAGCACCTCGGGGGAGAGGTTTCGGGCGGCCTTCACCTGGTCCATGCCGGGCACCAGGATCGGCTGGCGGAAGACCCCGGACTGGACGGTCGCGGCGACCGAGGCCATCGCCAGCGGGTTGGTCTGCACCTTGCCCTGGCCGATGAACTCCGTGGCGGCGCCCGCCATGTTGGACTCGACGGGGATCTTGGTGTCGAAGCTGGAGAGGCCGGTCTTCCAGACCAGGCCGAGGCCGAAGACGTCCTGCGCGAGCTTGGGCAGCGAGTCCGGCTTCAGGACCTCCTTGCCCTTCTCGATGAAGGCGGTGTTGCAGGACTTGGTGAAGTCCTCGGTGAAGGTGTAGTTCGGGAACTCTCCCCGGTCGTCGTTGTGCAACTCGAGGCCGGTGACCTTGGTCGTGTCGGGGCACGGCATCGGGGAGTTCGGGGCGACGCCGGCTTCCAGCAGGGCGGCGGCGGTGAGCACCTTCATGGTGGAGCCGGGGGCGGTGGCGCCGCCGAAGGCCCGGTTCTGGCCGGTCGGCGGGGAGAAGGCGAAGGCCAGGATGTTGCCGGTGCTGGGCTCGATGGCGACCAGCGAGGCGGGCTTGCCCTGTTCCTTGACGGCGGCCTCGGCGGCGGCCTGCAGGTTGGCGTCCAGAGTGAGCTTGAGGTTGGCGACCGGCTTGGGGTCCTTGATGGTGAACAGCTTCTCGGTGGCCGCGCTGCCGGAGTCGGCGGAGATCACCACGCCGGTGCCCGCGTCCGCGGGGTCGCCCTGCGGGACGGCGGTCTTGAACTTGTCGAGCAGGCCGGTCAGCGAGGCGTTGCCGCCGAGCGGCTTGCCGTTGCGGTCGGTGACGGCGGCGGGGGTGGCGAAGATCGGCTTGACCGCGATGGTCTCGCCGGCGTCCAGCTTGGGGTGGATGACGCTGGGGGCCCAGTGCACGGCGGCGGTGCCGTCGCTCATCTTGACCACACCGAGCACGCCGTCGTAGTTCCACGGGGTACCGGTGTCGGCGAACTCCATCGACGCCTTGAAGCTCTCCAGCACGCCGGTCGGCGCGGCCGGGGCGGCGGAGGAGGACGCGGAGGCGGAGGTGCTCGGCGCGGCGGTCGCCGACTTGGCGGCGGAGGGGGAGGGCGCGGTGGTGGGGCCGCCGACCGTGAGGTGGACGGCGCTGGGCTTCACCTTGTCCTGGAACGCGGTCAGCGCGGCCTGCGCCTGGTCGGGCGCGTCGGTGAGCTTGGCGGCCCCGAACAGGTCGCCCTTGGCCCAGGCCTCCAGGAACGCCTTGGCGCCGGACGCGGCCAGCTCCGGGCTCGGCGGCTCGGCGACCACCGTGCGGGGCTTGGCCGCCTCCGTCTTCGTCGAGCCGTCGGAGACCAGCGCGTACGCGCCGTACCCGCCGACTCCGAGCAGCACCGCGGCGAGCGCGGCGATGCCGATCTTGGCGCCCTTGTTCACGTGTCCGTCCCCCAGAAGGTGTCCTGCGTCCGCCGGTCATCAGCGGCCACGACACCATAGACAGACGTCATCCGTGCACTCACGACACGCTGCGGGTTTGTGACAGATCCGGTACACGTGACGAGGTGTCAGATCCAGCTGGTGAACCACATCCGGGCGCGCCAGTCCTGCATCGGGATGGTCTGCCCGGTGTAGATCGGATAGAAGTACAGGAAGTTCCACATCACCGCGGCGATCAGCAGGCCGGCGCCGGTGGCCCCGGCCAGTCGGCGGTCGGGTGAGGCGTCGGCGGGGCCGAGCATCGCGCCGATCATCATGGTGACCGCGAGGACCAGGAACGGGACGAAGCAGACCGCGTAGAACAGGAAGATGGTCCGCTCCTGGTACATGAACCAGGGCAGGTAGCCGGCGCCCAGCGCGATCAGGATCGCCCCGGCCCGCCAGTCGCGGCGCAGCACCCAGCGGTACAGGCAGTACCCGAGGGCGGCGATGCCCGCCCACCACAGCAGCGGGGTGCCGATGGCGAGCACCTCGCGGGCGCACTCGGCGGTGGTGCAGCCGGCCTGGCCGTTCTTCGGCGACTCGTAGAAGAAGGAGACCGGCCGGCCCAGCAGCAGCCAGCTCCACGGGTTCGACTGGTAGGTGTGCGGGCTGTGCAGGTTGGTGTGGAAGTCCCACATGGTCTGGTGGTAGTGCCACAGGCTCCGGAACCACGCCGGCCCGAAGCCGCCGGAGTTGTGCAGCGCCCAGTCCCGGTAGTACCCGCCCTTGCCGGGCTCGGTGCTGGACATGATCCAGCCGGTCCAGCTGAGCAGGTAGACCCCGGCGGCGGTGACGCAGACGCTGACGCCGGCGACCGCGGCGTCCAGCAGGCCCCACACGGTCCAGTTGCGGCTGCCGAGCATCCGCCGGGCCGAGACGTCCCACATCAGGGTGAGCAGCAGGAACGCGCCGATCGCCGGGAGGCCGCTCCACTTGGTGGCCATCATCAGGCCCAGGCAGACGGCGGCGGCGAGCCGGTAGGGCCGCCAGCCGAGCACCGTCCAGTCGCCCCGGACGCCGTCCTCCAGTCGGCGGGCGATCAGTGCGCGGGTCCGGTCCCGGTCGAGCAGCAGGAAGCCGAACGCGGCCAGGAACCAGAACATCACCACCAGGTCGAGGATCGCGGTGCGGCTGAGTACGAAGTGCAGGCCGTCGACCGAGAGCAGCAGGCCGGCGACGCAGCCGAGCAGGGTGGAGCGGAACAGCCGGCGGGCGATCCGGGCCAGCATCAGCACCGAGAGGGTGCCGAGCACGGCCATCATGAACCGCCAGCCGAAGGGGCTCATGCCGAAGATCTGCTCGCCCAGGCCGATGATCCACTTACCGACCGGCGGGTGGACGATGTACGCCGGGTCGGTGCGGAACGGGATGTTCGGGTTGGGCGCGGTGATCTGCGCGTTGGCGTCGTCGGCCCAGCTGGTCTCGTAGCCGACCCGCCAGAGCGAGTAGGCGTCCTTGGCGTAGTACGTCTCGTCGAAGATCAGCGCGTGCGGGCCGCCGAGGTTCGCGAAGCGCAGCACGCCGGCGAAGAGCGCGACGGCGATCGGGCCGAGCCAGCCGGACAGCCTGCACAGCAGCGTCCAGAACTCGACGGACATCCGCAGGCCGAGCCGGGCGAGCACGGGGGAGAGTTCCACCCGGTCCGGGGTGACGCCGAAGCCGTCGGGCATCGGAGGCACCAACTGCTCGGCCAGGGACGGCCGTTCGGGTGCCCGATAGCCGACGCCGCGCAGTGCGCGGGCCCAGCGCGAGTCCGGTTCGCCGCTCTCCCGTGGCGCCGGAACGACGGCCGGGTCGGCCGATTCCAGCACGATCACGCCGCCCCGCTCAGGGTGGTCCATACCACTCTCCATGTCGCCGCTCACGCGCCACATCGTAGGGGCAATGCGGTAAGTCACAAGGGGCACCCGCACGACGAGAAGTCACGAGGGGCGCCCGCACTACGAGAGGATGTCAGGGTGACTGGTGTTCTCGTTCTGGCAGGTACCCCCATCGGCGACGTCGACGACGCGCCGCCCCGACTGCGCGCCGAACTGGCCGAGGCGGACGTGATCGCCGCCGAGGACACCAGGCGGCTGCGCCGACTCACCCAGGCGCTCGGCGTCACGCCGGCCGGCCGGGTGCTCTCGTACTTCGAGGGCAACGAGGTGGCCCGTACCCCGGAGCTGGTCGCCGCGCTGCTGGACGGCGCCCGGGTGCTGCTGGTCACCGACGCCGGCATGCCCTCGGTCTCCGACCCCGGCTACCGGCTGGTGGACGCCGCGGTCGCCGCCGGGGTCAAGGTGACCGCGGTGCCCGGCCCGTCCGCGGTGCTCACCGCGCTGGCGCTGTCCGCGCTGCCGGTGGACCGCTTCACCTTCGAGGGCTTCCTGCCGCGCAAGGCCGGCGACCGGGCCCGGCAGCTGGCCCAGATCGCCGCCGAGCCGCGCACCATGGTCTTCTTCGAGGCCCCGCACCGGATCGCCGAGACCCTCGCCGCGATGGCCGAGGCGTTCGGCGCGGACCGCCTCGCCGCGGTCTGCCGGGAGCTCACCAAGACCTACGAGGAGGTCCGCCGCGGCCCGCTCGACGAGCTCGCGGCCTGGGCCGCCGAGGGCGTCAGAGGCGAGATCACCGTGGTGGTGGCCGGTGCCCCGCCCGCCGCGCCCGAGGAGGTCGGCCCGGCGGAGCTGGCCCGCCGGGTGGCCGCCCGCGAGCAGGCCGGCGAGCGCCGCAAGGAGGCGATCGCCGCGGTCGCCGCCGACCTGGGCCTGCGCAAGTCCGTGGTCTTCGACGCCGTGGTGGCCGCCAAGCACGGCGCGTGACCGGTACGTGCCACCTGGGCTTTTCGCGCGTACGTTGGAATGAGCACCCCAGCGGAGGGCCAATTCGGGACCAAGACTTGGCAAGCCGGGTATCGCTCGGAGCCTCCCGGGCATTCCCTGGGATGGAACAACCCGCGCCGCGGTCGTCCGACCCGGCGGCGGGCTCCGAGCGAAGCGAGGTGGCGCATGAGCGACACGATCGACAGCCCCCGGAACGACGGAGCACCCAGCGGACTCGGGGTGACCGCCCGGCCGCGCACCTCCGTGGAGACGGTCCGCGAGGCGTACTCCTTCGCCTGCCTCAACTGCGGCTACGGCTGGGAGCAGGCCTACGACATCGAGCACCACACGGCCAGGGACGGCCACACCGTGGTCGAGTACAAGGCGAACGGGGTGCGGGTGCCCTCGCCGCTGCGTGAACTGGTCTGCCCCGGCTGCGGCGGCGAGCGGGTCCGGATCATGCAGGCCGGCCGGGTCGCCGAGGTGGCCGCCACCGCGGCACCCGGGTACGCGCCGACCGCCGAGCCCGAGGGGCCGCCGAAGCCGGCCCGGCTGAAGGAAGAGCACCGTCGCCGCTGGTTCTCCCGCTCCCACCCGACCGGATGACCACCCGGGCCCGGGCCGCCCGCACCCGTGGGCGGCCCGGTGCTCCGACTAGGATCCGGGGGTATGGCGGCCTCCGAAGAGCACAGCAGCACCCCGGCGTACTACGTCACCACCCCGATCTACTACGTGAACGACCGCCCGCACCTGGGCCACGCGTACACCACCGTCGCCGGTGACGTGCTCACCCGCTGGCACCGCCAGCGCGGCGCCGACGTCTGGTACCTGACCGGCACCGACGAGCACGGCCAGAAGATCCTGCGCACCGCCGAGGCCAACGGCGTCACCCCGCAGCAGTGGTGCGACCGGCTGGTCGAGGAGGAGTGGAAGCCGCTCTGGCGCCACCTGGAGATCGCCAACGACGACTTCATCCGCACCACCGAGGCGCGCCACACCGACCGGGTGCGGGAGTTCGTCCAGGACCTGCACGACCGGGGCGAGATCTACAAGGGCAGCTACACCGGCCCGTACTGCGTCGGCTGCGAGGAGTACAAGCTCCCCGGTGAGCTGCTGCCCGGCGCCACCGAGGACGAGAAGCTCTGCCCGATCCACCGGCGCCCGGTCGAGTGGCTGGAGGAGGAGAACTACTTCTTCCGGCTCTCCGCGTACGGCCCGAAGCTGCTGGAGTTCTACGCCGCCAACCCGGAGTTCATCCAGCCCGCCTCGGCCCGCAACGAGGTGCTGCGCTTCGTCGAGCAGGACCTCAAGGACCTGTCGATCTCCCGCTCCACCTTCGACTGGGGCATCCCGCTGCCCTGGGACGAGAAGCACGTGCTGTACGTGTGGGTGGACGCGCTGCAGAACTACATCACCGCGGCCGGCTACGGCGCGGACCCCGAGCGCTTCGCCCGGCTGTGGCCCGCCTCCGTGCACCTGGTCGGCAAGGACATCCTGCGCTTCCACGCGGTGATCTGGCCCGCCATGCTGATGGCCGCCGGACTGCCGCTGCCCAAGCGGGTGGTCGCCAACGGCTGGCTGATGGTCGGCGGCGAGAAGATGTCCAAGTCCAACCTGACCGGCATCGCGCCCACCGACCTCACCTCGCACTTCGGCGTCGACGCCTACCGCTACTACTTCCTGCGGGCCATCCCGTTCGGCACCGACGGGTCCTTCTCCTGGGAGGACTTCACCGCCCGGTACACCTCCGAACTCGCCAACGACTTCGGCAACCTGGCCTCCCGGGTGGCCGCCATGGTCGGCCGGTACTTCGACGGCGTGCTGCCCGCCGCGACCGCCGCCGGCCCCGCCGAGCAGGTGATCGCCGACGGGCTGGCCCGGGCTGCCGCCGAGGCCGACCGGAAGATCGGCGAGGAGCTCGACTTCGCGGGCGGCATCGCCGCGGTCTTCGAGTTCGTCAAGCTGGTCAACGGCTACCTCACCGAGCAGGAGCCCTGGAAGGTCGCCAAGTCCCCCGACGGGCAGGACCGGCTCGCCACCGTCCTGTACACCGCCGCCGAGGCGCTGCGCGCCACCGCGGTGCTGCTCAACCCGGTGATGCCGTCCGCCGCCGCGAAGCTGTGGGAGTCGCTGGGCGCCGAGCCCGGCCTCGGCGCGCTCGCCGACCAGACCATCGCCACCGTCGCCGACTGGGGCCGCCTCCCGGTCGGCGCCACCGTCACCAAGGGCGAGATCCTGTTCCCCCGCCTGGAAGAGAAGGCTGCCTCCTGATGGCCGGCAAGAAGAACGACGACCGCGCCACCCCGCCGCCGCTGCCCGAGCCCCTCGCGGTGCCGGTCGCCGACTCGCACACCCACCTCGACATGCAGTCCGGCACCCCCGCGGAGGGCCTGGCCCGGGCCGCGTCGGTCGGCGTCACCACCGTCGTCCAGGTCGGCTGCGACATCCCCGGCTCGCGGTGGGCCGCCGCACTCGCCGAGCAGTTCGAGCAGGTGCACGCCGCGGTCGCGCTGCACCCCAACGAGGCGCCGCGGATCTTCCTCGGCGACCCTGGGGGCACCTCCCAGCCCCCTGGGGCTGGGGGAGGCTGGTCGGGCCAGCACCGCGCCCCCGGCGGGCAGGCCGCCCTCGACGAGGCCCTCGCCGAGATCGACCGCCTCGCCGCCCTCCCGCAGGTGCTCGCCGTCGGCGAGACCGGACTCGACTACTTCCGCACCGGCCCCGAGGGCGTGGACATCCAGAAGGAGTCCTTCCGCCGCCACATCGAGATCGCCAAGCGCCACGGCAAGGCACTCGTGATCCACGACCGCGACGCCCACGAGGACGTCATCGCCGTGCTGCTCGAAGAGGGCGCCCCCGAGCGCACCGTCTTCCACTGCTACTCCGGCGACGCCGCGATGGCCAAGACCTGTGCCGAGCACGGCTGGTACCTCTCCTTCGCCGGGCCCGTCACGTACAAGGCCAACCACGCCCTGCGCGAGGCCCTCACCGCCACCCCGCTCGACCGCGTCCTGATCGAGACCGACGCCCCGTTCCTCACCCCCCACCCCTACCGCGGCCGCCCCAACGCCCCGTACCTGATCCCGGTCACCCTCCGCGCCATGGCGGCCCACCTGGACCTGGCCGAGGACGAACTCGCCACCGCCATCGCCGCCAACACCGCCCGCGCCTTCGGGTACTGATCGGCCCGTATCCTTGCCGGGTGAGCACCACCGAACCCACCTCCGACGGCCACCTGCTGGGAGCCGCCGACATCCGCGCGCTGGCCGAGGCGTTCGGCGTGAAGCCGACCAAGCAGCGCGGGCAGAACTTCGTCATCGACGGCAACACCGTGCGGCGGATCGTCCGGGCGGCGGGGGTGACGGAACGGGACGCCGTGGTCGAGGTCGGGCCGGGGCTCGGGTCGTTGACGCTGGCGCTGCTCGAAGTGGCGCGGCACGTCACCGCGGTGGAGATCGACCCGGTGCTGGCGCGCCACCTGCCGGACACCGTCAGGGGCCGGATGCCCGGCAAGGCCGACGCGTTCGACCTGGTGCTGAGCGACGCCATGGACGTCACCGAGCTGCCCGGGCCGGAGCCGACCGCGCTGGTGGCGAACCTGCCGTACAACGTCGCGGTGCCGGTGCTGCTGCACATGCTGGAGACCTTCCCGAGCATCGAGCGCACGCTGGTGATGGTGCAGAGCGAGGTCGCCGACCGGCTCGCCGCCAAGCCCGGCAACAAGGTCTACGGGGTGCCCTCGGTCAAGGCCAACTGGTACGCCGACGTGAAGCGGGCCGGCGCCATCGGCCGCAACGTGTTCTGGCCGGCGCCGAACGTCGACTCCGGCCTGGTGTCGCTGATCCGCCGCGACCCGCCCGCCACCACCGCCTCCCGCCGCGAGGTGTTCGCCGTGGTGGACGCCGCGTTCGCGCAGCGCCGCAAGACCCTGCGGGCCGCCCTCGCGTCCTGGGCCGGCTCGCCCGCCGCCGCCGAGCAGGCCCTGCACGCCGCCGGGATCGACCACACGCTGCGCGGCGAGATGCTGACGGTGGAACAGTTCGCCGCGATCGCCGAGCACAAGCCCCACCCGGAGGAGCGGTAGACATGGTCACGGTCCGCGTGCCCGCCAAGGTCAACGTCCAGCTCGGCGTCGGCGGGGTCCGCCCCGACGGCTACCACGACCTGGCCAACGTCTTCTTCGCGGTCGCCCTCGGGGACGAGGTGACCGCCACCCCCGGCGAGGGCGTCACCCTCTCCTGCACCGGACCGGACGCCGACGCCGTCCCGCTGGACGACACCAACCTGGCCGCCCGCGCCGCCCGCCTGCTCGCCGCCCGCCACGGCCTCGCCGACCCCGGCGTCCACCTGCACATCGACAAGGCCATCCCGGTGGCCGGCGGCATGGCCGGCGGCAGCGCGGACGGCGCGGCCGCGCTGCTCGCCTGCGACGCGCTGTGGCAGCTCGGCACCCCGCTGGAGACCCTGCTGGAACTGGCCGCCGAGCTCGGCTCCGACGTGCCGTTCGCCCTGCTCGGCGGCGTCGCCCTGGGCCGCGGCCGCGGCGAGATCCTGGAGGCCCTGCCGGTCTCGGGCACCTTCCACTGGGTCTTCGCGGTCGCCGACGGCGGACTCTCCACGCCGGCCGTCTTCAAGGAGTGCGACCGCCTGCGCGAGGAGTCCGGCCTCGGCGCGAGCATCGACGACGTCCCCACCCCCGACGCCGACCCGGCGCTGCTCGCCGCCCTCGCCGAGGGCGACCCGGTCGCGCTGGCCGCCGCCCTCGCCAACGACCTGCAGGCCGCCGCGATCTCGCTGCGCCCCGCCCTCGCCGACACCCTGCGGGCCGGCACCGAGGCCGGCGCCCTGGCCGCGCTGGTCTCCGGCTCCGGCCCGACCTGCGCCTTCCTGGCCAAGGACGCCGACACCGCCGAACAGATCGCCACCGCCCTCCGCACCTCCGGCACCTGCCGCACCGCCCACACCACCCACGGCCCGGTCCCCGGCGCCCACCTGGTCTAGTCCTCTCACTCGGTCCGCTCGCTTGACCTGGAGCGCGCTCCAGATTCCAGACTCCTCTCCGTGGCCCGCACCGGGCGGGCTGCGGAGACGAGGGGAACCCGGATGCGCCAGCGCACCATCGGAACCGATCCGCGCACCCGCCGCGAGGTCGGCGTGCTCAGCCTCGGCGCGATGCTGTTCGGCACGTTGACCGACGAGCCGACCGCCTTCGCCGTGCTGGACCGCTTCGTCGAGGCGGGCGGCACCTTCATCGACACCTCCAACAACTACGCCTACTGGATCGACGGCAGTCAGGGCGGTGTCAGCGAGGAGGTGATCGGCCGCTGGCGCGCCGCCCGCGGCATCACCGACGAGGTGGTGATCGCCACCAAGGTCGGCGCCCGCCCGAAGGCCCCCGGCACCGGGTTCGTGGAGAACGGCGAGGGGCTGGGCGCGGAGGCCGTCCGCGCGTCCGTGGAGGCCAGCCGCAAGCGCCTGGGCGTCGAGCGGCTCGACCTGCTGTACGCGCACGTCGAGGACCCCGCCGTCCCGCTCGCCGAGACCGTCCGGGTGTTCGGCGAACTCGTCGACGAGGGCGCGGTAGGCCTGCTCGGCGTCTCCAACCACTGGTCGTGGCGGGTCGAGCGGGCGCGCCACCTCGCCGCGCGGGCCGGACTCCCCGGCTACGAGGTGCTCCAGTACG
This sequence comes from Kitasatospora sp. NPDC049285, assembly GCF_040678815.1. Taxonomy (NCBI): domain Bacteria; kingdom Bacillati; phylum Actinomycetota; class Actinomycetes; order Kitasatosporales; family Streptomycetaceae; genus Kitasatospora; species Kitasatospora sp. NPDC049285. Next base: position 133,057 of record NZ_JBFAQR010000008.1, on the reverse strand, counting down.
GCCACAGCTACCTGCGCCGCCGCGGCGACTGGCCCGGCCTGCTCTCCGCCGACGGCGACCAGGCCGCCGTCCAGGGCGACCTGATCAGCTACGTCCGGGAGAACCCCGAACTCACCCTGGTCGCCTACTCCCCGCTGCTCGGCGGCGGCTACGTCCGCGACGACAAGCCGCTCGGCCCGTCCTTCGACCACGCCGGCACCCCGGCCCGGCTCGCGGCGCTCGACACCGTCGCCCGGCAGACCGGCGCCACCCGCAACCAGGTCGTGCTGGCCTGGCTGGTCGACGGCCCCGTCCCGTGCATCCCGCTGGTCGGCGCCTCCTCGGTGGCCCAGCTCGACGAGAGCCTGGCGGCGCTGGACCTGGAGCTGACGGAGGATCAGCGCCGCCTGCTGGACGCCGCACGGTGATGACTCGGGAAGCCCGCGACTAGGCTGGGGTGCGTTCTACCCCCCGTCCCGTCAGGAGCACACCAGCTGTGGCCGTCAATCTCGCCACCATCGAGTCCGTCACCAAGGTGTACGGCACCAGGGCCCTGCTGGACGGGGTGAGCCTCGGGGTCAGCGAGGGCGACCGGATCGGCGTGGTCGGCCGCAACGGCGACGGAAAGACGACGCTGATCCGGATGCTGGCGAAGCTGGAGGAGCCGGACACCGGGCGGATCACCTGGTCGGGCGGGCTGCAGATGGCGGTGCTGACCCAGCACGACTCGCTCGACCCGAAGGCGACCATCCGGCACGAGGTGATCGCGGACCGCGCCGACCACGAGTGGCTCGGCGACGCGCGGATCCGCGACATCATCCAGGGCCTGTTCGGCGGCCTCGACCTGCCGGGCTTCCCGGACGGCCTGGACACCGTGATCGGCCCGCTCTCCGGCGGCGAGCGGCGCCGCATCGCGCTGGCCAAGCTGCTGCTCGGCGAGTGGGACCTGATCGTGCTCGACGAGCCGACCAACCACCTCGACGTCGAGGGCATCGCCTGGCTCGCCCAGCACCTGCAGAACCGCCGCTCCGGCCTGGTCTGCGTCACCCACGACCGGTGGTTCCTGGACCAGGTGTGCACCCGGATGTGGGACGTGCAGCGCGGCGAGGTCCGCGAGTACGAGGGCGGCTACTCGGACTACGTGTTCGCCCGCGCCGAGCGCTCCCGGATCGAGGCCACCGAGGAGCAGAAGCGGCAGAACCTGGCCCGCAAGGAGCTGGCCTGGCTGCGCCGCGGCGCGCCGGCCCGCACCTCGAAGCCGCGCTACCGGATCGAGGCGGCGAACGCGCTGATCGCCGACGTGCCGGAGCCGCGCGACAAGTCCGAGCTGATGAAGTTCGCCAACGCGCGGCTCGGCCGGACCGTGTTCGACCTGGAGGACGTGACCGTCAAGGCGGGCGACAAGCTGCTGCTGGAGCACCTCACCTGGCAGCTCGGCCCGGGCGACCGGATCGGCCTGCTGGGCGTGAACGGCGCGGGCAAGACCTCGCTGCTGCGGGCGATGCAGGCCGCGTACGCCACCGACGGCGACGTGCAGCCGGCCGGCGGCACGGTCAAGGTCGGCAAGACGGTGCGCCTGGCGTACCTGTCGCAGGAGATCGCCGAGCTGGACCCGACGACCCGGGTGCTGCAGGCGGTCGAGCAGATCCGCGGCCGGGTCGACCTCGGCAAGGGCCGGGAGATGAGCGCCGGACAGCTCTGCGAGCAGTTCGGGTTCGGCAAGGACAAGCAGTGGACGCCGGTCGGCGACCTGTCCGGCGGTGAGCGCCGCCGCCTCCAGCTGCTGCGGCTGCTGATGGACGAGCCGAACGTGCTGTTCCTCGACGAGCCCACCAACGACCTCGACATCGAGACGCTGAACCAGCTGGAGGACCTGCTCGACGGCTGGCCCGGCTCGATGGTCGTGATCAGCCACGACCGGTTCTTCATCGAGCGGACCACCGACACCACCTACGCCCTGCTCGGCGACCGCCGGATGCGGATGCTGCCGAACGGCGTCGACGAGTACCTGCAGCGCCGCACCGCGATGGCGGAGGCCGCCGCGGCGACCGCCGCGGCCCAGCTCCCGGCCGCCGAGCCCGCCTCCGGGCTGTCCGCGGTCGACCTGCGCGCCGCCAAGAAGGAGATGCAGAAGCTGGAGCGGCAGATCGCCAAGCTGGACCAGCAGGAGTCCACGCTGCACGCCCGACTCGCCGAGCACGCCGCCGACTTCTCCAAGGTCGCCGAGCTGGACGCGCAGCTGCGCAAGGTCCGCGAGGACAAGGAGGAGCTGGAGCTCAGCTGGCTGGAGCTGGCCGAGCAGGTCTGACGCCGACCCGGTCGCCCGGCCCGCTCAGCCGAGCAGCACGTCCAGTTCGTCCGCGGCGCGCGCCATCGCGCTGCGGGTCGGGTCGTGCGGCGCGCCGGGCGGGGCGGTCCGGCCGGACGGCGGGCGGTGCGCGCGGGCCGCGTCGGTGAGCCGGTCGAGCGAGGCCAGCACCCGGTCGATCACCGGCCGTTCGGGCTCCCGGCCGCCGTAGCGCAGCTGGGCGGCGTACGCGGCGACCGCACCGCTGAGCCGTTCCAGCGCGGCGGTGGCGGGCAGCCACTCCTCGGCCAGCCGGCCGGCCGGCGGCGGTTCGGCCAGGCCCAGCTGGACCTGCCGGCGGGCGTCGGCCAGCGCCCGGTACGCGGTGCGGCGCAGCCACACCTCGGCGACGGGTTCGGCGCGGTCGGCCACCACCGAGGCCAGGTAGCGGCGGACGGTCGAGGCGGCGGTCACGATGCTCGGCTCGATCCGGTGCGGTGGGCGCTCGGGCCACAGCAGGTAGCCGAAGACCAGCACGATCGCGCTGGCCAGCGTGGTGTCCAGCATCCGCGGCCAGAACTCGGCGGCGCCGCTCTCCCCGCCGAGCTGCACCAGCAGCAGCGCGACCGGCGTCATCACCGCGGTGTTCAGCCCGTAGTGCGCGGCGTTGGAGTACGGCAGCAGCGCCACGCAGAGCGACACCAGCAGGCTCAGCGCCCACGCGTTGTCGGTCAGGGCGAGCAGGACGGCGGTGGCGGCGATGCCGAGCACGGTGCCGAGCGCCCGGCTGACGGCCCGTTGGAAGACCGAGCCGAGGTCCGGTTTGAGGACGAAGGCCACCGTCATCGGCACCCAGTAACTGCGGCTCAGCGTCAGCCCGTTGACCGCGGCCTCGGCGATCGCCACGCACAGGGCCACCCGCAGCCCGTAGCGCACCGAGCCGCGGGAGAGCAGCCGGACCCGCAGCCGCCACGGGTCCGGGGGCGGCGGGGCGGCGGTGTCCAGCGGCGCCCACCGGCCGGCGACGGTGTCCACGGCCGCCCGCAGCGCCGTGTCGAAGGCGGTCCGGGACGGGGTGTCCGGCTGCCAGTGCGGGTACCCGTCGGGCGGCGGGCCGCCGGTGACCTGCCGGGCCAGCGCCGCCGGGACGGCCGCCACCTCCGGCGGGACCGGGCGCCACGCCCAGAGCAGTCCGCTGGCCGCCTCGGTCGCGCCGAGCGCCGCCTCGTAACTGCGGCGCAGCCACCGCAGCCGCTCCGACTCGCGGCGCCCGGGCCGGGCGGCCGGCAGCAGGTCCTGCATCTCGTTGAGCCGGCCGGTGAGGACGCGGCGAGCGGCCGCGCCGTCGGGGGTGCCGAGCGCGGCGAGCATCCCGGCGAGGGCCAGGTAGACGTCGGCGAGCGCCCGGGTCCGCGGGTCGGTGCGCACGTCGGTGCGGTACCGCAGGCCGAGCAGCAGGACCAGAGCCGCACCGCAGGGCATCATCGCGGGCGCCGCCCACCACGGGTGCGGCAGCGCCATCCCGCCGCCCAGCGAGGCGGAGACCAGCAGCAGCAGTCCGGCCGCCGAGCCGCGCGGACCGGTCGCGCTGAGCGCGCCGCCGGCGAAGCCGACCACCGTCAGCGCCACCCCGATCAGCAGGCCGCTCGCGCCGCCGTGCTGCAGCGCCGCGCCGACCAGCATCCCGGTGGTGGAGGCGGCCAGGGCCAGCGCGATCCGCGGGGCCCGCAGCCGCAGCGGCTCCACCCGGTCGTTCATGGTCGCGTGCATCGCCCCGAGTGCCGCGAACACCCCGAGATCCAGCCGCCCGGACACCAGGCCCGCCAGCAGCGGCACCGCCATCCCGACCGCGGCCCGGCCCGTCGTCGTCCACGGCACCGCCGGACGGTCCGGCCGCAGGGCCAGCGCCCACCACGCGGTCGCATTCCCACGGCCGGGGCCTGACAAGTGATCACGCGCCTTCGCTGCACCAGTGGTTCGTGGCTGCTGGGCGACATTGCACGGCAGAACGGGTCTTCTCGGGCAGTCTATCGCCGCCCTGATCAGCCGAGGCTCGGCTCGAAAGCCGATTTCCCAACCGGTCGGCGGACCATGTAAAGTCTTCCTCGTCACAAGGGGAACCGAGAGGAACCCCGAGCAGCAAGCCCCTATAGCTCAGTCGGTAGAGCGTCTCCATGGTAAGGAGAAGGTCTGCGGTTCGATTCCGCATGGGGGCTCCGAAACGAAGGCCCCGCCGTCACGGCGGGGCCTTCGTCGTTTCGCGTGGCGGGAGTTGACCGAAGACGGGCCGATTGCCACCTGGCGGGGCGGGCACGAATGCGCTGTGATGGTGCGTCTGTCGAGCCGGACCGGTGGAGGTGGCGGGTGAGTGCTCGACTCGTGGTGGCCGATGACCACCGGCTGATGGCCGAGGCCCTGGGGACCGCCCTGCAGCAGCGCGGGCACCGGGTGCTCGGGGTGGGCTCGCCGTCCGCCGCCGTGCTCGAACTGGTGGCGGGGCGCCGGCCGGAGGTGTGCCTGCTGGGGACGGCCGCCGCGGTGGAGGACCCGTTCGAGGCGTTGCGCCGGCTGCGGCGGGAGCGTCCGGAGATCGCGGTGGTGGTGCTGGGTCCGCTGGGCGCGCCGGCCCGGGTGGCCGCGGCGTTCGCGGCGGGCGCGAGCGGCTACGTCCGCAGCGACGAGCGGATCGACGTGGTGGACCGGGCGATCGCCCGGGTGCGGGCCGGGGAGGCGGCGGTCGCGGTGGAGGTGCTGCGGGCGGCGTTCGAGCACCTGCTGTGGCCGGTGACCGAGCCCGACGACGAGGCGGTGCGGCTGCTGCGGCTGCTGACCCGGCGGGAGATCCAGGTGCTGGCGCGGATCGCGGAGGGCGAGGACACCGCGGCGATCGCCGCGGCGATGCGGATCGCCCCGTCGACGGCCCGCACCCACGTGCAGCGGGTGCTGACCAAGCTCGGCGCGCGGTCCCGGCTGGAGGCGGCGGCGCTGGCCGCCCGGACCGGGCTGCTCGACCAGCTCGGCTGAGCGGCGCGTTCTCCCATCCGGACGGTCGACCGGCCGTTCAGTCCGGTGGCCTATGCTCCCCAGCGAAAGAGTGTCGACTGTTGCGGAGGTCGAGGGCATGGGCAAGTACCTGGTCACGGGCGGGGCCGGCTACGTGGGAAGTGTGGTGGCGGCGCACCTGCTGGAGGCGGGCCACCAGGTGACGGTGCTGGACGACCTGTCGACCGGGTTCGTCGAAGGCGTGCCGGACGGCGCGGAGTTCGTCCGCGGCCGGATCCAGGACGCCGCCGAGGTGCTGGACTCCTCGTTCGACGGCGTGCTGCACTTCGCGGCGTCCTCGCAGGTCGGCGAGTCGGTCGCGGACCCGGAGAAGTACTGGCGCAACAACGTCGCCGGATCGCTCGAACTGGTGACGGCGATGCGCAAGGCCGGGGTGGGCACCCTGGTGTTCTCCTCCACCGCGGCGGTGTACGGCGAGCCGGAGGAGGTGCCGATCCCGGAGACCGCGCGGACCGCGCCGACCAACACCTACGGCGCCACCAAGCTGGCCGTGGACCACCTGATCACCTCCGAGGCGGTCGCGCACGGCCTCGCCGCGGTCAGCCTGCGCTACTTCAACGTGGCCGGCGCGTACGGCCGTTACGGCGAGCGCCACGAGCCGGAGTCGCACCTGATCCCGCTGGTGTTCCAGGCGGCGCTCGGGCAGCGCCCGCACATCGCGGTGTTCGGCGAGGACTACCCGACCCCGGACGGCACCTGCATCCGCGACTACATCCACGTCGCCGACCTGGCCGAGGCGCACCTGCTGGCGCTGACCGCCGCCAAGCCGGGCGAGCACCTGATCTGCAACCTGGGCAACGGCAACGGCTTCTCGGTGCGCGAGGTGATCGAGGCGGTCAAGCGGGTCACCGGCCGCGAGATCCCGGTGCACGTCGCCGACCGCCGGGCCGGCGACCCCGCCGTCCTGGTGGCCGCCGCGGGCCGCGCCCACGAGGTCCTCGGCTGGACCCCGCAGCGTCCGGAGCTCGACCGGATCGTCGCCGACGCCTGGGAGTTCACCCTCGCCAACCGCGTCTGACCTGCCGCCCTGGGCCCGACTCCCACCGGCGAAGACCCTGTGTACAGGAACTTCACCAAACCCCCACGCCGCCCTGCCGTCCGCCCGTAGGCTGAGCGAGGCACCGGTGGGGGTCGGGCCACGAGCAGGGGGGCAAGGACGATGGGGCGGATTCGCGTCCTGGTGGTCGACGGCCACCGGATCTTCGCCGAGGCGCTCGCCACGGCGCTCGCCGCCGAACCCGACGTGGACGTCGGGGCGGCGGGCAGCGCCGTCGCGGCGGAACGCGCACTCGACCGGGCGGTGGCCGAACACCGCCCGTACGACGTGGTGCTGGTCGACGCCGACCTGGGCGCCGCGCCGCCGCCGGCCGTGCGCCGCCCGCCCGTCGGCGTCGTCCCGGCTCCCAGACGCACCTTACCGAGCGCCCAACAGCGCAGCTCGGCAACGCAGTTGACCAGCCGTCAAGTTCCGGCGGCGGCACCCCAGTCGACCCCCTCCCGGGCCCTGTCGGACGGGATCGCCCTGCTCGGCCGGATCTGCCGCGCCCATCCGCGGCTGCGCACCGTGGTGCTGGCCGCCGCGGACGACCCGCAGCGCGCCGTCCGCGCCCTGCAGGCCGGCGCCAACGGCTGGGTGGCACGCGAGAGTTCGCTCGGCGCGCTGATGGCCGTGATCCGCGGCGTGCTGCGCGACGAGACCCACCTGCCCCCGGCGCTGCTCACCGGCGTGGTCCGGGAGCTGACCTCCGCCCGGCGGGACCGCTCGGAGAGCGAACGCCTGGTCGCCGCGCTCACCCCGCGCGAGGAGGAGGTGCTGCGCTGCATGGTCGCGGGCCTCGGCCGGCAGGCGGTGGCGGAGCGGCTCTACCTGTCGCCGCACACCGTTCGCACCCACATGCAGAACGTGCTCGGCAAACTCGGCGTGCACTCCACGCTCGCGGCGGTCGCGGTCGCCCGCCGGGCCGGGATCACGCCCTCCGAACCGCCCGTGCCGCCCGCTCCTCCCGTCCCCGTCACCCCGCCGACCGTCGCCTCGACCGCAGGCACCGGCGCGGACTGACCCCAGTCCGCGCCCCAGCAGCACGTTCCACTCCGTGAGTCAGGGAGACCGGAGGTCAGATGTCGCCGAACCGTACTGCCGCACGCCCCGAGGCGTTCAGTCCCCACCCCACCGCCCCGAGGCCGGGACCACCCGGCCTGCGCACCCTGGTGGTGGGTGCCGGCGCGGCCGGCACCGCCCTGGTCCGCGACCTGGGCCGCACCCCCGAGTTCGGGCTCACCCCGGTCGGCGTGCTGGACGACGACCCCGCCAAGGCGGGTACGGACGTCTCCGGCAGCCGCGTCCTGGGCCCGCTCGCCCGGCTCACCGAACTCGCCCTCGCGCACCGCGCCCAGGTCGTGGTGCTGGCCATCCCCGGCCTGCCGCACCAGCGGGTCCGCGCCCTCGCCACCGCCGCCGCGGCGGCCGGCGCCGCGGTCCGCTACCTGCCGTCCTTCCTCGCCGCGCTGCGCCGCGAGGTGGTCGGCTCCGACCTGCGCGCCCTGGACGTCAACCGGCTGATCGGCCGGCACGAGGTGCACGTGGTCTCCCCGGACGTGCGCACCGTCATCGAGGGCCGCCGGGTCCTGGTGACCGGGGCCGGCGGTTCGATCGGCTCCGAACTCTGCCGCCAGGTCCAGGCGTTCGGCCCCGCCGAGCTCTACATGCTCGACCACGACGAGTCCAACCTGCACCGCCTGCAGCTCGACATCTGGGGCGAGGCGCTGCTCACCGACGACTCGCTGGTGATCGCCGACATCCGGGACCAGCCGCGGATCCAGCAGATCTTCCGCGACCTGCGCCCCGAGGTGGTCTTCCACGCCGCCGCGCACAAGCACCTGCCGCTGCTGGAACGCCACCCCAGCGAGGCGGTCAAGTCCAACGTGCTGGGCACCGACCACCTGGTCGAGGCCGCGCTGGCCACCGGCGTCGAGCGGTTCGTGCTGATCTCCACCGACAAGGCCGCCGACCCGACCTCGGTGCTCGGCGCCAGCAAGCGGCTGGCCGAGCTGATCGTGCAGGCCAACGCGAGGGACGCGCGCAACCTGGGCACCGGCGTGTTCTCCGCGGTCCGCTTCGGCAACGTGCTCGGCTCGCGCGGCTCGCTGCTCTCCGTCCTGGAGGAACAGCTGCGCAGCGGCGGCCCGGTGACGGTCACCCACCCCGACGTCACCCGCTTCTTCATGACCGTCCCGGAGGCGGTCGGCCTGGTCCTGGAGGCCGGGCGGATGGCCGAGGGCGGCGAGGTGTTCGTGCTGGACATGGGCGAGCCGGTGCGGATCGTCGACCTGGTGCACAACTTCGCCGAGCAGGTGCAGCTCGGGGCGGAGGAGGTGGAGATCCGCTACACCGGCCTGCGGGCGGGCGAGAAGCTCAACGAAGCGCTGTTCGCCGACACCGAGGAACGCCTCCCCACCGCCCACCCCCGGATCTTCGCCACCGTCGCCGACCACGCGACCGTCCCCGAGGACCTGGCCGGCGGCCTCACCGCCCTCTACGACGCCGCCGCCACCAACGCCGACGCCCGCGTCCGCGACCAGCTGGCGGAACTCCTCCCCGGCTACCACACCCCGGTCGCCGCCCCGTCCCCCCAACCGGCCCTCGCCACCCCGTACCCGGACGGCTTCTGAGCACGCCCCGGCAGGGGTACGGCTCAGCCCGCGCTGTCGAAGGGGGCGACCAGGCGGCGTAGCAGGGTGGCGAGTTCGGTCTGCTGGCCGGGGGCGAGTTGGGCGAGGATCTCGCGTTCGTGGGCGAGGAGGCCGGCCAGGGCCTGGTCGGCCTTGTCGCGGCCGTCCTCGGTGAGGCGGACCAGGACGCCGCGGCGGTCGTCGGGGTCGGGGAGGCGGCGGACCAGACCCTTGGTGGTGAGGCGGTCGATCCGGTTGGTCATGGTGCCGGAGGTGACCAGGGTCTGGGTGAGGAGCTGCCCGGGGGAGAGCTGGTAGGGGTCGCCCGCGCGGCGGAGCGCGGTGAGGACGTCGAACTCCCAGGGTTCGAGGCCGTGCTCGGCGAACGCGGTGCGGCGGGCACGGTCGAGGTGCCGGGCGAGTCGACTGACCCGGCTGAGGACCTCGAGGGGTTCCACGTCGAGGTCGGGGCGCTCGCGGCGCCATGCTGCGACCAGGCGGTCGACCTCGTCCTCCATGACGATCAGTGTATCGGTGGTTGTGTCGATGTGAAGTCTCTTGACATCAAGAGATAACAAAAGGCACCCTCGAATTAATATCTTGATGTCGAGATACTTGCGAGAGCGAGGCCCCCTCATGCACGCCACGCCGCCGACCTGGGACGCCCGGCAGTACCTCCGCTACGCGGACGAACGCATCCGACCGCTCCACGAACTCCTCTCCCGGGTACCGGAGTTGCCGAAGAACCCGACCGTCCTCGACCTCGGCTGCGGACCGGGCAACTCCACCGCCGTGCTGCGCACGCACTGGCCGGACGCCCGCCTGATCGGCCTCGACAACTCCGCCGAGCTGCTCGCCGCCGCCCGGGCCGGCGGGGAGCCGACGGCCGAGTACCGGGAGCAGGACGTCACCCGCTACGACCCGGCCGGCGACGCGCCCGACCTGATCGCCTCCAACGCCGCGCTGCACTGGATGAACACCCCCGAGGCCGACCACCTCGCGCTGCTGCCGCGCTGGGCGGCGGCGCTGCGGCCCGGCGGGGTGATCGCCTTCCAGCTGCCCGGCAACTTCGCCGCGCCCAGCCACACCCTGCTGGCCGCCCTGCGGCACAGCCCGCGCTGGGCGGCCAGGCTGGGCACCGCCCGGCCGGACGCCACCTGCCACGACCCGGCGGTCTACCTGACCGCGCTGCTGGACGCCGGCTGCACCGCCGACGTCTGGGAGACCACGTACCTGACGCTGCTGCCGGGACCGGACCCGGTGCTGGAGTGGGTCAAGGGCAGCGCCCTGCGCCCGGTGCTGGACCTGCTGCCCGACCCGGCGGAGCGGGCGGCGTTCCTGGCCGAGTACGGGGCGCTGCTGCGCGCGGCGTACCCGGCGACGGCGCACGGCACGGTCTTCCCGTTCCGCCGGGTCTTCGCGGTGGCCGTGAGGAACTGAGCGCCCGTCAGGACGGGTCGGCGGCGTCCCGGCGGGCGTCCGGCATGGCCGGGTGGCGGCCGAGCAGGATGACGCCGGTGACCACGGCGACCAGGCCGGCGCACTGCCAGGCGAGGGCGGCGGGGGTGACCCGGAGGCGGTCGCCGAGGAAGCCGACCGCGCAGGCGATGCCGGCCAGCGGCTGCGCGGCGGTGAGGGCGGGCAGCGACATCCGCAGCGGGGCGGCCTCGAACGCGGACTGCACCAGCAGCAGGCCGATCACGCCGAGGCCGAGCACGGTGTAGGGCTGCCAGGAGGAGAGGGCCGCCCCCGGACCGTCGGCGTCGATCCGGTCGAAGGTGCTGCGGGTGAGCGCGTCCTGCAGGCCGTAGAGGAGTCCGGCGGCCAGCGCCAGCAGGGTGGCCTCCTCGAACAGCGGGAGCCGGCGGGCGACGGTGACCAGCAGCAGGGCGAGTCCGGAGACCACGCCGAAGACCAGCCAGTAGCGCAGGGCGCTGGCCTCGCCGCCGCCGCCCTGCGGCTGGCCGGCGGCGATGAAGGCGGTCACGCCGAGGGCGATCAGCGCGACGCCGATCCAGCCCGATGCGCCGAGCCGGGTGCCCGTGAGGGTGCGGGCCAGCAGCATCGCCCAGACCAGGTTGGTGGCGAGCAGCGGTTCGACCAGGGCGACCTCGCCCTGGCTGAGCGCGAGGGCGGAGAGCACCTGACCCGCGATCATGAAGCCGATGCCGAGCAGCCAGTCGGGCATCCGCATCAGGTCGAGCAGCAGCCGCCAGTGCAGCAGGTCGCTGCGCGGGGCGCGCTGGGCGGCGCGCTGCTGCAGGACGAAGCCGAGTCCGAGGCAGCAGGCCGCGCCGAGGGCCAGCAGGAAGACCGCCAATTGCCGTTCCCGTCGTGCTCTGGCCCGGGGCCCGGTCTTCCGGGGCCGGGCCGGTCAGGTCTTGCGTTCGCCGACCAGCTTGGGGTGCCGTTCCAGGCCCTCCAGGCCGTGCCAGGCGAGGTTCACCAGGTGCGCGGCGACGTCCGACTTGGCCGGCTTGCGCACCTCCAGCCACCACTGGCCGGTCAGCGCCACCATGCCGACCAGCATCTGGGAGTACATCGGGGCGAGCCGCGGGTCGAAGCCCCGGGACTTGAACTCCAGCCCCAGGATGTCCTCGACCTGGGTGGCGATGTCGCTGATCAGGGACGCGAAGGAGCCGGTGGACTGGGCCACCGGCGAGTCGCGCACCAGGATCTTGAAGCCGTCGGTGGAGGTGTCGATGTAGTCCATCAACGCGAACGCGGCCTGCTCCAGCAGCTCGCGGGAGTGGCCACCGGTGAGCGCGCCGGTGACCATGTCCAGCAGCAGCTGCATCTCGCGGTCGACCACCACCGCGTACAGCCCCTCCTTGCCGCCGAAGTGCTCGTACACCACCGGCTTGGACACCCCGGCCCGCTCCGCGATCTCCTCGACCGAGGTGCCGTCGTACCCGCGTTCGGCGAAGACCGACCGGCCGATCTCCAGCAGCTGCTCGCGGCGCTGCTTGCCGGTCATCCGCACCCGGCCGCCGCTCTTGCCCCCGCCGCGCCGCGAAGGCTGCTGATGGCCGGCGCTGTCTCCGTTGGTCCCGTTCACCCCTACATCATGCTGCAGGCGCTGCCTCATGCGGCGCGGCGGGCGGCGATCCGCTCCGCACCGGGCCAGCGCACGTCACTCGCCCAGCCCGCCTGCTCGAACCAGCGGATCAGCCGGGCCGAGGAGTCGATCTGGCCGCGCAGCACGCCGTGCCGGGCCGCGGTGGGGTCGGCGTGGTGCAGGTTGTGCCAGGACTCGCCGCAGGACAGCACGGCCAGCCACCAGACGTTGCCCGAGCGGTCCCGGGAGCGGAACGGGCGGGTGCCGACGGCGTGGCAGATCGAGTTGATCGACCAGGTGACGTGGTGCAGCATCGCGACCCGGACCAGCGAGCCCCAGAAGAAGGCGGACAGCGCGCCCTGCCAGCTCCAGGTGGCCAGGCCGCCGACGACCGGCGGGACGGCCAGCGAGATCAGCGTCCACAGCCAGAACATCCGGGAGATCGTCCTTATCGCCGGGTCGGCGATCAGGTCCGGCGCGTACTTCTGCTGCGGGGTCTGCTCCTCGTCGAACAGCCAGCCGATGTGCGCCCACCACAGGCCCTTGACCAGCGCGGGCACGGTCTCGCCGAAGCGCCACGGCGAGTGCGGGTCGCCCTCCTTGTCGGAGAAGCGGTGGTGCTTGCGGTGGTCGGCGACCCAGCGCACCAGCGGGCCCTCGACGGCGAGGCTGCCGGCCACCGCGAGGCCGAGCCGCAGTGCCCGGTTGGCCTTGAACGCGCCGTGCGTGAAGTAGCGGTGGTAGCCGATGGTGACGCCGTGACAGGTCAGGAAGTACATGCCGACCGCCAGGCCGGCGTCCAGCCAGGACAGCCCCCAGCCCCAGGCCACCGGGACGGCGACGGCCAGCGCGGCGAACGGCACCGCGATGAACAGGGCCAGCGCGATCCGCTCCATGGCGCCCTGCTTCTCGCCGCCCCTGGTGGCGGAGAGCTGGGTGGGAAGAGGTCTGTCCGCGGCGGCGCTCGGCAGCGCCTCACCGGCCTGAATGGTCATGGCGCATCCCGGGTGAGGAGAGGGCGGGTGGTGCCTGGGCGGCTACCTACGTGGGCGTAACCTACGGCATCGTAGGTAGCCGGAGGGGGCAAGGGGAAGGGCGCCGCGCGGACGTGTCGGAGTGTTCGCCGCCCGGATTCCTGTCCGTCGGCCGACCAGCGGCTGGACGTCGTCCGGAATGGTGGTGGAGGTACGGGCCGTCAACCCGTAGGCTGTGCTGGGCGCTCAGCGCGTCCGTTCCGCCGTGGTGTAATGGCAGCACAGGGCCCTTTGGAGGCCTTTGTCTGGGTTCGAATCCTAGCGGCGGAGCCCGGCAGTCGATTTCCCGCCACTCGGCCTCGGTATTCTCGGTGCTCCCTCACCCCGCATCGACCGAGGAGCCCTCTCGCGTGAGTGCCAACCAGCCCGCTGCCGTGATCGTGCTCGCCGCCGGCGGCGGCACGCGGATGAAGTCCAAGGCCCTGCCGAAGGTGCTGCACGAGATCTGCGGACGCTCCCTCGTGGGCCACGCGGTCGCCGCCGCCGGTGAGTTGACGCCCGGTCAGCTCGTCGTCGTGGTCGGCCACCTGCGCGAGCTGGTGGAGGCCCACCTGGCCGCCCACTACCCGGCCGCCCGCCCGGTGGTCCAGCAGGAGCAGAACGGCACCGGCCACGCGGTGCGCACCGCGCTGCAGGCGCTGGCCGCCGACGGCGTGGAGCTGGACGGCACCGTGCTGGTGACCACCGGCGACGCCCCGCTGCTGACCGGCGACACCCTGGCCGCGCTGGCCGGCGCCCACGCCGAGCAGGGCAACGGCGTCACCGTGCTGACCGCGATCGTCCCGGACGCCACCGGCTACGGCCGGATCCTGCGCGCCGCCGACGGCCGGGTCACCGCGATCGTCGAGCACAAGGACGCCACCGAGGAGCAGCGCGCCGTCGCCGAGATCAACTCCGGTGTCTTCGCCTTCGACGCCAAGCTGCTGGCGCACGCGCTCTCGCTGGTCGGCACCGACAACGTGCAGGGCGAGGAGTACCTGACCGACACCCTGGAGATCCTGCGCGCCGAGGGCCACCGGGTGGGCGCGGTGGCGGCCGCCGACTACCGGGAGATCGTCGGCATCAACGACCGGGTGCAGCTCTCCCAGGCCCGCCGGATGCTGAACGACCGGCTGCTGGACCGGGCGATGCGGGCCGGCGTGACCGTGGTCGACCCGGCCTCCACCTGGATCGACGTCCAGGTCAGCTACGAGCCGGACGCGGTGGTGCTGCCCGGCACCCAGCTGCACGGTGCGACCCACCTGGGCGAGGGCTGCGAGGTCGGTCCGAACTCGACGCTGACCGACACCCGGGTCGGCGCGGGCGCCAAGGTGAGCAACACCACGGCGGACCGCGCCGAGATCGGCGAGTCGGCGAGCGTCGGCCCGTACGCCTACCTGCGGCCCGGGACCAAGCTGGGCCGGAAGGCGAAGGCCGGCACCTACGTGGAGATCAAGAACTCGGAGCTCGGCGAGGGCGCGAAGGTCCCGCACCTGTCGTACATCGGGGACGCCACGATCGGCGAGGGCACCAACGTCGGTGCGGCGTCCGTCACAGTGAACTACGACGGCGTGAACAAGCACCGCACGGTGATCGGGGCCCACTGCCGCACGGGTTCCGACAACATGTTCATCGCTCCGGTGACGGTGGGTGACGGTGCCTACACCGCCGCCGGATCGGTCATCACCAACGACGTCCCGCCGGGTGCGCTGGGCGTCGCGCGGGCCCAGCAGCGCAACATCGCGGGCTGGGTTGAGCGGAAGCGGCCGGGTTCGGAGTCCGCCCGGGCGGCCTCCGAGGCCAACGGCACGGCCTGACCTCCGGGACGCGGCCGGGGATCTTGCAGGGTGGTCCCCGGCCCCGACCCGTGTCCGGGGCGCGTAACCTGAAGTACATACGTGCGCCATCGGGGCCTGGCCGGCCGTGTCTCGGCGTACTCACCCAATGCGAGGAGACGGTGCAGTGAGCGGGATCACGACCTCCGGTGAGAAGAAGCTCAAACTCTTCTCCGGCCGTGCCCACCCCGGACTTGCCGAGGAGGTGGCCCGCGAACTGGGCACCGAACTCGTCCCGACCAAGGCCTTGGACTTCGCCAACGGCGAGATCTACGTCCGCTTCCTGGAGTCCGCCCGCGGGGCGGACTGCTTCGTGATCCAGAGCCACACGGCTCCGATCAACCAGTGGATCATGGAGCAGCTGATCATGATCGACGCGCTGAAGCGCGCGTCGGCCCGCAGCATCACCGCGATCCTCCCCTTCTACGGCTACGCCCGGCAGGACAAGAAGCACCTCGGCCGCGAGCCCATCTCGGCCCGCCTGGTCGCCGACCTGCTCCGGCAGGCCGGCGCCGACCGTCTGATGGCGGTCGACCTGCACACCGCGCAGATCCAGGGCTTCTTCGACGGCCCGGTGGACCACCTGTTCGCGCTGCCGATGCTCGCCGACTACGTGGGCGACCGGGTTCCCGACCGCTCCAAGCTGACCATCGTCTCCCCGGACGCCGGCCGGGTGAAGGTCGCCGACCAGTGGTGCGACCGCCTGGGCGCCCCGCTGGCGATCATCCACAAGCGCCGCGACATGTCGCAGGCGAACACCATCCTCTCCGCCGAGGTGGTGGGTGACGTCCGGGACCGGGTCTGCGTCCTGGTCGACGACATGATCGACACCGCCGGCACCATCTGCGCGGCCGCCGAGGCGCTGTTCGACGCCGGCGCCGCCGACGTCATCGTCGCGGCCACCCACGGCGTGCTCTCCGGCCCGGCCGCGGACCGGCTGAAGAACTCCCGGGTCAGCGAGTTCGTCTTCACCAACACCCTGCCGACCCCGGCCGAGCTGGACCTGGACAAGATCACCACGCTCTCCATCGCCCCGTCGATCGCCGCCGCGGTCCGCGAGGTGTTCGAGGACGGATCGGTCACCAGCCTCTTCGAGGGCGTGCACTGACACCTCGTCAGCCACTGGAACCGGCCCCCGGCGCACGCTGCGCCGGGGGCCGATTTCTCGCTTCGCGGCCGACCCGTTAGGCTGGGGAGACTGCTCGGCGAGGGATGCCACCTGTGCTCCGTGATCGACGCGCGTGAACGATTGCGCATGATCGAGCCGCCGAGCGCCCCCCAACGCAATTTGAGGGTGTGGCCCGGCGGCTCTGTCGTTCCTGCACCCCTTCGCCTTCACGAGGAGTGCCGTCGTGTCCGAGATCCGCCTTGCCGCTGAAGCCCGTACCGAGTTCGGCAAGGGTGCCGCCCGTCGCGCCCGCCGCGCCGGCTTCGTCCCCGGTGTCGTCTACGGCCACGGCCACGCCCCGGTTCACCTGAACCTGCCCGGCCACGAGCTGATGATGGCCCTGAAGACCCCGAACGCCCTGCTGGTCGTGCCGATCGACGGCAAGGACGAGTTCGTGCTGCCGAAGGCCGTCCAGCGCGAGGCCATCAAGCGCTCCATCGAGCACGTCGACCTGCTGCTGGTCAAGCGCGGCGAGAAGGTCACCGTCGAGATCCCGGTCCACACCGAGGGCGAGCTGGCCCCCGGCGGCAACCTGATCGAGAACGTGCTGAACGCCCTCCCGATCGAGGCCGAGGCCACCCACCTGCCCGAGTCGGTCACCGTCTCCGTCGAGGGCCTGGAGGCCGGCGCCTCCATCACCGCCGGCGACATCGCCCTGCCGTCCGGTGTGACCCTGGCCGTCGAGGCCGACGCCGTGGTGCTCCAGGTCATCGGCGCCCAGGCCCCCGAGGCCACCGAGGAAGAGGCCGCCGAGGCCGCCGAGGAAGCGGCCGTCGAGGCCTGATCCCCGCGATCCCCGCGCTGCCCCGGCCGCCTCGCGCTCACGCGCGACGGCCGGGGCAGCGGCGTGTTCCGGGATGATGACCCCACAGACACCCGCGTGAGGAGCGCAGCGCTATGAGCGAGTACGACGGCCCCTGGCTCGTGGTGGGCCTCGGCAACCCCGGCAAGGAGTACGCCCGCAACCGGCACAACATCGGCTTCATGGTGGTCGAGCTGCTGGCCCAGCGGATCGGCGCCAGGTTCAAGGCCCACAAGAGCCGCGCCCAGGTCGCCGAGGGGCGCCTCGCAGGCAAGCGCGTCGTGCTGGCCGAGCCGATGACCTTCATGAACCTCTCGGGCGGCCCGGTCACCGCGCTGCGCGACTTCTACAAGGTCCCGGCCTCGGCGATCGTCGCGGTGCACGACGAACTCGACCTGGACTACTCCGTGCTGCGGCTCAAGCTCGGCGGCGGCGACAACGGTCACAACGGCCTGAAGTCGATCACCAAGTCGCTCGGCCCGGACTACCACCGGGTGCGCTGCGGCATCGGCCGCCCGCCCGGCCGGATGGAGGTCGCCGACTTCGTGCTGAAGGACTTCTCCGCCACCGAGCGCAAGGACCTCGACTGGTTCGTCGACCGGTCCGCCGACGCCGTCGAGGCCCTGCTCTCCGAGGGCCTGGAGCGCGCCCAGCAGAACTACAACTCCTGAGTCTTGACTGTTCGTCAGGTTCAACACAACGGTCGTGCAACGCTTGCCCGCAGGTCACCCGAACGGGGCCGGATCACACCGTTCCATCGGATACGGTCGGACTCGTCCAGGGGTTGAGGTGCAGTCGTAGGGGGTAAGCACCATGGTTCGGTCCGCACGTGCGCTCGGTGCGGTAGGCGGGGCGGTCCTCCTGCTCGGCGCCGTCACCGGCGTCGCCGCCGCCGAGACCCCCGCCGCCTCCCCCGCGCCCGAGCCCGCCGCGGCCCGGCTCACCCCGCCCGCCACCGCCTCGGTCGGCTCGGCCGGCATCTACGCGGTCGGCGGCGGCCTGGTGGTCGTCGCGGGCGGCGCGGCCACCTGGCTGCGCAAGCGGAAGAAGAGCTGACGCACAACAGGATCCGCCCGAAGCGAGAACTCCCGCTTCGGGCGGATCCTGTTGTCTGCGTCAGTCGCTGCGGGGCGCGGCTCCGGGCGTCAGCCGGTGTTGCGCAGGCCGGCCGCGATGCCGTTGACGGTGAGGAGCAGCGCGCGGGCGCGCAGCGGGTCCTCGGGGCGGCCGGTGGCGACCTCCTCGCGCTGGCGGCGGAGCAGTGCGACCTGGAGGTAGGAGATCGGGTCGAGGTAGGCGTCGCGGACGGTGAACGTCTGCTTCAACACCTCGTTGTGCTCCAGCAGTTCGTGCTCGCCGGTGAGGCGCAGCACCTCACGCATGGTCAGGTCGTGCTCGGCGACGATCTGGTCGAAGACGTGGTGCAGCTCGGCGGGGACCAGCTGCTCGACGTAGTGCCGGGCGATCCGCAGGTCGGTCTTGGCCAGCGTCATGGCGACGTTGGACAGGAAGTTCCTGAAGAAGTGCCAGTTCCCGTACATCTCGTCGAGCACGTCCGACAGCCCGGCCTCGCGGGCCGCGGCGAGGCCGGAGCCGACGCCGTACCAGCCGGGGACGATCTGCCGGGACTGGGTCCAGCCGAACACCCACGGGATGGCGCGCAGGCCGTCCAGGCCGGCGCCGCTGTCGGGGCGGCGGGACGGCCGGGAGCCCAGGTGCAGCGAGGCGAGCTGGTCGACCGGGGTCGCGGCGAAGAAGTACTTCGGCAGGTCCTCCTGCTCGACCAGGGCGCGGTAGGAGGTGTGCGCGGCCTCCGAGACCTGGTCCATCGCGGCGTCCCAGCGGGCCAGCTCCTCGGGGGCCTGGCGCGGGGCGGTGTGCAGCGCGGAGGCGGCGAGCGTGGCGGACAGGGTGAGTTCGAGGTTCTCCCGGGCCAGCGACGGCAACAGGTACTTGTCGGAGATCACCTCGCCCTGCTCGGTCACCTTGATCTCGCCCTCCAGCGTGCCCCACGGCTGGGCGAGGATCGCCTCGTGCGAGGGGCCGCCGCCGCGGCCGACGGTGCCGCCGCGGCCGTGGAACAGCCGCAGCCGGATGCCGTAGCGGTGCGCGACGTCGCGCAGCCGGCGCTGGGCGCGGTGGATCTCCCACTGCGAGGTGGTGATGCCGCCGAACTTGGAGGAGTCGGAGTAGCCGAGCATGACCTCCTGGACGTCGCCGCGCAGCGAGACCAGCAGCCGGTACGACGGGTCGGAGAGCATCTCCTCCATGATCCGGTCGGCCTGCTGGAGTTCGTCGGTGGTCTCCAGCAGCGGCACGATGCCGATCTTGGCGATCCCGGCGTGCAGGTCGATCAGGCCGGCCTCGCGGGCCAGCACCGCGGCGGCGAACACGTCGTCCGCGCCCTGGCACATGGAGATGATGTACGACTCGACGATCTCGTCGCCGAAGCGCTCGAAGCCCTCGCGGATGGTGGTGAAGACGCCGAGGGTCTTGGCACCGGCCGGGTCCAGCGGGGCCGGGGTCGGGGCGAGCGGGCGGCGCGAGCGCATCTCCTTGGAGAGCAGGCGCTGGCGGTACTCGCGCGGCATGTCGGTGTAGCGCCAGGCCTCCTCGCCGAGCCGGTCGAAGAGCTGGCCGAGCGCGTGGTGGTGGGCCTCGGCGTGCTCGCGGACGTCCATGGTGGCGAGCTGCAGGCCGAACGCCTCGATGGTGCGGATCGCCCGGGCCAGCCGGCCGTCGGCGATCAGGCCGCCGCGGTGGGCGCGCAGCGAGTCCTGGATCAGCCGCAGGTCGGCGAGGAGCTCGCGGGTGCCGACGTAGTCCCGGCCGGGGAGGTGCGGGGTGCCGGCGGCGAGCCGGTCGCGGGTGTGCTCCAGCTTGATCCGCACACAGGTGGCCTTGAGCCGGTACGGCTCCTCGGCGTTCATCCGCTTGTAGCGCGGGCTGACCTCGGGCAGCTGGGAGAGGTCGGCGTCGAGCGAGGCGAGCAGCTCCTCGGAGGCGCCGGCCAGCCGGACCGAGGTGGAGAGCGAGGCGCGCAGGTCGTCGACGGCGGACAGCGCGTCCATGATGCCGTACTCGTGCTGCAGGTTGAGGACGTCCCAGGTGACCTGCGGGGTGACGTTCGGGTTGCCGTCGCGGTCGCCGCCGATCCAGGTGCCGAAGGTCAGCGGGCGGACCCCCTCGGGCAGCGTGAGGCCGACCCGGGCGAGCTCCTCGTGCAGCTCCTCCAGTACCTCCGGGACGGCGTCGCGGTACAGCTCGTCCAGGTAGTAGACGGCGTTGCGGGCCTCGTCGGTGGGCTCGGGGCGGGCGATGCGCAGCTCGTCGGTCTGCCACAGCAGGTCGATGACCTCGGCGAGCCGGCGGTCGGCCTGGCGGCGGGCGGAGGTCTGCCGGGCGGTGTCGACCTGGCCGGTGGCGGCCTGCTCGCGGTGGATCCGCTCCAGCAGCTCGCCGACCCGGCGGAGCTTGTTCAGCACGCTGCGGCGGGCGGCCTCGGTCGGGTGCGCGGTGAAGACCGGACGGACCGCCAGGTTGGCCAGGGTGTCCGCGAGGTGCTTCGGGTCGGCCTCCTTCAGCTGGTCCGCGGTCTGCGCCAGCACCGAGCCCTCGCGGGCCCGGCGCGCGGCGAACTCCCGTCCGCGGTGCACCTGTTCGGTGACGTTCGCGAGGTGGAAGTAGGTGGAGAAGGCGCGCACCAGCTTCGCGGCGGTGTCCAGGTCGATCTCGGCGAGCAGCTGCGCGGTGGCCTCGCCGTCGGTGCGGCTCAGCAGTCGGACCTGCTCGACCAGGCCCAGCAGTTCGGGGCCCTCCTGCCGGACGAGCGTCTCGCCGAGCAGATCGCCGAGGCGGCGGATGTCCGCGCGCAGCGCCGCGTTGTCCGCGCTGTCGGTGATCGAAGTGGGGTTGTCCGCCGAGATGGGGACCGGAGCGGTCACGGCTGGCTCCCTGTGGTGGTGGGGTTCGGCAACGGCTCTGCCATCACCGCGGTGCGGGTGACGGGTGCGGACCGCGCTGTCCGACGCGACCAGCATAGGTGGCACGGGGTGCCAAGACGGAGAGGTGGCCGGATGGCGGACAGCCGCCCACGCGCACGGGCGAATGACGGCCCGTCGGAACGCCCCGGGTTTCACCTCGCCGCGTCTCCTTCCCGTTCTCCTGCGGTGCGTAAGGTGTCCGCATGAGTGAGAAGCCGGCGGGGGACGGCCTGTGGTGGTGGACGCGTAGGCGCAGTGCGGTGTTGGACGTGGGGCTGGCGGCGGTCGCCGGGGTGGAGTGCGCGCTCGGCGCGTTCCAACTGCTCCGGGGCCGGCTGGAGCTGGGCCTGGGCGCGGCGGTGGCCGGGGTGGTGATCGGGGCGCTGGCGGGCGGCTCGCTGGTGGTGCGCCGCCGCTGGCCGGTGCTGCCGGTGGTGGTCGCGCTGGTGTTCGTGCCGGGCCTGTTCGGCGTGGTGCTGCTGGTGGTGTCGCTGTACACGCTGGCCGCCACCTGGGAGTGGCCGTCGCGGCGCGGCCGGGTGGTGGTGCTCTCGCTGATCGCCCTGGTCGAGACCTTCTTCATGGTGCTGCTGGCGATGTCGGCGCCGGGCCGCGGCACGTCCGAACCGCTGCCGCCGAGCTGGGTGCTGGCGCTGGTGGCCGGCTTCGTGGCGATCGGCATGGCGCTCGCCCCCGTGGTGACCGGCCTGTACGTGGGCGCCCGGCGGCGGCTGGTGCTGTCGCTGCGGGACCGGGCGCACGGCCTGGAGACCGAGCTGACGCTGCTCGCCGAGCAGGCCCGGGAGCGGGCCCGCCGGGCCCGGCTGGAGGAGCGCACCCGGATCGCCCGCGAGATGCACGACGTGGTGGCGCACCGGGTCAGCCTGATGGTGGTGCACGCCGCGGCGCTGGAGCGGATCGTCCCGAAGGACCCGGCCAGGGCCCAGCAGTCGGCGAAGCTGATCGGCGAGACCGGCCGGCAGGCGCTGGACGAGCTGCGGGAGATCCTCGGCGTGCTGCGGATGTCCGACCAGCACGAGGCCGGCGCCGAACCGCCGGTCGGCGGGCTCACCGAGCTGCCCCGGCTGGTCGACCAGTCCAGGGCCGCGGGCATGGCCGTCGCGCTCACCGTCAAGGGCGAGCACCAGGCGTACGTCGCGGAGGCCGAGCAGACCGCCTTCCGGGTGGTGCAGGAGGGGCTGACCAACGCCCACAAGCACGCCGGCGGGGCGCGGGTGTCGGTGCTGCTGGCGTACGTGCCCAACGGGGTGCGGGTCTCGGTGCTGAACGACTGCCCGCAGGGCCAGGCGCCCGCGGTGGCGCTGCCCAGCGGCGGCAACGGCCTGGTCGGGATGCGGGAGCGGGTGCTGGCGCTCGGCGGCAGCTTCAGCGCCGGGCCACGCGAGGGCGGCGGGTTCCTGGTCGAGGCGGTGCTGCCGTCACGCCTGCTGCGCCGGAGCGACCGACTTGCCTGACGCTGCGTCAACACCGGTCGCCCCGACATGACCTGAAAGGTCGTCAAGGCTCGGGCGCTGCGCGGGCGCGCGCGGCGCCAGCAGCCGCCCGACCGGCGGCTGCACCAGCGGCCGCAGCAGCCGCACGCTCGCGGGCAGCGCCAGCACCACCGCCAGGGCCAGCGCGAACGCGCCGAGCAGCGGGAGCGCGACGTACCAGTGGTGCAGTTCGGGCCGCCGGTACAGTCCGGCGTGCTGCAGGACCTTCAGCACCAGGCCGTGCAGCAGGTAGACGTACAGCGACGCCGCACCGAGCCGGGTCCACCTGGTCGGACGGTCCGGCAGCAGGGCGAGGAACGCCGCCCCGGCGAGCAGCGCGACCGCGCCGAGCGCGGCCCGGACGGCCAGCCACGGCAGGTAGCGGGTGTGCAGTTGGGCGGCGCTGTCGGTGTACTCGATCCAGCCCGGGTCCAGCAGCCGCGGCGCGGCCAGCCAGAACCCGGCGGCGACCAGCGCCAGCACCAGCGGGGCCAGCCGGCGGGCCGGCCGGGTGCGCAGCAGCGCGAAGTGCTCGGGGCGCAGCGTGAGGCCGAGCACGAAGAACGGCAGGAAGCCGAGGGTGCGGCCGAGCGCGAACTGCGCCGGAAGCGCGGTCGCGGTGCCCGACGCGGCGGCCACCAGCACCGCGACCGGCAGCGGGCGGCGCAGCGCCGTCCACAGCGGCACCGACAGCCGCCACAGCAGCAGCGAGAGCAGGAACCAGGTCAGCCAGCGCGGCTCCAGCAGGTGCACCGGGAGGCTGAAGCCGGCCAGCTGGTACAGCACTTGGAAGACCAGGTAGGGCACCGCCAGCTGGGTCACCAGGCGCGGCCCGTCCACCGCGGGCCGCCCCGGCCGGGGACGGGCGAAGTAGCCGCACAGGGTGGTGAACAGCGGCATCGCGAAGGCCGCGACGGTGAGCACCGCGCCGACCGTCACCCGGTCGTCCAGCAGTGGCATCCAGGTGTGCGCGCAGACCACCAGCGCGACCGCCGCGAACTTGGCGTGGTCGAACAGCGCGCGGCGCCCGTCCATGGCTTCTCCCCGGAACCTTCACGTTTCTGTCGGGGGCTCAGTGTGCCGGGCGGCCGGGCCGGTCGGTACCGGTTCGCCGAAACGGGCCGCGAACGCCACCCGCCGGGGGTACGGGCGGGTTACTCGTCGGCGGTGCGCAGCCGGTGCGGGGCCAGGCCCAGCACCAGGGTGGCCAGCGCCTGGTCGACGCTCTCGCCGAGGAACCACTCGCCGGTGTGGTCCAGGCTGAACACCCGGCCCTGCTCGTCCACCGCCAGCAGCGCCTGTCCGTGCAGCTCCTCGCCGAGCGGGGCCAGCCGGGTGTCCAGCGCCCGGCCCAGGTCGGCCAGGGTGCGCGGCTGGTGCAGCCCGCAGCGCGGGTCCAGCAGGAACGGGGTGCGGGCCAGCGTGCGGCCCGCGCCCGGCACGTCGAAGGCCAGGCCGCCGAACTCCGCCCAGGCCTCGATCGCGGCCGGGAAGACCGAGTGCTGCGGGTCCAGCGGACCGCCGTACGCGACCAGGGCGTCGGCCCATCGTTCGGCCTGCCGGATCTCCCACCTCCCCGGGTGCCAGCCGGCCTGCTTCAGGGCGGCGGCCACGTCGGCCGGGAAACGGGGCTGGGTGCGGACGGTGCTGGCGTTCAGGGCGGGCTCCGGGAAGTCGGGGACAGGGGAGGGGCGCGGTGGTCCGCGCTCAGCGGCCGGGCGGGCCGACCGCGACGCTGACCACGTTCAGGTGGTCCAGCAGCGGCTCGCACGAGCGGCACGGCGGCGCGTGCGTCCCGTGCGCCGGGTCGCCCTCCTCGCGGATCCGCACCGTGGTCAGCCGGGCGCCCTTCAGCGCCTTGCGGGCCTCCTGCACCGTCATCGGCTTGCGCGCCGCGCGCTTCGAGCGGGAGGCGTCCACCTGCACCAGGTACTGCGACAGCAGCGCCGCCTCCGGGCAGCGGCCGAGGAACCGCTCACGCCGTTCCACCGGCAGCGCGGCCAGGAACTCGCCGACCAACGGGTGCAGCCGCGGCGCCAGTTCGGACTTCTCCCCGGCCAGTGTGTGCACCTCCCCGCCGCGCAGCGACAGCGCGGCGGCGACCGCGGGCAGCAGGCTGTCGCGCTGATGGCGCAGCACGGGCGGCGGGCCCGACGGTTCCATGACTGCTCCTCGGTCGGTGGGCGGCTGACGGACGGTGGGATCCGGTGGAGAGCGACAGGGTCCGGGAAGTGACCGGACGGTGAATCCTCACCCCAGAGCATCCAGCCTGCCAAACCGCTGCGACACCCGCCGCGCCGGGGGGTCGACACGGGGCGCGCGGAGGTGTACGGAGGGCCCCGTTCCGGACCCGCGCGCCCTGGGGCGGCATCCACCGATTTTGCCGAATACGCCCGCCCCGGTGCACCCGGCCGGTACCGTTCCAGCGACGCGACGGCAAGGGGGGTCTTGCGATGATGTCGAACGTCGTGGCGCACGAGGCGCCAGCAGAACACGTACCCACTCCCGGAAGCACCGACCACACACCCGACCGGCGGATCGGACTGGCCGTCATCGGGGCCGGCTACTGGGGACCGAACCTGGTCCGCAACGCCCAGCAGACACCCGCACTGCACCTGCACTGGCTGTGCGACCTCGACGAGCAGCGCTCCCGCCGGGTCCTCGGCGAGTACTCCACCGTCCGCTCCACCACCTCCTTCGAGGAGGTGCTCGCCGACGAGCGGGTGCACGCCGTGGCCATCGCCACCCCGGCCGCCGCGCACCACCGGCTCGCCCGGGCCGCGCTGGAGGCCGGGAAGCACGTCCTGGTGGAGAAGCCGATCACCACCACCGTCGAGGACGCCGCCGACCTGGTCGCCCTCGCCGAGGAGCGCGGCCTGGTCCTGATGTGCGACCACACCTTCTGCTACACCCCCGTGGTGCGGCGGATCCGCGAACTCGTCCACGGCGGCGAGATCGGCGACGTCCAGTTCTTCGACTCGGTGCGGATCAACCTCGGACTGGTCCAGCCCGACGTCGACGTGCTCTGGGACCTCGCCCCGCACGACCTGTCCATCCTCGACTTCGTGCTGCCGCCCGGCGTCGAACCGGTCGGCGTCTCCGCCCAGGCCGCCGACCCGATCGGCGCCGGCCGCGCCTGCGTCGCCTACCTGACGCTGCACCTCTCCAACGGCGCGCTCGCCCACTGCCACGTCAACTGGCTCTCCCCGACCAAGGTCCGCACCACCATGATCGGCGGCTCCCGCCGCACCCTGGTCTGGGACGACCTCAACCCGCAGGCCCGGCTCGCGGTCCACGACCGCGGCGTCGACCTCACCCCGCCCGACGAACTCACCGACGCCATCCGGCACCGCGCCCTGATCTCCTACCGGGTCGGCGACATGGTCGCCCCCGCTCTGGTCGAGCAGGAGGCGCTGCGCAACGTGATGGCCGAGTTCGCCGCCGCCATCACCGAATCCCGCCCCGCGCTCACCGACGGCCGGGCCGGCCTGCGGGTGCTGCGCCTGCTGCACGCCGCCTCCCGCAGCCTCGAACTCGGCGGCGCCACCGTCCCGGTGGACTCCGCCGCACTCCGCACCGACCTCGACCTGATCGCACCTCAGCTCCCCACCCAGGAGAGGGCCACCGCCCGATGAACGCCATCGCCCTCGCGGGCTCCCGCTGCCTCGTCACCGGCGGCGCCGGAACCATCGGCTCCACCGTCGTCGACCAGCTCCTCGAAGCCGGCGCCCGCGAGGTCGTCGTCCTCGACAACTTCGTCCGCGGCCGGATGGCCAACCTCGCGCGGGCCCAGGAGATCGCCGCTCCCGGTCAACTCCGCGTGGTGGACGGGGACATCCGCGACCGGGCGCTGCTGCGCGAGCTGCTCGCCCCGGGCACCGACGCCCTGTTCCACCTCGCCGCGATCCGGATCACCCAGTGCGCGGCCGAACCCCGGCTCGCGCTGGAGATCATGGTCGACGGGACCTTCGACGTCGTCGAGGCGGCGGCGGAGGTCGGCGTCGGCAAGGTGATCGCCTCCTCGACCGCGTCCGTGTACGGCCTCGCCGACGTCTTCCCGACGCCCGAGACCCAGCACCCGTACAACAACGACACCCTGTACGGGGCGGCCAAGGTCTTCAACGAGGGCCTGCTGCGCAGCTTCCACACCATGTACGGCCTGGACTACGTGGCGCTGCGGTACTTCAACGTGTACGGCCCGCGGATGGACGTGCACGGCCGCTACACCGAGGTCTTCATCCGCTGGATGGAGCGGATCGCCGCCGGGCAGCCGCCGCTGATCTTCGGCGACGGCGCCCAGACCATGGACTTCGTCTACACCGAGGACATCGCCCGGGCCAACCTGCTCGCCGCCGCCGCCCCCGTGACCGACCGGGTCTACAACATCGCCTCGGGCACGGAGGTCTCCCTGCGCGGCCTCGCCGACGCCCTGCTCGAAGCCATGGACTCCGACCTCGACGTCGAGCACCAGGCCGCCCGGGACACCGCGGGCGGCGTCGTCCGGCGCCTTGCCGACATCTCCGCGGCGGAACGCGACCTCGCCTGGAAGCCCGAACTGGGCCTGACGGACGGCCTCCGAAAGCTCGTCACCTGGTGGCGCGAACAGTAGTCCCACCACGCCCACGCCCGCCAGGAAGCGCCCCGCAGGGGCGCGGGGAACTGCGCGAGCAACCACTCACCCACAGTCAGGTCGCGTCCACGTGCAGGTCACTCTCCTGCGCCGCGAGCCTGCTGGTGGGCGCCTTCCTCCCCAGTCGACGTCCAGCCATAGGAGCTCCGTCTCATGTCCACCATCCCCGTCATGATCCCGTGGCTCGGCGACGAGGAGGCCGAGGCCGCCGCGGAGGCCGTGCGGTCCGGGTGGGTGGCGCAGGGCCCGCGGGTGGCCGCGTTCGAGCGGGCCTTCGCGGAGTACCTGGGGGTGCCGCACGCGGTGGCGGTGTCGTCGTGCACGACCGCCCTGCACCTGGCACTGATCGGGGCGGGGGTCGGGCCGGGCGACGAGGTGGTGGTGCCCTCGCTGTCGTTCATCGCGACCGCCAACGCGGTGACCTACGTGGGGGCCACGCCGGTGTTCGCGGACGTCGACCCGCGCAGCGGCAACCTCACGCCGGAGACCGTCGAGCCGCTGCTGACCGAGCGGACCACGGCGGTGATCGCGGTGGACCAGGGCGGCATCCCGGTCGACCTGGACGCACTGCTCGCCGTCACCACGCCGCGCGGGATCACCGTGGTCGAGGACGCCGCCTGCGCGGCGGGCTCGCGGTACCGGGGCCGGGCGGCCGGCGCGGGGGCGGCGATCGCGGCGTTCTCGTTCCACCCGCGCAAGCTGCTGACCACCGGCGAGGGCGGCATGATCACCTGTCAGGACGGCGAACTCGCCGCCCGGATGCGGCGGTTGCGCGAGCACGGGATGAGCGTCTCGGCGGCCGACCGGCACGCGGCGTCGGGCGGGGCGGGCCTGATCGAGACGTACGACGAGATCGGGTTCAACCACCGGATGACCGACGTCCAGGCGGCGATCGGGCTGGTGCAACTCGGCAAGCTGCCCGCGATGGTCCAGCGCCGCCGTGAACTCGCCGACCGCTACCGGGAGTTGCTCGGACCCGAGCTGGCCGGGCGGATGGTCGCGGACCCGGCGCACGGGACGGCCAACTTCCAGTCGCTGTGGCTGATGCTCCCCGACGGCGCGCCGGACCGCAACGAGGTGCTGGCCCGGCTGGCCGCCGACGGGGTGTCGGCGCGGCGCGGGATCATGGCCGCGCACCTGGAGGCCCCGTACAAGGGGACGGCCCGGGTGCCGCTGCCGGCGACCGAGACGATCACCGCGCGGAGCCTGGTGCTGCCGCTGTTCCACTCGCTGACCCACGCCCAGCAGGACCAGGTGGTCGCGGCGTTGCGGGCGGCACTGGGGTGACCCGGATCAGGCACCTGGGGCACGCCGGCTTCACGGTCGAGCACGGCGGGCTGCGCCTGCTGATCGACCCGTGGTTCCACCCGGCGTTCCTCGGGGCCTGGTTCCCCTACCCGGACAACCGGGCGCTGCTGCCCGAGGTGCTGGCGGGGGCCTACGACTACCTGTACGTCTCGCACCTGCACGAGGACCACTTCGACGCCCGGACGCTGGCCGGGATCTCCCGGGAGACCGCCGTCCTGGTGCCGCGGTTCCGCAGCCGCGCGCTGGCCGGGCGGCTGGCGGCGCTGGGGTTCCGGAACCAGATCCCGCTCGGGCACCGCGAGCAGTGGCGGCTGGGACCGGACGCCACCGCCACCATGCTGCTGGACACCAGCCACAAGGAGGACAGCGGCCTGCTGCTCGACCTGGGCGGGTACCGCTTCCTCGACCTGAACGACTGCAACACGCCGATGTCCGAACTGCCCGGCGACGTCGACCTGCTGGCCGCGCAGTACTCGGGCGCGATGTGGTACCCGAACGCCTACGACTACCCGCCCGAGGTGATGGCGGAGAAGACCGCCGCGGTCCGCGCCGACCTGCTGGACACCCTGGTGCGCAAGGTCCGGCTGACCGGGGCGCGGGCCTACCTGCCCTCCGCCGGGCCGGCCTGCTTCCTCGACCCGGAGCTGGACCGGTTCAACGACCGGGCGGCGACCATCTTCCCGCACTGGGAGGACGTCGCCGGGGAGTTCGCCGCCGCCTGCCCCGACGTCGAGGTGGTCCGCACCGCGCCCGGCGACACCGTCGACGCCCCGACCGCCGAGCGGCCCTGGCTGGACGACCCGCCCCGCTACCTGGCCGCGTACCGGGAGCGCCGCCGCCCCGAGTGGGAGGCGTACCGGCGCCAACCCTGCCCGCCGCCCGGCGCCGAGGAGGTGGCCGGGTACTTCGGGCGGCTGCAGCGCCGCAACCGGCCGCTGCTCGCCGGGTACCGGGGCGGGCTGCGGATCGAGGCGGGCGGCACCGCCTGGGGCCTGACGCTCGGTGAACTCGCCGACCGGGTCGAGCTGGAGGATGAGCCGGTCGACCCGGCGTACACCATCCGGGTCCCGCCGCCGGCGCTGCGCGCGATCCTGGACGGCCGGGCCGGGTGGGAGGAGGCGCTGCTGTCGATGCGGCTGTCCCTGCACCGCGAGCCGGACGTCTTCGACCTGACCCTGCTCGGCCTGCTGCGCTACGGCCACCAGCCCGCGCAGACCCGGCAGTTGGTGCGCGAGCGGGCCGGCTCCGGGGAGATGGTGGAACGCGACGGGCTGCGCCTGCAGCGGTACTGCCCGCACGCGGGGGAGGACCTCGGGCACGCCGTGATCGCCGACGGCGTCATCGAATGCCCCCGCCACCACTGGAAGTGGAGCGCCGCCACCGGCGCCTGCCTGTCCGGCGGGGCACTGCCGCTGGTCGTCGAGGCGGCCGAGCCGCCGGTCGCCGAAGCCCTGTCCATCGAACCCGAGAGGCCCATCCGGTGAACGACATCCCCCTGGTCGACCTGCGCGCCCAACACGCCGAGATCGCCGACGAGGTCCGCGCGGGCTTCGACGCGGTGCTGGCGAGCGGCGCGTACATCAAGGGGCCCGACGTGGCCGCCTTCGAGCAGGAGTACGCCGCGTACTGCGGCGTCGCCCACGCCGTCGGCACCGCCAACGGCACCGACGCGCTGGAACTCGCCCTGCGCGCGCTGGACCTGCCGGCCGGCGGGGGAGTGGTGCTGCCCGCCAACACCTTCGTCGCCACCGCCGAGGCGGTGGTGCGGGCCGGGCTGACCCCGGTGCTGGTCGACGCCGACCCCGAGCACCTGCTGATCGACGTCGAGCAGGCCGCCGCCGCGGCGGGCACCGCGGTGGCCCTGATGCCGGTCCACCTGAACGGGCAGCTCGCCCCGATGGAACGGCTGCTGGAGATCGCCGGAGACCTCCCGGTGGTCGAGGACGGCGCCCAGTCGCAGGGCGCCACCCGGCACGGCCGCCCGTCCGGCAGCTGGGGCCGGATCTCGGCGACCAGCTTCTACCCCGGCAAGAACCTCGGCGCGTACGGCGACGCCGGCGCGGTGGTCACCGACGACGCCGACCTCGCCGCCGCGGTCCGGCTGATCGGCGACCACGGCTCGGCCCGCAAGTACGTCCACGAGCGGTTCGGCTTCAACTCCCGGATGGACACCCTGCAGGCCGTGGTGCTGCGCGCCAAGCTGCGCCGGCTGCCCGAGTGGAACGCCGCCCGCCGGGCCGCCGCCGAGCGCTACGACAAGCTGCTCGGCGGCCTGGAGGGCGTCACGCTGCCCCGGGTCCTGCCCGGCAACGAGCACGTCTGGCACCTGTACGCGGTGCGGGTCGAACGCGACCGCGACGGGGTGCTGGCCGCCCTGCAGCAGGCCGGGATCGGCGCGGGCGTGCACTACCCGGTGCCGGTCCACCTGCAGCCGGCGTTCCGTCACCTCGGCCATGCGGAAGGCGCTTTCCCGGTCACCGAGCGGGCCGCCGCCGAACTGCTCACCCTGCCGCTGTTCCCGCAGCTCACCGAGGACCAGCAGATCCGGGTCGCGGAGGCGCTGAGCACGGCCGTCCGCCGCGCCTGACGGTCCGTCGACACCCGGCCGGACGGGGTCCGGCCGGGTACCCCCGCGCCCCTGAAGGACATTCGTCAGTGCCCTACCCTGGACCCCAGGATTTTCGGCTTCTGCCAGTGGGGGACCCCAGATGACGACAGGTCGGCCCGGCACCGCCGCCGCCGTGCCCAACGCGGCCTACGCGGGCCAGGTGGTGCAGTTCCCGGACCCGGTCCGGGCCGAGCGGCACCCCGCGGGCGTCCGCGTCGACGAGTCCGGCCACCCGGACTTCGCGCCGTACGCGGCCGCCGTCGCCGAGGTCGCCGACCCCCCGCAGGGCTTCGGCGTCGACGAACTCCGGCTGACCGACTACGTCTCCGCCAACGCCGCGCTGTACACCCAGGGCCACCCGCTCTGGGCCGACCTGGAGACCGCCGTCGCCACCCCGGCCGGCTGGACCTGGCACCACGTCATCGGCCGCGCCCCGGCCGGCTGGCGCCGGATGGAACTCGTCCCGGTCGAGGTCAAGGCCCTGTTGCGGCACCACGGCGGCCTGGCCGTCTCCACCGCCGACCACACCCGGCGCGGCACCCGCCCGCTGCAGGAGCACCGCCCCGTCCACTTCCCGCTCGCCCGGGACGGCGGCGACCCGGTCGCCGTCACCGAGGACCTGGTCCAGCGCGCCGAACAGCGCCTCGGCCACCCGCTGCCGGCCGCGTACCGCGACTTCCTGAAGCTCTCCGGCGGCCGCGCCCCCGCAGGCGTCGCCCTCGACGTGGACCTCGGCCTGCTGCTCGACCAGCCCTTCCTCACCCTCACCGAGGAGTACGGCGTCCAGGACCTGGTGTACGCCAACAAGTGCCTGCGCGACCACCTCACCAAGGACTACCTCGCCGTCGCCTACCTCCAGGGCGGCCTGCTCGCCGTCAAGGTCCGCGGCGAGCAGACCGGTTCGGTCTGGTTCTGCCCCTACGACGACGCCCGCGACGAGGGCGGCGACGAGACCCCCGAGCAGCGGGTCGAGCGCCTGCTGCTGCCCTGCGGCGACAGCTTCGACGCCTTCCTGCTCCGGCTCGCCGGCAGCCCGTCCGAGCTGGAGACCGTCGCCGAACTCATGGTGGACGGCGGGTTCGCCCGCGCCGTCCCGCTGAACTGACCGAACGACAGGGGTGGGACGAGCCGTGGTGACCACGTACGCGCAGGCGCAGGAAGCCGCCGAGGACTGGATCAACGCCGGAGTGCCGCGCGCACAGCAACGCGAGGTACGGGTCCGGGAGTTCGACCTGGGCTTCGTCTGCTGGGCGGTCGACGGCAGCGAGGGCAGCGGCGAGGCCGGCAGCTCGCTGCGGCTGGTCATCGCCCGCGACAGCGGCGCCAGCACACTGTGGCCGCCGCTGCCGGTCAACGAGGTGGTCCGCCAGTTCGAGGAGCAGTACGGCTCCCGCGCCGAACCCAACCCGGCCGGCGCCGCCAAGCCGGTCCGCGGCGCGGTCGAGGCCACCTCCTTCCTGCTCAGCCCCCCGCAGTGGCTGCACGAGGCCGCCGACGCGGCGATCGCCGCCGAGTCCGTGCAGCTCGCCACGCCCCCCGCCTCCGACCGCCCGGCCGGCGACGCGCCCACCTTCCTCTCCCCGCCGCCCGCGGCCTTCCCGGCCACCGACCCGTACGCCGCCACCGCCCAGCTCCCGGGCACACCGGCTGCCGGCGCAACCCCCGTGCCAGGCACGCCCGTTCCGCCTCCGAGCTCGCCCTTCCCGCCCCCGCCGCCATCCCCGGGCACGCCGCCGGGCGGCACCGCGTTCCCGCCGCCGCCGGTGAGCGTCCCGCCGTTCCCCGGCGGGACTCCCGTGCCCGGTACGCCCGTTCCGCCTCCGGGTTCGCCCTTCCCGCCTCCGCCGCCCTCCCCGGGCACGCCGCCGGGCGGCACCGCGTTCCCGCCGCCGCCCGGGGCGACTCCGCCGTTCCCGCCCGGCGGTCCTGACGGTCCGTCGGCTCCCGCGCCGTCGATCGACCACGCGCCGACCATGCTGGCCAGCGACGGCCCGCCCGGGCTGATGGGCCTGCCCGGGGCGCCGGGCCGCGGCGGGCCGACCGCCCCGCCGCCGCCCCCGCCGGGCGACCTGCTGCCGCCGGTGGGCGGTCCCGCGCACGGTCCGGGCGGACGCGTCGGCCCCGGCGCGCCCCCGCCCCCGCCGCCGAACGACCTGCTGCCGCCGGCCGGCGGCCCGGCGCACGGTCCGGGCGGGCGCAGCGGTCCGGGCGCCCCGCCGCCGCCCCCGCCGGGCGAGCTGCTCGGCGGCGCCCCCGCGCAGCCGTTCGCGCCGCCCGCCCCCGAGCCGCAGCCCGGCGCGGGTCAGGACGCGGCGGCCGTCGCCTACCAGGCCACCCAGCTGGCCCCGGCGATCGAGCTGTCCGCCCCGGCGCCGGGCGCGACCCCGCCGTTCCCGGGCCCGCCGATGCAGGGCCCGCCGCCGGCCAACCCGTTCCCGGCCCCGCAGCAGCCCTTCCCGGGCCAGCCGCCGTTCCCGGGCGCCCCGGTGCCGCCCGGCCCGCCGTTCCAGGGCCCGCCGCCCACCCCGCAGGGCTACGGCTTCCCGGCCGGCCCGCCGGCGCCGCCCGCGCCGGTCCCCGGCCCGGTGCCGATGGGCGCCCCGCCGCAGGCCGCCGCCCCGGTGCCGCCGCCCGGCGTGCCCGCGATCGGCCCCGGCACCCAGGCGGTGGTCAGCTACCGCGGGCCGGACGGCTCCGAGCAGAACGTGATCATGCGCAGCGAGCCCGGCACCCCGCACCCGGAGTGGAAGGCCCTGCAGGAGCTGCGCCGCCTCGGCGTGCCCGCCGACCAGGTGCTGGAACTGCACACCGACCTGGAGCTGTGCGACCTGCCCGGCGGCTACTGCGCGCGGATGGTCAAGTCCTCGTGGCCGAACGTCCGGATCAGCCACACCGTCCCGTACGGCCGCGACGCGCAGGCCCGGCAGAACGGCATGGGCCTGCTGTACGAGCACCTCGACCAGCTGCACCAGCTGGCGTCCGCCCCGCAGCGGCCGCGCGCCGTCCGGGTGCCGCTGCCGCCGCCCGGCGCCGTCCCGCCGCTGCCGCCGCTCGCCCCGCAGCAGCTGGCCGCGGAGCTCGGCCAGTACTTCGGCGCGGGCGTGTTCCGGTTCGAGCAGCGCGCGGTGGCGCGGCAGGGAGTGCCGGAGCAGGTCGCGCAGACCCTGATGTGGGTCGGCCTGCCCCGTGAGTTCGCGCCGTTCTTCTGGGCCCAGGCCCAGGAGGGCCGACCGATCCCGACGCTCGCCGAACTCGCCGCCGAACGCGGCCTGCCGGCCGGCCCGGACTTCGGCGGCTACCTGGTCCTCGGCAACGACTACGGCCGCCAGCTGTGCGTCCAGTACGGCACCGCCGCGGTGGTCGCCGTCGACCTGGAGAACCCGGCCGAGCCGCCCCGGTTCGTGAACAGCGGAGTCCCCGAGTTCGTCCGTAGCCTGGCCGTGCTGGGCCGGATGTGGCGGCTGCGCTACGGTCTCACCCCGGAGCAGGCCGGCCGCTGGACCACCGACCTCCAGGCGCAGCTGCTCGCGGTCGACCCGGCCGCGCTGCACACGCCGGAGAGCTGGTGGTCCGTGCTGGTCGAACAGCTCTGGGACGGCCTGCTGTAACCCCGGCCGTGCGGCCGGTTCCCCCGGCCGCGCGACCGCGGCCTGTTTGGTTTGCGTTCGTATGTGCGCAAAATAGGTCAATGGGACGGGTTAACCCGTGCCCTCCGCACCACGCACCCGGCGGGGCTGCGCAGCCCGCGAGCACGAGGGGATCAGCCTGATGAGCGACGCCGTGTCCCAGTACGGCTTCACCGTCTCCAGGCGCGGCTACGCGCCCGAGCAGGTCGACGCGGCGGTCGCCGCGCTCGCCCGCGACCGTGACGAGGCCTGGGAGCGGCTCAGCGTTCTCGGCTCGGGCATCCGCGAGATGGAGAAACGACTCGCCGAGGTCCAGCAGGCCGCCCAGGACGCCCCCGACCCCGACTACGCCGGCCTCAGCGAGCAGGCCGCCGGCCTGCTGAAGACCGCGCAGAACGAGGCCGAGGCGATCCACACCAAGGCCCGGCGCGCCGCCGAGGACTCCCGCGACGCCGCCCACGAGGCCGGCGAGGCCGCCGCCGAGGCCGCGAAGCAGTACGCCGCCCAGCAGCGCGAGGACGCCGAACAGGCCGCCCGCCGCACCGCCGAGCGCACCCGCGCCGAAGCCGAACGGGTACGCGCCGAGGCCGACGCCGAGGCCCGCGCCGTGGTGCACGCCGCCACCGGCCACGCCGCCCGGGTCCGGGTCGCCGCCGCCGACGCCTCCGAGCAGTCCGAGGTCGCCCTCGCCGAGCGCCGCCGCAAGGCCGACGAGGAGGTCGCCACGGCCGAGACCGAGGCGGACGCCGCCGTCGCCGAGATCACGGCCGCCGCCGAGCGCCGGGTCAAGGAGGCCGAGCAGCACCGCGAGGCGATGCTCGCCGAGGCCCGCCGGCTCGACACCGCCGCCCAGGTCAAGGCCGACACCGCGATCGCCGCGGCGAAGGAGAAGGCCGACCGGATCCGCAAGGCCAGCGAGCAGGACCAGGCCGACTTCACCAAGCGCCTCGACAAGGTCCAGACCCACCTCGACCACATCAAGGGCACCCTCGCCTCGCTGCGCGGCGCCGCGGTCGGTGCGATCGAGCCCGAGGAGGAGGCCGCCGCGGAGGGGCCGAAGGCCGGGTCGAAGAAGGCCGACCTGACCAAGCCGCCGGTCGCCGACGACGCCACCACCGTCCTGCGCAAGACCGAGGACCCGCGCAAGCCCTTCGCCGCCGACCCCCCGGAGCCCGCGGCCCCGCCCGCCAAGCCCGTCCCCAAGATCGTCATCGTCGACGACGGCCTCGACCACGACACCCGCCCCGACAAGGGCCGCATCACCCGCAAGGGCTGACTTCCCAGCCGGGAGAAGCTGCACGATCAGGGGCTCGGGGAACTGCGAGGCGAGTGCCCGGTGGTCTGAGCTCGGCCGGCGGTCTCGGAGACCTCGAGCCGAGTCGAGACCTCGCAGACACCGCCTCGCGTTTCCCCGAGCCCCGATCGTCAGAGCACTTCGACCGCGGCGCCCGTCAGTCGGCGGCGGCAGTCGAGGACGTACTGCGCGTGGGCGGTGATCGCGTCGTAGTCGAACTCGTCGTGGTCCGCGAGCAGCACCACCGCGTCGGCGGCGGCCAGTTCCTCGGGGGTGGCCTCGACACGGTGGACGGTGGCGAGCGGGCCGCCGTCGTGGTCGGGGGTGCGCTGGCCGGGGACGTGCGGTTCGGCGACGTGGACGCCGGAGACCACGTGCGGGTCGGCGGCGCGGACCTCGGCGCCCATCTTGGCGAGGAGTTCGGCGACCCTCGCGGCGGGCGTCTCCCGGGCGTCGCCGGTGTTCTTCTTGTAGGCGAGGCCGAGCAGCAGCACCCGCGAGCCGTTGACGGAGCGCCGGCGCTGGTTGAGCGCCTGCGCGAGCCGCCGCACCACGTAGTCGGGCATGTGGCTGTTGACGTCGTTGGCGAGTTCGACGAAGCGGAAGGACTGGCCGAGGGCGCGTTCCACCCGCCAGGACAGGTAGGACGGGTCGATCGGCAGGCAGTGCCCGCCGACGCCGGGGCCGGGGGTGAAGCGCAGGAAGCCGAACGGCTTGGTGGAGGCCGCGTCGATCGCCTCCCAGACGTCGATGCCGAGGTCGTGGGCGAACATCGCCAGCTCGTTGACCAGGGCGATGTTGACGTGCCGGAAGGTGTTCTCCAGCAGCTTGGTGAGTTCGGCCTCCTTGCAGGAGGAGACCGGGACGGTGCGTTCGACCAGCTGCCCGTAGAAGCCGTCGACCGCGGCCAGGCCCTCGGGCGTGGTGCCGGAGACCACCTTGGGGGTGTTCTCCAGCTTCCACTGCGGGTTGCCGGGGTCGATCCGCTCGGGGCTGTAGCCGAGGTGGAAGTCGGCGCCCGCGCGCAGGCCGGAGCCCTCCTCGAGCAGCGGGGCGAGCAGCTCCTCGGTGGTGCCCGGGTAGGTGGTGGACTCCAGGACCACGGTGGCACCGGGCTTCAGGTGCCGGGCCAGCAGCATGGCGGAGGACTCGATGTAGGAGAGGTCGGGCACCCCGTCCCGCAGCGGGGTCGGGACGGTGATCACCGCGATGTCGAAGTCCGCCACGTCGGCGGGCTCGGCGGTCGGCAGGTAGCGGCCGGAGTCGAGCAGCGGGCGCAGCCGGTCGCCGGGGATGTCCTCGACGTAGGACTCGCCGACGGCGAGCCGCTTGATCCGGCGCACGTCCACGTCGTAGCCGACCACGGTGTGGCCGACCTCGGCGGCGCGGACGGCCAGCGGCAGTCCGACATAGCCCTGACCTGCGATGACGACGCGCATGACGAAGAAACCCCCTGGATCGACGCCGGTGTCCCCACACCTTCTTCACATGAGGGTACGGAGCGGCGGTGTCCGTGCGGGGCGCTTCCGGCGAAGTGGGGCGGACGGTCTCGCACACGCCCCGGAAAAGCGTGACGCCGAGACCCGCGGCGCCCGCCCCAGGCGGACGCCGCGGTCCCGGCGTGAGTGGCACGGGCGCCCCCACCCAGGGTCGCCCGGCCTTCGCACTCCCGACCCCCATCGAGGTGCGATCGCGCTTCCACAGCCATCCCCCACGGTTGGATGCGGCGTGCGCTGAGACCATCTTGCGCGGCGACCATGGACGGACAGTGACAGGAGTGTGTCGCCCGCATGATCTCTGGACGAGCCCGCCCGAATAACGGAGAGAGGGCTCGGACCTGCCGCGCCGCGTGCCGACCGCCGGTGCGGCGTAGGCTGGATACCCCCCGGGCGCACCGCGTTCCGGGCCGTTCGCGTTGCCCGGCCGGCCTCCTCGCGCCGGGCCCACTCCCCGCCGTGGAGAACTTGACGTATGAGCCTGTCCGGACTGCTCGATGTCGTCGTACGCGACGCCGCCCTCGCCGAGGCGATCGAGGCGGCGGCCACGGGCCACAGGCAGCACCTCGACCTGGTCGGCCCGCCCGCCGCGCGCCCGTTCGCGATCGCCGCGCTGGCCCGTTCGCTGGCCGCGCGGGCCGGGGAGCGCGGCCGCCCGGTGCTGGCGGTGACCGCCACCGGCCGGGAGGCCGAGGACCTCGCGGCCTCGCTGCGTTCGCTGCTGCCGCCGGACGCGGTGGCGGAGTTCCCGGCCTGGGAGACCCTGCCGCACGAGCGGCTCTCGCCGCGCTCCGACACCGTCGGCCGCCGCCTGGCGGTGCTGCGGAGGATCGTTCATCCTCGGGCGGACGACCCCGCGGCCGGGTCGGTGCAGGTGGTCGTCGCGCCGGTGCGCAGCGTCCTGCAGCCGCAGGTGAAGGGGCTGGCCGAGCTGGAGCCGGTGGCGTTGCAGCGCGGTGAGCAGCACGACCTGGGCGAGGTGGCCCGCAAGCTCGCGGCGGCCGCCTACGCGCGGGTCGAACTGGTCGAGAAGCGCGGCGAGTTCGCGGTGCGCGGCGGCATCCTGGACGTGTTCCCGCCGACCGAGGAGCACCCGCTGCGGGTGGAGTTCTGGGGCGACGACGTCGAGGAGATCCGCTACTTCAAGATCGCCGACCAGCGGTCGCTGGAGATCGCCGAGCACGGCCTGTGGGCGCCGCCCTGCCGCGAGCTGCTGCTGACCGACGAGGTGCGCGCCCGGGCCGGCGAACTGGCCGCGCGGCACCCGGAGTTGGGCGAGATCCTGGACAAGATCGCGCAGGGCATCGCGGTCGAGGGCATGGAGTCGCTGGCCCCGGTGCTGGTCGACGACATGGAGCTGCTGCTGGACGTGCTGCCGAGCGGTTCGATCGCGGTGGTCTGCGACCCGGAGCGGGTCCGCACCCGGGCCGCCGACCTGGTCGCCACCAGCCAGGAGTTCCTGGCCGCCTCCTGGGTGGCCGCCGCGGCGGGCGCCGACCGTCCGATCGACCTGGAGACGATCGACGTCTCCGCCGCCTCGCTGTGGTCGCTGGCCGACGTCCGGGAGCACGCCGCCGAGATCGGCCTGCCCTGGTGGTCGGTGAGCCCGTTCGCCACCAGCGACTCGAGTGTGAGCGCAATCCTCGAGTTCGACGCGGACACCCTGACGCTGGGCATGCACGCGGTGGAGGCGTACCGCGGCGACACCGCGCGGGCGATCGCCGACGCCAAGGAGCGCCTGGCCGGGGACTGGCGGGTCGTCATGGTGACGGAGGGTCACGGCCCGGCGTCCCGGCTCGCCGAGGTGCTCGGGAACGAGGGCATCGCGGCCCGGCTGGTCGCCGACCTCGCCGAGGCCCCGACCCGGGACGTGGTCTACGTCTCCTGCGGCTCGATCGAGCACGGCTTCGTCGACGAGCAGCTGAAGCTGACCGTCATCACCGAGACCGACCTGTCCGGCCAGAAGTCCTCCACCAAGGACATGCGGCGGATGCCGTCCCGCCGCCGCAACGCGATCGACCCGCTGGCGCTGGCGGCCGGCGACTACGTGGTGCACGAGCAGCACGGCGTCGGCCGGTACGTGGAGATGGTGCAGCGCACCGTCCAGGGCGCCACCCGCGAGTACCTGGTGCTGGAGTACGCCCCCGCCAAGCGCGGCCACCCCGGCGACCGGCTGTTCGTGCCGACCGACCAGCTCGACCAGGTCACCAAGTACGTCGGCGGCGAGGCCCCGACGCTGCACCGGCTCGGCGGCGCGGACTGGGCGAAGACCAAGCAGCGCGCCAAGAAGGCGGTCCGGGAGATCGCCGCCGACCTGATCAAGCTGTACTCGGCGCGGATGGCCGCCCCCGGCCACGCCTTCGGCCAGGACACCCCCTGGCAGCGGGAGTTGGAGGACGCCTTCCCGTACGCGGAGACGCCGGACCAGCTGACCACCATCGCCGAGGTCAAGTCGGACATGGAGAAGTCCGTCCCGATGGACCGGCTGATCTGCGGCGACGTCGGCTACGGCAAGACCGAGATCGCGGTGCGCGCCGCCTTCAAGGCGGTGCAGGACGGCAAGCAGGTCGCCGTGCTGGTGCCGACCACGCTGCTGGTGCAGCAGCACTTCTCGACCTTCGCCGAGCGGTACGCCAACTTCCCGGTCACCGTGAAGGCGCTGTCCCGGTTCCAGACCGACACCGAGGCGAAGGCCGTGCTGGAGGGCCTGTTCGAGGGCTCGGTGGACGTGGTGATCGGCACCCACCGGCTGTTCTCCTCGGAGACCCGGTTCAAGGACCTCGGCCTGGTCATCGTCGACGAGGAGCAGCGCTTCGGCGTCGAGCACAAGGAGCAGCTGAAGAAGCTGCGGGCCAACGTCGACGTGCTGACGATGTCCGCCACGCCGATCCCGCGCACCCTGGAGATGGCGGTCACCGGCATCCGCGAGATGTCCACCATCACCACCCCGCCGGAGGAGCGGCACCCGGTCCTCACCTTCGTCGGCCCGTACGACGAGAAGCAGATCGCGGCCGCGATCCGGCGTGAACTCCTGCGCGAGGGCCAGGTGTTCTACATCCACAACCGGGTCGAGTCGATCGACAAGGCGGCGGCGCGGCTGAAGGACCTGGTCCCCGAGGCGCGGGTCGCCACCGCGCACGGGCAGATGGGGGAGACCCACCTGGAGAAGGTCGTCGTCGACTTCTGGGAGAAGGAGTTCGACGTCCTGGTCTCCACCACGATCGTGGAGTCCGGCATCGACATCTCCAACGCCAACACCCTGATCGTCGAGCGCGGCGACACCTTCGGCCTCTCCCAGCTGCACCAGCTGCGCGGCCGGGTCGGCCGCGGTCGCGAACGCGGCTACGCCTACATGCTGTACCCGCCGGAGAAGCCGCTCACCGAGACCGCCCACGAGCGGCTGGCCACCATCGCCCAGCACACCGAGATGGGCGCCGGCATGTACGTCGCGATGAAGGACCTGGAGATCCGCGGCGCCGGCAACCTGCTCGGCGGCGAGCAGTCCGGCCACATCGCGGGCGTCGGCTTCGACCTCTACATGCGGATGGTCGGCGAGGCGGTCGCCGAGTTCCGCGAGACGCTGGAGGCCGGCGGCGGCGAGCCGGAGGAGGAGCCGCTGGAGGTCAAGATCGAGCTGCCGGTCGACGCGCACGTCCCGCACGACTACGCCCCCGGCGAGCGGCTGCGCCTGCAGGCGTACCGCTCGATCGCGGCGGTCAACTCCGAGCAGGACATCGTCCAGGTCCGCGAGGAGCTGACGGACCGTTACGGCAAGCTGCCCGAGCCGGTGGAGAACCTGCTGCTGGTGGCCGGGCTGCGGCTGTTCGCGCGGCGCTGCGGCGTCGGCGACATCACGCTGCAGGGCAACTT
The DNA here is from genome assembly GCF_040678815.1 of Kitasatospora sp. NPDC049285. Classification (NCBI taxonomy): domain Bacteria; kingdom Bacillati; phylum Actinomycetota; class Actinomycetes; order Kitasatosporales; family Streptomycetaceae; genus Kitasatospora; species Kitasatospora sp. NPDC049285. Next base: position 91,875 of record NZ_JBFAQR010000008.1, on the reverse strand, counting down.
CGTCCGGTTCGGCCCGGTCGAGCTGCGGGAGTCCCAGCAGCTGCGGCTGAACCGGCTCTACCCGCGCACCCAGCTCAAGTCCGCCGCCCAGCAGCTGCTGGTGCCGCGCCCCAGCTCCGGCGGCCGGATCGGCGGGAAGCCGCTGGTGGGCCGGGAGTTGCTGTCCTGGTGCACGGAGTTCCTGAGCACCATGTTCGACGACCTGAAGCGGTAGCCGGTGCGGTCAGGGGCGTCGGGGGGATTCCCTCCGGCGCCCCTGACCGTTTCCCCCCCCCACGACCCGGTCAGCCGAGCTTCCACTGGCCGGTCTGCGGGGCGAAGTCGCTGTCCAGGGCGAACTGCGCCTTGTCCAGCTTGGCGTCGGCCGGCACCTCGAAGGTGATGAAGCCGAGCGCGCTCTCCCCGGGGGCGATGTTCGCCGGGACCTGGAACTCCGGGCCGGCCTTGGTCTCGGCCACGGTCGCGCCGAACGCCTGCCCTTGCACGTCGATCAGCTTGGCGCTGTTCTGCGGGGCGTCGCTGTAGGCGGCCTTGCCGGTCGCCTTGATCCGGAACTGCACCGAGACGAAGCGCTTGCCGTCGGCGGGCTTCGTGAACTCGTCGTTGCCCTCCGCGTTGTCGACCACCTTCACCAGCGTGACGTCCGCGGTGTTGGCCTTGTCGTTCCCCTTGAGCCCGATGGTGTCGCCGAGCTTGGCGACGGTGCCCTTCCCCGCGTCGCCGGCCGCCGGGGCGGAGGAGGCGGCGCCGCCGGCCGGGGCCGCGGCCGCGGTGCTCTTCGGGCTGGTGGAGACGGTGTTGTCGGGGCCGCAGGCGGTGGCGCCGACGGCGAGCAGGCAGGCGCCGAGCAGGACGGCGGCGGAGCGGCGGGTGGTGGTGCGAGCGGTCATGGCGGTCTCTCCCCCAGGGATTGCGGTGGGCCGGTCGTTCCGGCGATGGCTCCACTAGACCATGATGCTGTGAACAGTGTCAACGTAGATTCGAAAAAGAGCTCTGTTCACGTGTGAACCCGTGGCAGTGACGTGCTCGCTATGCTGTGTGGTCACACGCCGCCGTGAAGGAGTCAGCCGATGCCGGACCGTCCCGAGGTGACCGCCGCCGAGATCGCCCGGCTCGCCGGGGTCGGACGCGCCGCCGTCTCCAACTGGCGCCGCCGGCACGCCGACTTCCCGAAGCCGGCCGGCGGCACCGAGACCAGCCCGACCTTCCGGCTCGACCAGGTCGAACAGTGGCTGCGCGAGCAGGGCAAACTCGCCGAACTCCCGCTCCTGGAACGGATCTGGCAGCAACTGGAGACGCTCCGCGACCCGGCCGGACCCGCCGTCGCCCCGCTCGTCACCGCCGGAGCGCTGCTGCTCCTGCTGCACCGCGAGCCCGCGATCCGCGCCGAGCTCGCGGGCCAGCCCGACACCCGCCTCGCGACGACGCTCCCCAAGGCCCTCCGACGCGCCGTCACCGCCGCCCTCGGCCCCGACGCCCCCACCGCCCTCGCCCTCCCCCTGCTGGCCGGCGCCACCCACCTCGACCTGGCCCGCCTCCTCCTCCGCCTCACCACCGACACCACCCCCGCCACCGCCTACGAACACCTCCTCACCCGCCACACCGAAGCCAACCCCCGCCTCCCCCAGCCCATCCCCACCGCCACCGCGACACTGCTGGCCGCACTGGCCGACGTGTCGTCAGGTGTTGTCTCGTCGACTTCCTCCCCGGTCGTGTTCGATCCGGCTTGTGGGGCCGGGGGGTTGCTGCTTGCGGCGGTCGGTGGGGGGGCGTGGGTGGGGCAGGAGGCGGACGGGGGGTATGCCGGGGTGGCGTTGCTGCGGCTGGCGTTGGCGATGCCTGCGGGTGCGGGGCCGCTCGCGGTGGAGGTGGCGGCGGGCGACGCCTTGCGGGCGGACGCCTACCCGGGGCTGGCGGCGGACGCCGTGGTGTGCCGGCCGCCGTACAACGAGCGGGACTGGGGGCACGAGCAGCTGCAGTACGACGCGCGCTGGCCGGGCGGGGTGGTGCCGCCGCGCGGGGAGTCGGAGCTGGCCTGGGTGCTGCACTGCCTGGCGCACACCCGGCCGGGCGGGGTCGCGGTGGTGCTGCTGCCGCCGACCGTGGCGTCGCGGCGGGCCGGGCGGCGGGTCCGGGCGGAGCTGGTGCGCTCGGGCGCGCTGCGCGCGGTGGTGGCGCTGCCCGCGGGGGCGGCGCCGCCGTTCGGGGTGCCGCTGCACGTGTGGGTGCTGCGCGGGCCGGTGCCGGGGGACGGCTTCCGGCACGTGCTGCTGCTGGACGCCTCGGCCGAGGGCGGCCGCGAACGTACCGACCGCGACGCGCTGCACCGCACGGTGCTGGCGTCCTGGCGGGAGTTCGACTCGGCGGCCCGCACCGGCGCCCCGCTGCCCGCGGACCGTCCGGGCCTGTCCCGGGCCGTCCCCGCGCTGGACCTGCTGGACGACGAGACCGACCTGACCCCGGCCCGGCACCTGCCCGCCGCCCCGGCCGAGGCCGCGCCGGACACCGTCGCCGCGCTCCGGCTGCGCCTGGCCGGGCGGCTCGCGGACCTCGCCGACCTGGACGCCGCGCTGCCCGCCGTCCGCGCGGCCGCCGCGCCCGCGGCCCCGCAGGTGAGCATCGGCGAACTCGCTCGCTCCGGCGCCCTGGAGGTGCACTCCTCCGGGCAGGGCACCCCGGTCCGGCCGGGTGGCGGCGTCCCGCTGCTCACCGACCAGGACCTGCTGACGGCCGCCCCGCCGAGCGCGACCGCCGACGCCCCCGGGGTGACGGTCCGTCAAGGCGACGTGCTGGTTCCCGCCCTCGGGGGTGAGACGGCCTGCGCGGTGCACCCCGGCAGCCCGTATCTGGGGGCGGCGCTCGGGCCCCGGCTGCACCTGCTGCGGCCGGACCCGGCGGTGCTCGACCCGGACTTCCTGGCGGGCCAGTTGCGGGCCACCGGCGCAGGGCGGCGGGCCAGCAGCTACGCCTCGACCACCACCCGGCTGGACATCCGCCGGGTGGAGCTGCCGCGCGTCCCGGTGGAGCAACAGCGTTTGCTGGGCGCGGCGTTCCGGCGGATCGCCGAGTTCGAGGGGGCGCTGGCCCGGGCCGCCGCCGAGGCGCGGACGCTGACCCGGGCGCTCACCGACGGCCTGGCGTCCGGGGGCACCGAACCGGCCTGACGGCGACTCAGGTCCGGACGCGCCCGGGGACTCTCGGCGCGGCGGCGTGTGACGGTACCGTGTGCGATGCACTGCCCCGCCGTCGTCGAGGAGCGTCCATGCCCGGCCCCGTCGCGTCCGGTCCGTACCGGCCCTGGGTCTCGGCGCTGTGTGCCGCGCTGCCGGTGCTGAGCCTGGGACTGCTCGGTCTGGTGCCCTCGCTGGTGCTCGCCGTCGGACGCCGCCGCCGGGTGGACGTGGTCGGCGCGGTGGTCTTCGGGGTGCTGCAGCTGGCGGTGTACGTGGCGTCCGGGCTGACCCCGCGGGGCGAGGCGCTGAACCTGGTGGTGGTCGGGGTCGCGCTGATCCCGCTCTGGCTGGGCGCGCCGGTGCACTTCCTGCTGATGAACCGTCGGCGGCACTGGCCCGCCGCGAAGACCGCGTACCCCTTCCCGGTGCAGCCCTATCCCGTCCCGCCGTACCCGACCCCGCCCCAGGCGTACCCCGCGCAGCCCTACCCCGGGCAGCCCGTCCAGCCGACCGGGGCGGCGGAGCTGCGCGAACTCGGCGAGCTGCTGCGGCGTCAGGCCGGGGACGGGCGGCCGTGAGCGAGCGGCGGACGGTCGACGGGCGGTACGCGCTCGCCGAGAAGATCGGCCACGGCGGGATGGGCCAGGTCTGGGCCGGCCATGACCTGCGGCTGGACCGCCGGGTGGCGGTCAAGCTGCTGCGCACCGACGCGATGCCCTACCCGGTGGCGCGCGGCGACAGCCAGGCCGAGCTGCTGCGGCAGCGCTTCCTGCGCGAGTGCCGGATCAGCGCCGGGCTGGAGCACCCCGGGCTGGTCAGCGTGTACGACGCCGGGGCGGACGGCGAGGAGCTGTACCTGGTGATGCAGCGGGTGCCCGGCCTGAGTCTGGCCGACCTGATCGCCGAGGAGGGCCCGCTGCCGGTGGCGCAGGCCGTCGCGGTGGCCGGGCAGCTGTGCGCCGCGCTGGCCGCCGTGCACGCGGCGCAGGTGGTCCACCGCGACCTCAAGCCAAGCAATGTGATGATCCGTCCGGACGGGCGGGTGGTGCTGCTGGACCTCGGCATCGCCGCCGCCCTCGACCCCGGCGCCACCCGCCTCACCCTCACCGGCAGCCCGATCGGCAGCCCCGCCTACATGGCCCCCGAACAGGCCCTCGCCGCCGCCACCGACCCGCGCAGCGACCTGTACGCGCTCGGCTGCATGCTGCACGAGATGCTGGCCGGCCAGGCGCCGTTCCCCGCGCCCACCGCGCTCGGCGTGCTGCGCCGCCAGGTCGACGACCCGCCGGTACCGCTGCGCGAACTGCGCGCCGAGGTGCCCGCCGGGCTGGAGGCGCTGGTGCTGCACCTGCTCGCCAAGCGCCCCGAGGACCGGCCCGCCGACGCCCGCCTGGTGCACGCCCGGCTGCTGCCCCTGCTGCCGGCGCCCGCCGCCGCCCTGCGCACCCGGCTGCCCGCCGTCCCCGACCCGACCGACCCGTACCGCTACCCGCACCACCCCGAACCCGCACACCCGGCGCCCGCCGCACCGCTGTCGGCCGCCGCACCCGCCGCGGTGCCCGCCCCCGCCGCACCGCCCGCCGCCGCGGCCCCCGGCCGGTACGAGAGCGGGTACGACGGCGGCCCGGAGAGCGGGTCCGAGGGCGAGACGCTGGCCCGGGCCTGTGCCCGGCTGTCCGACCTGGTCGCGGCCGGCCGGCACACCGAGGTGCTGGAGCTGGCCGGCCGGCTGCTGCCCCGGGCGGTCGCCGAGCAGGGCGAGGCCGCGCCGCTGGTGCACACCGTCCGGGCGATCCGGGCCCGCACCCTGCTGGCGACCGGCCGCTGGGGCGAGGCGCTGCCCGAGTTCCAGCGGCTCGCCGCGCACGCGACCGTCGAGCGCGGCCCGTACGACCCCGCCGCGCTCGACCACCGGCGGCACGCCGCCCGCTGCCTGGAGCAGCTCGGCCTGCCGGTCGACGCGCTCGCCGAGTACCGCGCGGTGCTCGCCGCCACCGCCCCGGACGCCGCGCACGGCACCGAACTGCGCGAGCGCATCGGCCTGTTGCAGGCCGCCACCGGCCACCCCGAGACCGGCTGGCAGACCCTGCTGGAGCTCCTCCTGGAGACCGAGCGCCGCCACGGCCCGCACCACCCCGACGTCCGACGCCTGCGCGGCCACCTCGAACAGCTCGGCGCGCAGCGCACCACCACCAACCCGTACGCGACCTGATCCGGGCCCGTTCGCGCGGGGGGTCTGGCACCGGACGGCGGGGCTCCCTATTGTTCGTCCCAGCCCCGCACGCCAGCGCACCACCGGAACGCACCCCCACCCGCCGGGAGGCCCCCGTGATCCGCACCAGCTCCGCCCGTACCCGCCGCCTGCGGACGGCCGTCGGCGTCGCGCTCGCCGCCGCCGCGCTGACCGCGTGCGGGACGGCGACGCCGCACCAGGGCGCCGCCGCGGTGGTCGGCGGGGAGCGGATCACCGTCGCGCAGGTGGAGTCCCGGGTCGCGGCGGTCCGCGCCGGCATGGGCCCGCAGACCGGCGCGAAGAGCAACGAGCCCGCCGGGCTGGCCCGGCACGCGGTCTCCGACCTGATCCTCGACAAGGTGATCGCCCGCGCCCTGGTGGACCGTCAACTCGCGATCAGCCAGAGCGAGATCGACGCCGCCCGGGCGGCCGACACGCGCACCGTGGGCGGCGAGGACCGGCTGGCCCAGCTGCTGCTCTCCCGTCAGGGCGTGCCCGCCGCCGGGATCGACGGCTACTACCGCCAGCAGCTCGGCATCGTGAAGCTGGCCGGCGGCCAGGACCCGGAGTCCAGCTCCGGCGACGCCGCGATCCGCAAGGCGCTGGCCACCGCGGGCACCGCCCTGCACATCGAGGTCAACCCCCGCTACGGGGCCTGGGACCCGGCGCAGATCGCGCTCACCGAGACCACCGAGGACTGGCTGCCGAAGAACGCCCAGCCGCTGTAGCGGCGGGGGTCGACCGCTTCGCACCCCGCGCGGCTTTCGCAGTAGGTTCGAGCCGTGGACACTCCCAAGCTCATCCTGCTGACCACCACCCACCGGATCGCGCCCGGCCTGCTCTCCTGGCCCGCCTGGCAGGCCCTGCACTCGAACCCCAGGGTGCTGCTCGGCGCCGCGGACCACCCGCAGCTGCCCGCGCTGCGGCAGGCCGGGATCACGCCCGAGCTGATCGAGCGCCCGAGCGCCCCCGCGCTGGCCCGGCAGCTGCTCGCCGCGGCCCCCGCGGTCTGGCTGGAGAGCCCGGACGGCGACCCCGGGCTGACCGACGCGCTGGCCCGGATCGCCGTCGAGGAGGCCGGCGCGCACCCGGAGATCGAGGTGCTCCCCGGCTCGTACGACCTGCCCGGCGCCCGGCTGCTCGACCTGGCCGCGGTGATGGACCGGCTGCGCTCGCCCGGCGGCTGCCCCTGGGACGCCGAGCAGACCCACGCCAGCCTGGTGAAGTACCTGGTGGAGGAGGCGTTCGAGCTGGTCGAGGCGATCGAGGAGGGTGACCGGGAGACCCTGCGCGAGGAGCTCGGCGACGTGCTGCTGCAGGTGTTCTTCCACTCGCGGATCGCCGAGGAGGACCCGGCCGACCCGTTCTCGATCGACGACGTGGCCGGGGACATCGTCGAGAAGCTGATGTACCGCCACCCGCACGTGTTCGGCGACGTCCAGGCCGAGGGCGCGGAGCAGGTGGAGGCCAACTGGGAGCAGCTGAAGGCCGCGGAGAAGCAGCGCGAGTCGGTGCTCGACGGGGTGCCGGGCGGACTGCCGGCGCTCGCCTACGCGGCGAAGCTGGTCTCCCGGGTGCGGCGGGCGAACTTCACCGCGGTGCCCGACCGGCCGTACCGGCTGCCCGCCGAGCTCACCGAGGAGTCGGCGGGGGAGCTGCTGCTGGCGGTGGCCCAGCAGGCCTACGACCGCGGCGTGGACGTGGACGCGGCACTGCGCGCGGCGGCCCGCGGCTACCGCCGGGAGGTGCGCGCCGCGGAGGGGCTGGAGGGCTGAGCCGGGCTGACGGCGGGTCAGCTCGCCAGGCGGGCCGGGTGGTCGGCGTCGGCGGGCTGCCGCTGCGCGGGGACGACCTCGCCGATCGCCTCGCCGACCAGGGCCAGCACCTCGGCCAGCAGGTCGAGGTGGCCGGGCAGTTCGGCGAGCTGGACGATCCGCTCGCCGTCCGGGCCGGCCACCGCGAACAGGTCGATCGGGCCGAGGTGCTTGGCGGCGGTGTCGACCAGGGCGGCGATGTCGCTGGGGCGGTGGACGTCGCCGGACACGCCGACCACGGGGCAGCCGGGGCGGTCGAGTTCGGCGGCGAGGTCCTCGGCGACCCCGGGGTGCAGGTCGGCGATGAGCAGACCGGCGGCCCCGGCGGCGGCGAACCGGCGGGCCAGGTCGGCCCCCGAGCCTCCGTCGAGCACCGCGATGACCACCACTGCCCCGGCTACCCGCATCGTCTGCTCCCCCTTCAGGGCGGACTCGGGCGGCCCGCACGACCGCCCGCGCTATGACTGTCGGAGGATGGTAGGCACGCCCATCCCCTCTGCAACAGGGATTACCCGCCAGGTGACCAGACTCACGCGGCGGAGCCTTTGGATACGGTCAAGACATGTCCCACACGCCCCACCCCACGCAGCCGGAACTCTTCACCTGGGAGTTCGCGGCCGACCCGTACCCGGCGTACGCCTGGCTGCGCCAGCACGCGCCGGTGCACCGCACCACGCTGCCGAGCGGGGTGGAGGCGTGGCTGGTCACCCGGTACGCGGACGCCCGGCAGGCGCTGGCGGACGCCCGGCTGTCGAAGAACCCGGCGCACCACAGCGGGCAGGCGCACCGCACCGGCCGGGTGGGCATCCCGGGCGAGCGGCAGGCCGACCTGATGACCCATCTGCTGAACATCGACCCGCCGGACCACACCCGGCTGCGCCGGCTGGTGTCCAAGGCGTTCACCCCGCGCCGGGTGGCCGAGTTCGAACCGCGCGTGCAGCAGCTCACCGACCGGCTGATCGACTCCTTCGCCGCCCGCGGCGAGGCCGACCTGATCCACGAACTCGCCTTCCCGCTGCCGATCTACGCGATCTGCGAGCTCCTCGGCGTGCCCGAGGAGGACCAGGACGACCTGTGCGACTGGGCCGGCATGATGCTGCGACACACGAAGCCGGGCCAGACCGGCGCCCGGCGCGGGGGAGTGGGCCGCGCGGTGAAGCGGATCCAGAGCTACCTGGCCGAGTTGATCCACCGCAAGCGGGCCGACCTCGGCGACGACCTGATCTCCGGTCTGATCCGGGCCAGTGACCACGGTGAGCACCTCACCGAGAACGAGGCCGCGGCGATGGCCTTCATCTTGCTTTTTGCGGGATTCGAGACCACCATCAATCTAGTCGGCAACGGCGTGTACGCACTGCTCCGCAATCCCGACCAACTCCAGCGCCTGCAAGCTTCGTTGGACCGCGGAGAGACCGGCCTGCTGGAGACCGGGATCGAGGAGCTGCTGCGATACGACGGCCCGGTCGAGCTGGCCACCTGGCGGTTCGCCACCGCTCCGCTGCGGATCGGCGGGGTGGAGATCCCGGTCGGCGACCCGGTGTTGGTGGTGCTGGCCGCGGCCGACCGCGACCCGGCCCGGTTCTCGGACGAGAACACCCTCGACTTGGCCCGGGCGGACAATCCGCACCTCGGTTTCGGACACGGTATCCACTACTGCATCGGCGCCCCGCTGGCCCGACTTGAGGGCCAGCGCGCGATCGGCAGCCTACTGACCAGGCTGCCGGACCTGCGGCTGGCCGCGGACCCGTCCGAACTGCGTTGGCGCGGCGGCCTGATCATGCGCGGTCTGCGCGACCTCCCGGTCTCCTTCACACCCCGCTGACGCCGTTTCGAACCGTCCGAACCCCCGTTCGCAGTGGCTGACGGCGCGTCGGACGGGGGCGCGCGCCGCACTCCCCACACGGACGAAACCGGACATATATGGATGCTCTGTGTACGAGCCGTAGAGGTTCGTGATTTCGGCGTGATGCCGGTGATATGAGCTTGTGATTGCCCGTCAGCTCTGCCTACTCTCCGATCTGCTCGCAGCAGCGGGCCCCGAACGCGGTACGCCGAGTCCTGTCCGCCGCGTCCTCGGGCCACCGAGTCATCGACCCGGACAGGAGCGGGGGAACCACGTATGACCGCCGCCGTCCCAGCGGCTAGGGGTGAAGCCGCCCGGAGGTGGACGCACACGCGTCCGTGACCACCGGGTGGCCGGGCCAGCCTCCCGGTCCGAACCCGACAGCTCACCTCGCAGGCGTGCGGAGAGGACATCCCATGGCAGTTACCGGTACCGGCCGTCACCGACGCAGTACCAAGGCCGAGAAGGTCATCGCCGCCGCCGGCGTGGTCTCGGTCGGCCTGGCCCTGCCCCTGCTCGCCGCCGCCGGAGCGGCAGCCGCCCCGAGCTCCGTCTGGGACCGCGTGGCCCAGTGCGAGAGCGGCGGCAACTGGAGCATCAACACCGGAAACGGTTACTACGGCGGCCTGCAGTTCAGCTCCTCCACCTGGCGCGCCTACGGCGGCGGCCAGTACGCGGGCCGCGCCGACCAGGCCAGCCGCGCCCAGCAGATCGCGGTCGCCGAGCGGGTCCTGGCCTCCCAGGGCCCCGGCGCCTGGCCGGTCTGCTCGGTGCGGGCCGGCCTCAGCCGCGGCGGCGAGGTGGCCGACACCTCGGACGACACCGTCTCCCGCTCGCAGGAGCGCCCGGCCGCGCCGGCCGTCAAGCCGTCCCCCAAGCCCTCGAAGCCCGCCGCCAAGCCGGCCCAGTCCGAGCCCGCCGCCCAGCCGCCGGCCGCGGAGACCCCCGCGCCCGCCGCCGGCGGCTACACCGTGATCGAGGGCGACACCCTCTCCGGCATCGCCGCGGCCCGCAGCCTCCCCGGCGGCTGGGAGCAGCTCTACCAGGCCAACCGCCGGGTGATCGGCGACAACCCGGACCTCATCCTCCCCGGCCAGGTGCTCGCGCTGTGACGCGCGGCGCCTGACGGTCCGTCCGCCCCGGGCGTGCGCAGGGCAGTTCGCGCCGTCCGGGGCCCCGGGCCTGCGGGCAATCAGGTGAACTACCAGTGAGTAGCGGTGCCACACCGTGAGACGAGGCCCGGCCGGACGTGGCCGCGGGGCGGTGTAGGGCTAGGCTCAGGTCGTAACGACCACACATCCGCTTCCGCTAGGAGATGCCTCGTGCCGTCCATTGATGTCGTCGTAGCCCGTGAGATCCTCGACTCCCGCGGCAACCCCACGGTCGAGGTCGAGGTCGGTCTCGACGACGGCAGCACCGGTCGTGCCGCTGTCCCGTCGGGCGCCTCCACCGGCGCGTTCGAGGCGCTGGAGCTCCGCGACGGCGACAAGAACCGCTACTTCGGCAAGGGCGTCGAGAAGGCCGTCCTCGCCGTGATCGAGCAGATCGGCCCCGAGCTGGTCGGCTACGACGCCACCGAGCAGCGGCTGATCGACCAGGCGATGCTCGACCTGGACGCCACCCCGGACAAGTCCTCGCTCGGCGCCAACGCGATCCTCGGCGTCTCCCTCGCCGTCGCGCACGCCGCCTCCGAGGCCAGCGACCTGCCGCTGTTCCGCTACCTGGGCGGCCCGAACGCCCACGTGCTGCCGGTCCCGATGATGAACATCCTCAACGGCGGCTCGCACGCGGACTCCAACGTCGACATCCAGGAGTTCATGATCGCCCCGATCGGCGCGGAGACCTTCTCCGAGGCCGTCCGCTGGGGCGTCGAGGTCTACCACACCCTCAAGGGCGTGCTGAAGGAGCGCGGGCTCTCCACCGGCCTGGGCGACGAGGGCGGCTTCGCCCCGAACCTGGACTCCAACCGCGAGGCCCTCGACCTCATCACCGAGGCCATCAAGAAGGCCGGCTACACCCCGGGCAAGGACGTCGCGCTCGCCCTGGACGTCGCCGCCTCCGAGTTCTTCAAGGACGGCGCCTACCAGTTCGAGGGCAAGGCGCTCTCCTCGGCCGACCTGATCGCGTACTACGCCGAGCTGGTCGCCGACTACCCGCTGGTCTCCATCGAGGACCCGCTGGACGAGTCGGACTGGGACGGCTGGAAGGCCATCACCGACGCGATCGGCGACAAGGTCCAGCTGGTCGGTGACGACCTGTTCGTCACCAACCCGGAGCGCCTGCGTAAGGGCATCGAGACCGGCACCGCCAACGCGCTGCTGGTGAAGGTCAACCAGATCGGCTCGCTCACCGAGACCCTGGACGCCGTCGAGCTGGCCCAGCGCAACGGCTACCGCTGCATGATGTCGCACCGCTCCGGCGAGACCGAGGACGTCACCATCGCCGACCTCGCCGTCGCCACCAACTGCGGCCAGATCAAGACCGGCGCCCCGGCCCGCTCCGAGCGCGTCGCCAAGTACAACCAGCTGCTGCGCATCGAGGAGATCCTCGACGACGCCGCGGAGTACGCGGGTCGTTCCTCCTTCCCGCGCTTCAAGGGCTGATCCGGCTCCCCGCCGAGCCTGTTGTGACCGGATGCCCCGGCTCCCACCGCGTAGGGTGGGGGCCGGGGCACCGGCATGCGCAGGAGGGGTGAGCAGATGGCCAAGTGGAGGATCCCGGGACTGGCGGCGCGACCGCGCTTCACCAGCCGGGCCACCGTCCTGGTCCTGGTGCTGTGCTCGCTCGTGGCGATACTCGCCTATCCCACCCGGCAGTTCATCGCCCAGCGCGAGGAGATCGCCGCCCAGCGGGCCAAGGCCGAACACGCCCGCCAGCAGGTCGAGGAGCTCCGCCGCGACCGGGCTCGCTGGCAGGACCCCGAGTACGTCAAGGCGCAGGCCCGGGAGCGGCTGCACTACGCGCTGCCCGGCGAGACCCCGTTCGTCTCGGTCGACCCGCAGCCCTCGCCCGGTGCCCGGCCCTCCTCCGCGGACGCCGCGGACACCGCCCGACCGAAGGCGCTGCGGCCCTGGTACTCGGTGTTCTGGGACTCCGTGGACACCGCCGCCGACGCCGCCGCCCCCGCCCCCAAGTCCCCCTGACGAACAGACCCCTGATGAGCAACCAGAACCCTCCCGTCTCCGAGCACGACATCGCCGCGATCGCCGCCCAGCTCGGCCGGGTGCCGCGCGGACTGCGCGCCGTCGCCCACCGCTGCCCCTGCGGCAACCCCGACGTGGTGGAGACCGCCCCCCGGCTGCCCGACGGCACGCCGTTCCCCACGCTCTACTACCTGACCTGCCCCAGGGCCGCCTCGCTGATCGGCACCCTGGAGGCGGACGGCGTGATGAAGGAGCAGACCGCCCGGCTCGCCGAGGACCCGGAGCTCGCCGCCGCCTACCGGCGGGCCCACGAGGACTACATCGCCCGCCGGGACGCCATCGAGGTGCTGGAGGGCTTCCCCAGCGCCGGCGGCATGCCGGACCGGGTGAAGTGCCTGCACGTGCTGGCCGGCCACTCGCTGGCGGCCGGCGAGGGGGTCAACCCGCTCGGCGACGAGGCGCTCGGCCTGCTGGAGGACTGGTGGGCCAAGGGCCCGTGCGTCTCCCCGGCCGAGGTGCAGGCCGCCGGTGAGCGGGTCGCCCGCAACCAGGCCAAGGCCCAGGACCACGAGGCGGTGATCGCCGCCAAGGAGGCGCTGACCGCCGAGCGGGCCGCCCGCAAGGCCGCCGCCGAGGACGCCGCCGACCCCGAGGGAGCTGACGAGTCGTGACCGCCATCCGGGTCGCCGCCATCGACTGCGGCACCAACTCGATCCGCCTGCTGATCGCCGACCTCGACCCGGCCACCGGGGACATCACCGACCTGGACCGGCGGATGCTGATCGTCCGGCTCGGCCAGGGCGTCGACCAGACCGGCCGACTGCACCCCGAGGCGCTGGCCCGGACCTTCGCCGCCTGCCGCGAGTACGCGGAGGTGATCGCCGGGTACGGCGTCGCCCCGGACCGGATCCGGATGGTCGCCACCTCCGCCTCCCGGGACGCCGAGAACGCGGCCGAGTTCACCGCCGGGGTCAAGGAGATCCTCGGCATCACCCCGAGCGTGGTCAGCGGCGACGAGGAGGCCCGGCTCTCCTTCACCGGCGCCACCCGCGAACTGCTCGGCGGCCCGCACCGCCCGCCGTACCTGGTCTTCGACCTCGGCGGCGGCTCCACCGAGTTCGTGCTCGGCGAGCGGGACGTCCGGGCCGGCTACTCCATGGACATCGGCTGCGTGCGGATGACGGAGCGTCACCTCGGCGGCGGGGGACGGCCGTCCGAGGCGCAGATCGCCGCCGCCCGGGCCGACATCCGGGCCGCCCTGGACACCGTGGCCCGGCACGTCCCGCTGGACTCCGGCGCCACCCTGGTCGGCCTGGCCGGCACCGTCACCACGGTCGCCGGGATCGCCCTGGAGCTGCCCGGCTACGACTCCGAGCTGATCCACCACGCGGTGCTCGGCGTGGAGCAGGTCCGGGAGACCGCCGAGTGGCTGCTGCACTCCTCGCACGCCGAGCGCGCCGCGATCCCCGTCATGCACCCCGGCCGGGTCGACGTGATCGCCGCGGGGGCGCTCGTCCTGCTGGAGATCATGGAGCGCACCGGGGCCCCCGAACTGCTCGTCAGCGAGCACGACATCCTCGACGGAATCGCCTGGAGCATCGCCTGACGGGCCCGCCCGGCCCGCCCGGCGGGCCCTCCCGGCGTGTCGGCGAAGAACCTTCGTGAATTTCTTCACATGGGGATCCAGCCTTTCGTCGCACTCCGGTGTCCGGTCCGTCCGATATGTGGGACCGAAGGCTCCGTCGGCGGGTTGCCCGTGGGATCGCAGGTCACCTGACGTTCACGGGGTGGAAATCGAATTCACACCCGGGAACCCGTGCGGTACGGGGATCGTTGCTGCTCAGCGAGGCCCTATCCGCCGGTCCGCTCACCGCGGCGGGCCGGCGGCGGTGAGCGCGCGCCGAGGCCGGGCGGATGTGGGCGCGTAGTGTAGCACCCGGTGTCCAGGACCTTGTGACGGGCCTCACGAATGGTGCGTCAGGTGGGGGTGGATACTTTCGGATATGAGCACCACGGAGCGTCCTCGCATCCTCATTGTCGGCGGTGGTTACGTCGGCCTGTATGCCGCGATGCGCATCCTCAAGAAGATGCGCTACGGCGAAGCGACCGTCACGGTCGTCGACCCGCGGTCGTACATGACGTACCTGCCCTTCCTTCCCGAGGCGGCCGGCGGCAACGTCGCCCCTCGCAACCTCGTCGCCCCGCTGCGCAGCGCCCTCAAGAAGGCGGAGGTGCTCACCGGTCACGTGACCGATGTGGACCACGCCCGCAAGGTCGCCACCATCCAGCCCGCGGCCGGCGACTCCTACGAACTGCCCTTCGAGTACCTGGTCGTGGCGACCGGCTCGGTCTCCCGCACCTTCCCGATCCCGGGTCTGGCGGAGCACGGCATCGGCATGAAGACGGTCGAGGAGGCGATCAGCCTCCGCAACCACGTCATGGCGCAGCTCGACAAGGCCGAGTCCACCGCCGACGAGGACGTCCGCCGCAAGGCGCTGACGTTCGTCGTCATCGGCGGCGGCTTCGCCGGCATCGAGACGATCGCCGAGATCGAGGACATGGCGCGCGACGCCGCCAAGATCTACAAGACCGTCAGCCGTGACGACATGCGTTTCGTCGTGGTCGAGGCCGCCAACCGCATCCTCCCCGAGATGGGCCCGGACCTCGGTCTGTGGACCAAGGGCCGGCTGGAGGAGCGGAACATCGAGGTCTACATCGAGACCTCGATGGACTCCTGCGTCGACCAGCACGTGGTGCTGAAGAACGGCATGGAGTTCGACGCCTCCACCATCGTGTGGACGGCCGGCGTCAAGCCGAACCCGGTGGTCTCGCGCTTCGGCCTCCCGCTGGGCCCGCGCGGCCACGTCGACACCAAGCCGACCCTGCAGGTCCAGGGCTTCGACTACGTGTGGGCGGCCGGCGACAACGCCCAGGTCCCGGACCTGGCCGCCGGTGAGGGCGCCTGGTGCCCGCCGAACGCGCAGCACGCCGTCCGTCAGGCGGCCGTCCTCGGCGACAACGTCGTCGCGGGCATGCGCGGCTTCCCGCAGGCCGAGTACAAGCACAAGAACCTCGGCGCGGTGGCCGGCCTCGGCCTGCACAAGGGCGTGGCCATCCTGTTCGGCAAGGTCAAGCTCAAGGGCCGCCTCGCCTGGTGGTTCCACCGCGCCTACCACGGTGCGATGGTCCCGACCATGAACCGCAAGATCCGGGTCTTCACCGACTGGACCCTGGCGATGTTCCTCAAGCGCGAGACGGTCGGCCTCTCCGAGATGGAGAAGCCCTTCGACGCGTTCCAGGAGGCGGCCGGCCCCGCGCCGAAGCCCGTCGTCGCCCAGGCCGCTCCCGCCAAGGAGCTCGCCGCCAGCAAGTAAGCGACCAGACCCGCCCCACGCGGGTACGAGTCGGAGGCCCTCCGCCCGGCAGCGCAGCCGGACCACGACCTCCGTGGTGCTCAGCCGGTTGCGTCAACCGGGCGGAGTACAACAGCAGTTGACGAAGGCCCCACCGCCCCCGCGGTGGGGCCTTCGGGCGTCCTCAGGCCTCGCCGTCGGCGGCGGTCCGGTCGGTGAGCCGCTCGTGCCGCTGCCGGGCCGCCTGCGGGGTGCCCAGGCCGAGGCCGAACGCGATCTCCTGCCAGGTCATCCCGCGCCCGCGCGCCATCTTCAGCAACCCGGCCTCCAGCTCGTCGAGTTCGGCCCGCACCAGCGGCAGCAGGGTGAGCGCCGCGGTGACGTCCGCCCGGTCGACCTCGGGCTCGCCGTCCTCCGCCAGCGCCGCCCCGCTCAGCAGGAACGCCACCAGCCGCACCGCCTCGTGCGGCCCCACCATGGCCTGGTTCACCTGGCGCCGCCGCTGCTGCTCGGTCGCACCGTGCCGCCCGGCGATCCGGAACAGCGAGGCGTACACCCGCTGGGCCCGGGCCTCCTCGGCCTGCGGGGGAGCGAACGGGTCGGTGGCCGGTTCGGGGTTCTCGGTCATGCCGTCCAGCATGCGCAGCAAACGGACCGACGTCAACGAATTCTTGTGAACACTTCGTTCAACACTCGCGCATCCGAGCGGTCACAGCAGGTCACTACGAGTGCACATGGGAGTGCCCAGAGCCGGACTCGAACCGGCACGGCCTCTCGGCCAAGCAGTTTTAAGCTGCCCGTGTCTGCGTTCCACCATCTGGGCCTGGGGCACGGCGAACTTGAGGCTGAGCCTAGTCGGCCGGTCGGGGGTTTCGCATATTTCCCGGGCCGGAAGTTGTCATGCTTCCATGCCATCTGACGAAGCGTCCGCACTTTCGGCCACGGCTCGACGGTTCTCGGCCACTCGCCGCTCTCAGGGCCCGGGTCATACCGCAGGAGGAGACGTCCGCGGTGCTCGTACGCCTGGCGGGGGTGGGCCAACCGTTCGGCGGAGCGACGAGGAACCATGATCGTCGAGGCGAGGATGGGATAGCGGTCGGGAACTCCTCCCGACCGCCCACCACACCCCGCCCACCCTCTCCGGACAGGAGTCCCCACCGTGAGCACCTCGACCGCGTACGCAGCCCACACCGGTCTGGCAGCGGCCCGCGCCACCGGTCTGAACAAGGTCTACGGCGAGGGCGAGACCCGCGTCGTCGCGCTCGACGACGTCTCGGTGGCGTTCGGGCAGGGCGAGTTCACCGCCATCATGGGGCCCTCCGGCTCCGGCAAGTCCACCCTGATGCACTGCATGGCCGGCCTGGACACCGTCTCCTCCGGCTCCGCCACCATCGGCGACACCGAACTGGTCGGGCTGCGCGACAAGCAGCTCACCCGGCTGCGCCGGGACAAGATCGGCTTCGTCTTCCAGGCCTTCAACCTGCTGCCCACGCTGACCGCGCTGGAGAACATCACCCTCCCGATGGACATCGCCGGGCGCAAGGTCGACCAGGCGTGGCTCGACCGGGTGGTGGAGACGGTCGGCCTGTCGGGCCGGCTCTCGCACCGCCCCTCGCAGCTCTCCGGCGGCCAGCAGCAGCGCGTCGCCTGCGCCCGGGCGCTGGCCTCCAAGCCGGAGATCGTCTTCGCCGACGAGCCCACCGGAAACCTGGACTCCCGCTCCGGCGCGGAGATCCTCTCCTTCCTGCGCAACTCGGTCCGCGAGCTCGGCCAGACCGTGGTGATGGTCACCCACGACCCGGTCGCCGCCTCCTACGCGGACCGGGTGGTCTTCCTCGCCGACGGCCGGATCGTCGACGAGCTGGTCGCGCCGACCGCCGACACCGTCCTCGACCGGATGCGTCGCTTCGACGCCAAGGGCCGCACCAGCTGACGCCGGCAGCTGACGCCCGCCGCGCCGGACCGACCCGACCACCCCAGGACTGACCCCATGTATCGCACCGCACTGCGCAACGTGCTCGCCCACAAGGGCCGACTGCTGATGACGGCACTGGCCGTCATGCTCGGCACCGCCTTCGTCGCCGGCACCCTGGTGTTCTCGGACACCGTGGGCCAGGCCATGCGCAACAGCTACTCCAAGAGCTTCAGCGACGTCTCCGTGCAGGTCGCCGACCACAACGCGGACGGCGACCGGCCCGCCAAGGACCCGGGCGACAAGGCCGCCAACACGCTCACCGACGCCACCGTCAAGCAGCTCGCCGCGCTGCCCGGCACCGCGCACGCCCGCGGCGTGGTCTCCGGCTTCACCGGCATCGCCGACAAGAAGGGCAACCTGCTCGGCGAGGCGTGGAACTCACGCGGCGTCAACTTCGCCCCCGACGCGAGCGGCCAGGACTCCCGCTACCCGATGGCCGAGGGCCGCGGCCCGCGCGCCGCCGGCGAGATCGCCATCGACGCGCAGGCCGCCGAGAAGGCCGGCTACAAGGTCGGCGACACCGTCCGGATCGCCGGCAACGGCGCCGCCGTCAACACCACCCTGACCGGCGTCTTCACCACCGACGACCCCGAGGTCAGCTCCGGCGGCACCCTGGTCCTGATGGACACCGCCACCGCCCAGCAGCGGCTGCTCACCCCCGGCCAGTACAGCGCGATCGTGCTGACCGCCAAGCCGGGCACCACCGAGACCCAGCTGCTCGACCAGGCCAGGAGCAAGGTGGCGGAGACCAGGCAGGTCGCGCTGCAGACCGGCCAGGAGCTCAAGGACGAGCAGACCGCGATGGTCGCCAGCTCGGTCAGCGGGATGAAGACCATGCTGCTGGTGTTCGCCGGCATCTCGCTCTTCGTCGGCATCTTCATCATCGTCAACACCTTCACCATGCTGATCGCCCAGCGCATCAAGGAGTTGGCGCTGCTGCGGGCGGTCGGCGCCAGCCGCGGCCAGGTCACCAAGTCGGTACTGGTCGAGGCGCTGGCCATCGGCGTGATCGCCTCCGTCACCGGCCTGCTGGCCGGCATCGGGATCGGCGCGGGCATGCAGGCGGCCCTGCACGCCGTCAACTCCGGCCTGCCGACCGGTTCGCTGGTGATCGCCCCGGTCACCGTCATCGGCACCCTGGTGGTCGGCGTCGTGGTCACCGTGCTCTCCGCGCTGCTGCCCGCGATCCGCGCCTCCCGGATCCCCCCGGTCGCCGCGATGAGCAGCGGCGAGCAGCCCACCTCCCAGCGCAGCCTGGTGATCCGCAACGCGATCGGCGGCGTGATCGCCGGCGGCGGCCTCGGCCTGATCCTGGCCGGCGCCTTCCAGAAGGGCAGCAACGCCCAGCACATGCTGGAGTTCGGCGCCCCGCTCGCGCTGATCGGCATCTTCATCCTGCTGCCGCTGCTGTCCCGTCCGGTGATCGCCCTGGTCGGCCCGCTGCTGGCCCGGCTGTTCGGGATGCCCGGCAAGCTGGCCCGGCTGAACGCGGTGCGCAACCCGCGCCGCACCGCCACCACCGCCGCCGCGCTGACCATCGGCCTGACCCTGGTCACCGCGCTCACCGTGATCGGCACCTCGGTCAACTCGGCCGTCGCCAAGGCGGTCTCCGGCTCCATGAAGGCCGACTACTCGGTCAGCATGGCCAACGGCCACCCGGTCTCCACCGACCTGGTCCCGCTGGTGGCCAAGGCCTCCGGGGTCACCGCGGCCAGCGCCGTCACCGACGTCTACTGGGACATCGAGGGCAAGAGCCGCGCCGTGCAGGGCTTCGACGCCGCCGCCTTCGATCAGGTGGTCTCGCTCGACCTGCGCACCGGCACCACCGACGCCCTGAAGCAGGGTCAGATCCTGGTCAACGACGAGGTCGCCAAGAACCTGAACCTCGCCGTCGGCTCCACCGTCAAGGTGAACTACGACGACCGGAGCACCGGCAGCCTCACCGTCGGCGGCGTCTTCGAGCGCAACGACAACCTCTCGCCGATCGTCGCGCCCAACTCCGTGATCTCCCAGCACGAACCGGACCCGTACGTGGAGCGGATCCTGGTGAAGTCCGGCGACGGTGCGAGCGCCGCCGTCAAGCAGTCGATCAAGGACGCCACCGGCAGCAACCCGGTGATCAAGGTCGACACCAAGCAGGACATGGCCGACGACTTCAGCCGGATCATCTCCACGATGCTCAACATCATGTACGGCCTGCTCGGCATGGCGGTGATCATCGCGATCCTCGGCGTGGTCAACACGCTGGCGATGTCGGTGTTCGAGCGCAAGCGCGAGATCGGCATGCTGCGGGCGATCGGCCTGGAGCGGCGCGGCATCAAGCGGATGGTCCGCCTGGAGTCCGTGGTGATCTCGGTCTTCGGCGCCTTCATCGGCATCCTGCTCGGCTGCTTCCTGGCCTGGGCCTCGACCCGGATCCTGGCCTCCGACCTGAAGGGACTGACCACCGTGATCCCCTACGGCAGCGTGCTGCTCTTCCTCGCCCTGGCCGCCCTGGTGGGCGTGGTCGCCGCCCTGTGGCCGGCCCGCCGGGCGTCCCGGATGGACATCCTCGCCAGCATCAAGACCGACTGATCCACCGTCGGCACACGCGAGCCGCCCGCCCCGGAGCACTCCGGGACGGGCGGCTCGCGCGCATCGGGCTCAGCGGGTCTCGACGACCACCTTCTCGATCACCACGTCCTGGACCGGGCGGTCGTTGCGCGGGTTGGTCTCGGCGGTGGCGATCGCGTCCACGACCTTCTGGCTGGCCTCGTCGACCACCTCGCCGAAGATGGTGTGCTTGCCGGTCAGCCAGGTGGTCGCGCCGACCGTGACGAAGAACTGCGAGCCGTTGGTGCCCGGGCCGGCGTTGGCCATCGCCAGCAGGTAGGGCTTGGTGAAGGCGAGGTCGGGGTGGAACTCGTCGGCGAACTTGTAGCCCGGGCCGCCGGTGCCGTTCCCGAGCGGGTCGCCGCCCTGGATCATGAAGCCCTCGATCACCCGGTGGAAGACCGTCCCGTCGTACAGCGGCGCGTTGCTCGGCTGCCCGGTGTTCGGGTCGGTCCACTGCCGCTCGCCGGTGGCCAGCTCGACGAAGTTCTTCACCGTCTTGGGGGCGTGGTTCGGCAGCAACCGCACCACGATGTCGCCCTTGTTGGTCTTCAGCGTGGCGTACAGTTCCTCGGCCATCCGTGCGCACCTTCCTGAGAGTCAGTCAGTTCCGGGCCCACCCTGCCCGGTCGCGAGGTGTTCAGGTAATCCTCCTCGCGGCGTACGCGGAATACTTTGCCAAGACATTACCCTTGTGGTCTGTGTGGGTGGTTCCGTGCCGCCCCGGAGGGAATTTGAGATGAGAAGCAGCAACCCGGTCTTCTCGCGGGAGGGGTCCTTCACCCGCGACAACCAGTACGCGGGATTCGGCACGCAGGCGGCGCCGCCCCGCGCGGGCGACCCGTACGCCAACAACCCGTACGGCAACAACCCCTACGGCGGCCAGCGGGCCGCCACCGAGCCGCTGACCGACCAGCAGCTCGCCGAGATGTACGGCGCCCCGTCCGCCGGCCCGGCGCAGACCGGCCGGATGACCATGGACGACGTGGTCGCCCGGACGGCGATGACGTTGCTGACGCTGGTCGCGGCCGGCGCCGTGGCCTGGTTCACGATGCCCGCCGAGAACTTCGCGGCGGCCGGGATCGCGGCCTTCGCCGCGTTCGTGGTCGGCATGGTGGTCAGCTTCAAGCGCAGCGTGAACCCGGCGCTGATCCTCACCTACGCCGCCCTGGAGGGCTTCTTCCTGGGCGCGATCAGCAAGGCGTTCAACACCGTCTGGCCGGGCATCGCGATCCAGGCGGTGCTGGGCACCACGGCCGTCTTCGCGGCCACCCTGATCGCCTACAAGAGCGGCCGCATCCGGGTCACCCCGCGGTACGCCCGGATCGGCATCACCATCGCGATCGGGTTCCTGGTGCTGATGGTGGTCAACTCGGTGGCGCTGCTGTTCGGCGCGGACATGGGCCTGCGCTCCGGCCCGCTGGGCATCGTGGTCGGCCTGATCGCGATCGCGCTCGGCGCGTTCTTCCTGACCCTGGACTTCGCCTCGATCGAGGAGGGCATCCGCGGCGGCGCCCCCGAGCGGGAGTCCTGGCGGGCGGCCTTCGGGCTGACCGTCTCGCTGGTCTGGATCTACCTGGAGATGCTGCGCCTGATCGCCATCCTGCGCGGCGACGACTGATCCGCGCGGTGACGCGGCGGCGGGCCCCCGGGGAAACGGTTCCCCGGGGGCCCGCCGCGGGTCGGGATACCCTCGGCTCCATGTCCGAGCACCCGCCCGCCCAGCCCTCCACCGCGCAGCCGACCCCGGCGCAGCTGACCGCCGCCGTGGACCGGCTCGCCGACCGCTTCCGGGCGATGCCGCAGAGCCGGCTGCTGGGCGCGGTGCCGGGCCACCGCTCGCGCGCCGCCGCGGCGTTGGCGCTGGCCCGCCGGTTCGCGGAGGTCGGCCGGGCACTGGAGGGGCTGGCGCCGCTGGACGTCCCGGACGCCGGGGCGTTCGCGGTCGGCGACCAGATCGCCGTCACCGGCCACGACCTGGCCGCCGCCGCGGCAGGCCACCCGGAGCAGCTGGCCGCCGCGCTCGCGGACCTGGAGCGGACCGAGACGGCCGTCGCCTGACCGGCGCCTGACGGATCGTCGGGAACGCCGAACGGGGCGCCGACCGCGCGGGCAACCCCTTGCCGCGCGGTCGGCGCCCCGTTCGGTGGGACGGCGACGGGTCAGATGGAGGCGACCACCCGGTCGGCCAGCACGTAGACGGTCTCGTCGTCGGTGGAGAAGGTCAGCGAGTAGGAGCCCGAGAACCGGGAGCCGCCGAGCAGCCGGACGTCCTCGCCGGCCCGGACCGCGTCGATCAGCCGGTAGGCGGCCTCGCGGTCGCCGGGGGCGACGCACAGCGTGGTGCCGTCGGCGAAGGCGTACACGTCGAGGGTGCCCAGCGGGCCGGGGCGGACGTCGGTGAGCGCGATCTTCTCGTCGGCGAGCGCGGTCAGCCGGTCGTCGGTCCACTCGCGGGACGGGGTCGGGCTGGGCACGAAGTCCGGGTGCGAGGGGTGGCGGCGCGGGTCCGGGGCGGTGGCCGGCTCGGGCTCGGTGTCCAGCAGCCCGGCCTCCAGGCCGGTGGCCAGCAGGTCGGCCTCGCGGCGCGCCTTCACGTCGCCGGAGTCGACCGGGACGGGGGCGCCGCCGCCCTGGGACGGGTGCCGCAGGCCGCCCTCGGCCGAAGTCGGCGCGATCGGGCCGTCCTTGATGAGGTCCTCCAGCGCGTTGCGCAGCGCCTCGCCGAACTCGGGGTCCATCACACCGCCGTTGTCGGCCGCCTCCTGCGGGCCGGTGGGGCGGGGGAAGAAGATCGGCCACTCCTCGCCGATGGTGGTCAACGGGCTGTCGAACAACGGGGAGTCCTCGGCGGCGCGCGCCTCCTGCTCGGCCCAGAACGCCCGGGCCTCGGTGATCTCCCGCTCCCGGTCGACGGCCAGCGCCTCCGCGACGGCGCGGCGTATCAGCGCTTCGTCGAGCTGCGGGGCGGGCCGGGGTGCGTCCAACTTCCGCGCCAGGGTGCGCAGGTGGAGCAGGACGCCGGCGGTCAGGGCGATCAGGACGATCAGCAGGGAGAGGTAGACGACGCTCACGGAACGTACTCCCAACGAGGAGCGGAACGGGGTTACGTCTCCACACTGCCGTATCGACGGCCGTTACTGCAGTGGCTGATGTCGGATTTGTCGGTGACTTTCCTACTTGTCCTCAAATTGTTAGGTAATACCGTTCTACGCTGCGGAGTTGATCCAATCCGGTGCGTCGACAAAACGGTCCGCGGAGGCGAAAAAACGGGCCGGATCGCACCCGCGGTGTGATCCGGCCCTCAATTACGGAGCGTGACTCCAGACGGGTGAGACGCCCGTCACGTTGCCCGTCCGCGCCCCGTCGGGGTCAGCTCAGGCGCTCGATGACCATCGCCATGCCCTGGCCGCCGCCGACGCACATGGTCTCCAGACCGAACTGCTTGTCGTGCCACTGCAGGGAGTTGATCAGGGTGGTGGTGATCCGGGCGCCGGTCATGCCGAACGGGTGGCCGACCGCGATCGCGCCGCCGTTGACGTTCAGTCGGTCCAGGTCGATGCCGAGGTCCCGGTAGGAGGGGATGACCTGAGCCGCGAACGCCTCGTTGATCTCCACCAGGTCGATGTCGGAGATGGACAGGCCGGCCCGCCGCAGGGCCTGCTTGGAGGCCTCGACCGGGCCGTAGCCCATGATCTCGGGGGAGAGGCCGGAGACGCCGGTGGAGACCACCCGGGCCAGCGGGGTGATGCCCAGCTCGCGGGCCTTGGTGTCCGACATGATCACCAGCGCGGCCGCGCCGTCGTTCAGCGGGCAGCAGTTACCGGCGGTCACCGTGCCGTCCGGGCGGAACACCGGCTTCAGACCGGAGACGCCCTCCACCGTCACGCCCGCGCGCGGGCCGTCGTCCGCGCTGACCACGGTGCCGTCCGGCAGCGTCACCGGGGTGATCTCGCGCTGCCAGAAGCCGGCCTTGATCGCCGCCTCCGCCAGGTTCTGCGAGCGCACGCCGAACTCGTCCTGCTCGGCCCGGGTGATCCCCTTCAGCGCGGCCAGGTTCTCCGCGGTCTGGCCCATCGCGATGTACGCGTCCGGCAGCAGCCCGTCCTCGCGCGGGTCGTGCCACTCGCCGCCGCCGTTCTCCGCGCGGGACTTCGTGCGCGCCTGCGCCTCGTCGAAGAGCGGGTTCATGGTGCCCGGCATGCCGTCCGAGGTGCCGTTGATCGAACGCGAGACGGTCTCCACACCGGCCGACAGGAAGACGTCGCCCTCGCCCGCCTTGATCGCGTGCAGCGCCATCCGCGTGGTCTGCAGCGAGGACGAGCAGTACCGGGTGATGGTGGCGCCCGGCAGGTAGTCCATCCCCATCTGCACCGCGATGATCCGGGCCAGGTTGTGGCCCTGCTCGCCGCCGGGCAGGCCGCAGCCGAGCATCAGGTCGTCGATCTCCCGCGGGTCCAACTGCGGGACGTTCGCCAGCGCGGCGGAGATGATCTGCGCGGTCAGGTCGTCCGGGCGGATGTCCTTCAGCGAGCCCTTGAAGGCCCGGCCG
Source organism: Kitasatospora sp. NPDC049285 (assembly GCF_040678815.1). Classification (NCBI taxonomy): domain Bacteria; kingdom Bacillati; phylum Actinomycetota; class Actinomycetes; order Kitasatosporales; family Streptomycetaceae; genus Kitasatospora; species Kitasatospora sp. NPDC049285. Next base: position 67,197 of record NZ_JBFAQR010000008.1, on the reverse strand, counting down.
ATCGGCGAACGGGCGGCGCTGACGATGACGGCTTCGGGCATGACGGGCTCCTCGCTGAGTGACCTCGGGACACGATCCGGCCGGATCACCCCGAAAGTTACCGCTTGGTAGCCCCGGCGTCATCCGCCTCCGGATGTGAATTGGCTGACGCGAGGGGCCCCTGGCCGGCGTCCTCCGCCGGCAGCTGCGCGGCGGGCAGCGCCAGCCGGAACCGGTGCTTGAGCGTCGCCCACCGCCAGGTCCCGTTGGCCGGCCCGGCCGCCGTCACCTCGGTGCCCGAGCGCCCGGCCGCCGCGGCCGCGGCCACCGCCACCGGCAGCACCGCCTGCGGCTCCACCGCCGCGTTCGGGTCGTCCTGCGGCCACAGCTCCAGCGCCGCGCAGACCGAGGGCAGCAGCGCCATCGACGCCGTCGCGTAGCCCTGCGCCGACGGGTGGTAGCGGTCCGCCGCGAACATCTCCGGCCGGGCCGCGAACTCCGGGCCCAGCAGCGACCCCAGCGACACCGTCCGCCCGCCCGCCTCGACCACCGCGATGGTCTGCGCCGCCGCCAGCTGCCGGCTGAGCCGCCGCGCCACCCAGCGCAGCGGCGGCCGCACCGGCTTGATCGTCCCCAGGTCCGGGCAGGTGCCCACCACCACCCGGCAGCCCGCCGTGGTCAGCCGCCCCACCGCCTCGCCCAGCTCCCGCACGCTGCGCGCGGCCGGCGCGTGCCGGGTCACGTCGTTCGCGCCCACCATCAGCACCGCCACGTCCGGCCGGTGCGGCAGCGCCGCCTCCACCTGCGCGGCCAGGTCCGCGGAGCGCGCGCCCGACCTCGCCACGTTCACCATCCGCACCCGGCGCTCGGCGACCGACGCCAGCCCCGACGCGAGCAGCGCGCCCGGCGTCTCCTGCGCCCGCTGCACCCCCAGACCCGCCGCCGTGGAATCGCCCAGGAACGCCAGCACCAGCGGGGCCCGGCGGTCGGAGGGCTCCGCGAACGCCTCCCCGTACAGCCCGTCGGCCCGCGGCGGATCCCCCTCCAGCACTCCGATCGCCCGGATCGCCATCCGGCTCTCGGTCAGCAGCACCCCCGCCAGGCCGACCCCCAGCAGCCCCAGCCCGCCGCCGCCGTACGCCGCCGCCGTGGCGATCCGCCGCGCCACCCGGGCCCTGGACGCCTGCGATCCGGTCATCACGCGACCCCCTCTCTGCACCGCACACCGCTACCCCCGTGGTACCCGCTTCCCCGTACCCCGTACCGGCGCCCGCCGCCGAACCACTCACCCGGCTGCGCCGTCGCCCGCGGGAACGGCCCTAGGCTGGGGGCATCCAGGAAAAATGCACAGTGATGCCACGGACCGGGAGGACCCCCGTGCGGTACCACAATTCGATCATCGAGCTGGTCGGCAACACCCCCTTGGTGAAGCTCAACAAGGTCACCGACGGCATCAGCGCCACCGTGCTGGCCAAGGTGGAGTACTTCAACCCGGGCGGTTCGGTGAAGGACCGGATCGCGATGCGGATGATCGAGGCGGCGGAGGCCTCCGGCGCGCTGAAGCCGGGCGGCACCATCGTGGAGCCCACCAGTGGCAACACCGGCGTGGGACTGGCCATCGTGGCCCAGCAGAAGGGCTACAAGTGCATCTTCGTCTGCCCTGACAAGGTCTCCACGGACAAGATCAACACCCTCCGGGCGTACGGCGCCGAGGTGGTGGTCTGCCCGACCGCCGTCGCGCCCGAGCACCCGGACTCGTACTACAACGTCTCCGACCGCCTGGTCCGGGAGACCCCGAACGCCTGGAAGCCGGACCAGTACTCCAACCCGGACAACCCGGCCTCGCACTACCACTCCACCGGCCCGGAGCTGTGGGAGCAGACCGACGGGAAGATCACCCACTTCGTGGCGGGCGTCGGCACCGGCGGCACCATCTCCGGCACCGGCAAGTACCTGAAGGAGGCGTCCGGCGGCACGGTCCAGGTGATCGGCGCCGACCCTGAGGGCTCGGTCTACTCCGGCGGCACCGGCCGCCCGTACCTGGTCGAGGGTGTCGGCGAGGACTTCTGGCCCACCGCCTACGACCGCGAGGTCGCGGACCGGATCGTCGCGGTCTCCGACAAGGACTCGTTCCAGATGACCCGCCGCCTGGCCAAGGAGGAGGGCCTGCTGGTCGGCGGTTCCTGCGGGATGGCCGTGGTGGCGGCGCTGGAGGTGGCCCGCGAGCTCGGGCCGGACGACGTCGTCGTGGTGCTGCTGCCGGACGGCGGCCGCGGCTACCTGTCGAAGATCTTCAACGACGACTGGATGGCCGACTACGGCTTCCTGCCGACCGCCACCGACGAGGCGCACATCGGCGAGGTGCTGGCCCGCAAGGACGCCATCGAGCACGAGGGCATCCCGCAGTTCGTGCACATGCACCCGGGTGAGACCGTCGCGGAGGCGGTCCGGGTGCTGCGCGACTTCGGCGTCTCGCAGATGCCGGTGGTCTCCCCGGGTGCCGGGCACCCCGACATCATGGCCGGCGAGGTGGTCGGCTCGATCGTCGAGCGCGAGCTGCTGGAGGGCCTGTTCGCGCAGCGCATCCAGCTCACCGACAGCCTGGACAAGGTGATGTCCAAGCCGCTGCCGGTGGTCGGCTCCGGCGAGTCGGTGACCAACCTGATGGCCGTGCTGGAGAAGGCGGACGCGGTGGTGGTGCTGGTCGAGGGCAAGCCGCAGGGCATCGTGACCCGGCAGGACCTGCTGGCCTTCCTGACCGCCCGGGCCGGCCACTGACCCGCCGTCGGCCCCTGACGTGAGGTCAGGGGCCGTTGCCCGCCGCCCGGGTGAAACGCCCGATCCCGGTCGGTTGGTACCCGGACGTCACAACTGCGCATCACCGGGTTAACACGGCTCGTGCATCGTTGAGTCATCGGCAAGACGCCGGACTCGGTGACAGGCGGTGGGCGGGAGCGGCTCCCCGACCTCGCAGGTCACCGCGGACGCGACGGGCCGGCCCTGACCCGGCCGACGCGTCCGTCGGACCGTGGGACCGCCGTCGTCCCGCCCCTGCTCCGTGCAGGGTGCGGCGGCTCCCGCGGCACCATCGCGCCGCAAGGCGCGGCTCCGTGAGCTCCCGGGTGGGGGAGTCCGCACGGAGGTAACGACGGCCGGTCCCGGGTTTCCCGGGGCCGGCCGTCGCCGTGTTCCGGGGCCCGGGACCGGCCGCCGTTTCCCGATGGCCGCCGCACCCCCTACGCTCGCTGGCATGACCAGCACTGACCTGCCCGAGCAGGACGCACCGCGCTACGTACGCCTCACCATCGAGCTGATCGCCGAGATCACCGACGAGCACGCGCTGAAGACCGCCGCCCTGGCGCAGGTGGCCGACGACGAGTACCTGGACGACGAGGAGCGCGCCCAGGCCGTCGAGGCGATCGACGTGGACCCGACGGGTTCGCTCGCCCACTTCGTCGACCCGGTGGCGCTGCTCGGCGACGTTCCGGGCGTGGAGCTCGCCGCCGCCACCTGGGAGTCCGCCACCACCGACTACGACCCGGACGACGAGGGCTGGGACGAGTACGAGGTGCAGTGACGATTCTGCGCTGAACGCGAGGCCCGGTCCGGATCCGTCCGGACCGGGCCTTTTGTCCGTTCTGGCGCACCCTTGGGTACTCTCGTACGATCTGAACACATTTCGACGTGATCACCTTTGAGCCCAGGGAGCGTGGACGTGACCGCACCGGAGAAGCAGGAACGGCCGCGCGGCGGCCACTGGACCCGACGCGGTGTGCTCTCCGGGCTGCTCGGCGCCCCCGTGCTGCTGCTGGCCGCCTGCCAGAGCGACGGCAAGAAGTCCGCCCCGGCGAGCGCCTCGGGATCCCCCGGCGTCGCGGGGACCGGCTCGACCAGCCCCAAGGCCTCGGTCGCGCAGATCACCATCACCCCCGCCGACGGCACCACCGCCGCGCCGTTCACCGACCCGGTCACGGTCACCGTCTCCGGCGGCACGCTCACCTCGGTCGGCGTCACCGACGACAAGGGCAAGGCGATAGCCGGCCAGCTGGCCGCCGACGGCGCCAGCTGGACCTCCACCACCAAGCTCAGCAGCGGCACCAAGTACGCGGTGACCGCCGAGGCGGTCGACCCGGACCAGCACCCGGCCGACGCCAACGCCAGCTTCTCCACCGCCTCCCCCGCCGACACCTTCGTCGGGTACTTCACCCCCGAGGACGGCTCCACGGTCGGCGTCGGGATGCCGGTGTCGATCAACTTCAACAAGGCGATCACCAACCGCAAGGCCGTCCAGCAGGGGATCACCGTGGTCGCCGACCCGCCGGTGCAGATAGTCGGCCACTGGTTCGACGCCACCCGGCTCGACTTCCGCCCGGAGACCTACTGGGCGAAGGGCACCAAGGTCACCCTCAAGCTCCGGCTGCGGGACGTGGCCGGTGCCAAGGGCGTGTACGGCACCCAGTCCAAGGACGTCACGTTCACCGTCGGCCGCAGCCAGGTCTCGGTCGCCGACCTGAAGGCCGACACCCTCACCGTCACCACCGACGGCCAGGTCACCGCCACCTACCCGGTGATCGGCGGCGCGCCCGACCACACCACCTGGGCCGGGAAGATGGTGATCTCCGAGCAGTTCACCGAGACCCGGATGAACTCCAGCACGGTCGGCCTGGGCAGCGAGTACGACATCCCCGACGTCCCGCACGCGCAGCGGCTGACCACCTCCGGGACGTTCATCCACGGCAACTACTGGGCGCCCGCCTCGCAGTTCGGCCACGACAACACCAGCCACGGCTGCATAGCCCTGCAGGACGTCCAGGGCGGGAACGACCCGAGTACCAACGGCGCCAAGTTCTATGCCAGCTCGATCATCGGCGACGTGGTCGAGGTGATCAACTCCGGTGACCGCACGGTCAGTCCGTCGAACGGCCTGAACGGCTGGAACATGAGCTGGGCGGACTGGAAGGCCGGCAGCGCCCTCTGAGCGAGCGCCCTCCGACCCGCCCGCCGGACCGGGCAGCGCCAGGTCCGAAACCCGCCGGACCGGCGGCCCGCGGCGGCGCAGGCTTCAGCCATGACCACCGTGACCGAGACCAGCCGGACCGTCCGAGCGATCCCCGCCGAGGTCCTCGCCGAACTGCGCCGCCGCGACGACTCCGGGCGCACCCCCGACCCCGCCGCCACCCGGGACGGCGGCGAGCCGCTGCGCTGCTGCCTCACCCGGGCCAGGCCCGGCGAGCGGATCGTCCTGCTCTCCTACGCCCCGCTGCGGCGCTGGGCCGCGGAGACCGGCTGCGACCCCGGCGCGTACGAGGAGACCGGGCCGGTCTTCGGGCACGCCGAGCCGTGCCCGGGGCCGGAAACCCCGGGTGGCTGGCCGGCCGGCTTCCACGGCGGGCAGCGGGTGCTGCGGGCGTACTCCGGGGCTGGCCGGATCCTTCGCGGGGTGCTCGGCGAGCCCGCGGAACTGCCGCGGCTGGCAGGCGAGTTGCTGGCCGACCCGGAGGTCGCGGTGGTGCACGTGCGAGCCGTGGAGTTCGGCTGCTTCATGCACGAGGTGCGCCGGGCCGGCTGACGGTCACCCGGCGGGCTTGGCGTAGTCCACGAAGCCCTGCCAGTCGATCACCACGCACGGCACGTCGCCGAGCACCCAGGCGTCGTGCCCGGGCGGGCAGATCATCAGGTCGCCGGCGCCGAACTCCTCGGCCTGGCCGTCGTCCATCTCGATCCGCATCCGACCGGAGAGCACGTAACCGACGTGCGAGGCCTGGCAGCTCGCCGTGCCCGCGATCGGCCCCACGTGCTTGGACCACTGCCAGCCCGGTTCGAAGACCGCGCGGCCCACGCCGCCGGCCGCCACGTTGACCAGTGCCAGCTGGCCCTTCCCGTCCTGGAACGGGCGGACCTCCTCCGGCTCGTCCAGACTCATCCGCACCAACCCGGCCATCTCGCCGTCACCTCCGACTCGGGTGAACCCGCGCCCGACCGCCCGGAGGGCGCCGGGGCGCGGCTGACCCTTCCATCGTCGGCAGCCCGCCGGGCCACCGCGACGCGAGGCGGTCACCTCGCGGCGGGCGCGCGGCCCGCCGCGGGGTGATGGTGCGTCAGGAGGCGGCGGCGGCGAGCCGGCCGGCCTCGGCCAGCAGGGTGCGCAGCGGGGCGGTGTCCGGGGTGGCCGCGGTGGCGGCGTCCAGCGCGGCGGGCAGCCGCTCGCCGGTGTCACCGGGCAGGACCAGGGCGGCCGGGCGGCTCCAGGACAGCTCCCAGTGGGCCAGCCGCTGCGAGGTGAGGGCGAGCACGGTGAGCGACTCCAGCGCGCGGCGCACGGCGGCGCGGCGCAGGTCCAGGGCGGCCTGGCCGGTGGCGGTGGCGGCCTCCGCGCTCTTCGGCAGGCGCTCGGCGAGCTCGCCGCCGCGGCCGGCGTCCAGCGCGTCCAGCATCGCCTCGACGGTGCCGTGCAGGCCGCTCTCGGTGAGGGCGCGCAGCACCGGCTGGGCGCCCTCACGGGCGTCGGCCAGCAGGGTCTCGTGCACCAGCTCGGGCCACTCCACCCGGCGCTTGGTGGCGGCCTCCGGGACCAGCGAGACGGCCTCCAGCTCGGCGAGCAGGCGCTCCGCGTCGCGCAGCAGGCCGAGCGCGGGACGGTCGGCGCCGAGGCCCGGCAGGCCCGGGGAGTCCGGCAGCGCCTCGACGGCGGCGACCCGCTGACGGATCGGCGGGTGCGAGTCGTACGGGTCGGCCTGCTCCTCGGGGAGGTCCAGGCCCAGCGCGGCGAGCTCCTCGCGGCGCTTCGGGTCGGCCAGCAGGTGGGCGAGGCCGCCGTAGACCTGGCCGGGCGGGGGCAGCAGGCCGGCCTTCCAGCCCATGGTGGCGTAGCGGTCGAGGTAGAAGCTCTGCGCGGCGTCCAGCGCGGGCAGGCGGCGCAGGGCGGCGGCGGTGGCGTCGCGGCCGGCCACGGTGGCGGCGAGCCGGTCGGCGGCCAGCTCCTGGCGACGGCTGATCGACTCGGAGACCCGGAAGTACAGCTTGGCGTACTGGGTGAACAGCATGGCGAGGACCCGCTCGACGCCGCCGTCGCCCGGGTCCTCGGCCTTGGCCTTGCGGCCCTTGGCGAGGCGGTAGGCGTTGTCGTCGGCGATCTCGGCCTCCCGGCCGGCCCGGTGCAGGTCGGCGCGGTGGTGCAGGGTCGCGATGGTGTGGCCGATCGCGGTGCGGCCGGCCACGGTGACGCCGGCCAGCCGGACGTCGTTGTTGGCGTAGTGGCCGAACTCGTGGGCGAGCACCGAGTCCAGCTCGGCCTCGGTCAGGCCGAGCAGCAGCGGGGCGCCGAGCACCAGGTGGCGCGGGCCGGGGACCAGGCCGAGCAGCCGGGTCTCCTCGTACACGCCGGCGTTGACCGCCGGCACCAGGCGGATCCCGGCGGGGCCGCGGACGCCGGTGGCCTCGGCGATCCGGTCCACCCGGGCCCACAGCTCCGGCTGGTCCGCGCGGGTCAGCGGCAGGCCGCCGCCGTGGTCGCCGCGCGGACGGCGGGTCAGGAAGACCACCCGCAGCACCGGGTAGGCGATGGCGGCGGAGAGCAGCCACAGCTTGACCATCCCGCCGTGCAGGCGGTCGGACTCGACCACCAGCTCGACGTTCGCCCAGACCAGCCCGACGACGATGGCCGCCGCGAGCAGGTAGAAGCCGGCCAGCAGCGAGACCGCGAGCAGCGCCCGCGTGGACGTCCGCATGCCGGTGCGCCCGGTGGTCATTGTGCGCCCCCGAATGGGTGTCGATCATGTGTGCGGGGGCAGATGGTACCGGTACGGACACAGATTTTGCGAGGCCTTTGGGATCCGCTCCGGCCTGCGGTGACGCGGTCCGACGGCACGTCACGTCGCACCGCCCGTACGGCCGTACCGCACTAGGCTCGGGAGTATGACCGAGCACCAGCTTTCCCAGGGCTTCGAGACCCTTGCCATCCACGCGGGTCAGGAAGCGGACCCCCAGACCGGGGCCGTCGTCACGCCGATCTACCAGGTGTCCACCTACAAGCAGGACGGGGTGGGCGGGCTGCGGGGCGGCTACGAGTACAGCCGCTCCGCCAACCCGACCCGCACCGCGCTGGAGGAGTGCCTGGCGGCGATCGAGGGCGGCGCCCGCGGCCTGGCGTTCGCCTCCGGCCTGGCCGCCGAGGACACCCTGCTGCGCACCATCCTCAAGCCGGGCGACCACATCGTGATCCCCAACGACGCCTACGGCGGCACCTTCCGGCTGTTCGCCAAGGTGCTGACCCGATGGGGCGTCGAGTTCTCCGTCGCCGACACCCACCACCCGGAGAAGGTGCGCGAGGCGATCCGCCCGACCACCCGCGCGGTGTGGGTGGAGACCCCGTCCAACCCGCTGCTCGGCATCACCGACCTGGCCGCGGTCGCCGAGATCGCGCACGCCGCCGGCGCGCTGCTGGTGGTCGACAACACCTTCGCCAGCCCCTACCTGCAGCAGCCGATCTCCTTCGGCGCGGACGTCGTGGTGCACTCCACCACCAAGTACATGGGCGGGCACTCGGACGTGGTCGGCGGCGCCCTGGTGGTCGCCGACGCGGGCCTGGCGGAGGAGGTGGCCTACCACCAGAACGCGATGGGCGCGGTGTCCGGCCCGTTCGACGCCTGGCTGGTGCTGCGCGGCATCAAGACCCTCGGCGTGCGGATGGACCGGCACTCGGAGAACGCCGCCAAGGTCGCCGAACTGCTCAGCGGGCACCCGAAGGTGACCCAGGTGCTCTACCCGGGCCTGCCCGGCCACCCCGGCCACGACGTCGCCGCCAAGCAGATGAAGGCCTTCGGTGGCATGGTCTCGTTCCGGGTGGCCGGCGGCGAGGAGGCCGCGGTCGCGGTGTGCAACCGCGCGCAGCTGTTCACCCTCGGCGAGTCGCTGGGCGGCGTCGAGTCGCTGATCGAGCACCCCGGCCGGATGACCCACGCCTCCGCGGCGGGCTCCCCGCTGGAGGTGCCGGCCGACCTGGTGCGCGTCTCGGTCGGCATCGAGTCCGCCGACGACCTGCTGGCCGACCTGACGCAGGCCCTCGGCTGACGATCCGTCACCGGTTCAACGGCGGCCCAGCAGGCCGTCGTTGAACCGGCCCAGCAGCACGCAGAACAGCGCCCGCTCCTGCGGCGTCCAGGCCTCGGTCAGCTCGGCGATCACCTGCCGGCGGCGCTCCCGCACCTGGGCGAGCCGCAGCGCCCCGAGCGGGGTCAGCGCGAGCCGCGCCGCCCGCCGGTCCGCCGGGTACGGCACCCGGGCCAGCAGCCGCTCGGCGAGCAGCGGCGCGGCCTGCCGGGTCACCGTGGAGGAGTCCACGCCGAGCGCCTCGGCCAGCGCCTTCACGTTGGCGGGCCCGCCGGAGAGCTGGTCCAGCAGCAGGAACGCCGCCCGGTCGAGCTCCTCGTCGGCGCAGATCCGCCGGGCGAACACCGCGACCTGGTAGGGGAGTTGACGATCGGCGTCGAGCGTGGGGTCGAAGTCGGGAACGTCGGACTGGGGGAAGGTCATCGCGGCTCACGGGGGTGGGGGCGACTCGTGCCCAGCAGCGTACGCGCGCCGGGCGGGCACGGGAACCTTGCGCGCCGAGGGCGCGTCCGACGGGAATCGTCGGACGCACCCTAGGCTTGCCGCCATGCAGAGTTGGCCGATCACCGTCGACGACGTGCGGGGCGCGCAGAAGATGCTGGCCGGGGTGGCCCGGGTGACGCCGATGCAGACCAGTCGGCACCTGTCCGGGGTGGCCGGCACGCCCGTCCACCTGAAGTGCGAGAACCTGCAGCGCACCGGGTCGTTCAAGCTGCGCGGGGCGTACGTGCGGATCGCCGGGCTCAGCCCGGTGGAGCGGGCCGCCGGAGTGGTCGCCGCCTCCGCGGGCAACCACGCGCAGGGGGTGGCGCTGGCCGCCGCGCTGCTCGGGGTGCATTCCACCGTCTTCATGCCGGTCGCCGCGCCGCTGCCGAAGGTCGCCGCCACCCGCGAGTACGGCGCCGAGGTGCGGCTGCACGGCGCCAACGTCGACGAGGCGCTGCGCGCCGCCCAGCACTACGCGGAGGCGACCGGCGCGGTCTTCATCCACCCCTTCGACCACTGGGACGTGATCACCGGTCAGGCCACCGTCGGCCTGGAGGTGCTGGAGCAGTGCCCCGAGGTGCGCACCGTGCTGGTCGGCACCGGCGGCGGCGGGCTGCTGGCCGGGATCGCGGTGGCGATGAAGTCGCTGCGCCCGGACGTGAAGGTGATCGGCGTGCAGGCGGCGGCCGCGGCGGCGTACCCGCTGTCGCTGGCGGCGGGCCGGCCGGTGGGGCTGGAACGGTTCGCCACCATGGCGGACGGGATCATGGTGGGCCGTCCGGGCGACATCCCGTTCGAGGTGGTCAACACCCTCGCGGACGGGGTGCGCACGGTCTCCGAGGACGCGCTGTCGAGGGCCCTGCTGGTCGGGCTGGAGCGGCTGAAGCTGGTGGTCGAGCCGGCCGGCGCGGCGCCGATCGCCGCGCTGCTGGAGGAACCGGGCGCCTTCGAGGGCCCGGTGGTCGCGGTGCTGTCCGGCGGCAACATCGACCCGCAGCTGATGCAGCGGGTGCTCCGGCACGGCCTCGCCGCGGCCGGCCGCTACCTCTCGCTGCGGGTCCGACTCGCCGACAAGCCGGGCGCGTTGGCCGACCTGCTGGGCGTGCTGACCCGGGTCGACGCCAACGTGCTGGACGTCGCGCACGTGCGGATCGACCCGCGTCTGGGCCTCGCCGAGGTCGAGGTGGACCTGCACCTGGAGACCAAGGGCCCGGAGCACTGCGCCGCCGTGATCGGCGAGCTCCGTGAGGCCGGGTACGTGGTCAGCCGCTGACTCCGGGCGGCCGTTGGGGCTCCTGAGACGCGCGTCACCTGGGAGGTTGACGCGATATATCGCGAGTGGCAGCATCTTGCGATGTATCGCGAGCTTCGCCGCGAGCGGACTCGGGTAGCACAAAGTGGATGTTTCCCACCCAAACCGACCCATCAGGAGATGAGGCAGGCCCATGGCGTCAGCCATCGAAGCCGAGAACCTGGTCAAGACCTTCGGCGACGTCCGCGCACTCGACGGCGTGAGCCTGGACGTGCCCGAAGGCACCGTGCTCGGGCTGCTCGGCCCCAACGGCGCCGGCAAGACCACCACCGTCCGGGTGCTGACCACGCTGCTCCAGCCGGACTCCGGCCGCGCCACGGTGGCCGGCGTGGACGTCCTCAAGCACCCCAACCAGGTCCGCAGCCTGATCGGGCTGTCCGGCCAGTACGCCGCGGTCGACGAGTACCTCACCGGCCGGGAGAACCTCCAGATGGTCGGCGAGCTCTACCAGATGTCCGCCCGCGACGCGAAGCGGCGGGCGCTGGAGCTCCTCGAGTGGTTCAACCTCGGCGAGGCCATGGACCGGCCCGCCAAGACCTACTCCGGCGGCATGCGCCGTCGCCTCGACCTGGCCGCCGCCCTGGTGGTCCGCCCGCCGGTGATGTTCCTCGACGAGCCCACCACCGGGCTCGACCCGCGCAACCGGCTCGCCCTCTGGGAGGTCATCGAGACCCTGGTCGAGCAGGGCACCACCCTGCTGCTCACCACCCAGTACCTGGAGGAGGCCGACCGCCTCGCCCACGACATCGCGGTGGTCGACCACGGCAAGGTGATCGCCCGCGGCACCGCCGACGAGCTCAAGGCGCAGATCGGCGGCGAGCGGATCGAGGTCGTCGTCCACCAGGCCGACCTGGTCCCCGAGGCGATCGCCGCGCTCACCCCGTACGCCAAGGGCGACCCGACGGTGGAGAAGAACACCCGCCGGATCACCATCCCGGTCAGCGGCGGCGCCAAGGTGCTCGCCGACGTCATCCGCGAACTGGACGCCCGCTCCATCGAGATCGACGACATCGGACTGCGCCGCCCGACCCTGGACGACGTCTTCCTCTCGCTCACCGGGCACGTCACCGAGGACGAGGAGAACGACGAGGACCAGGGCGCCCGCCAGGGCAAGAAGGGCCGCCGCCAGGGGAAGGACGCCTGAGATGACCACCGCACTGCCCGACGCGGCGATCGGCCCCGCCCCGATCACCACCCGCCGCGGCATCTCCGCCACCGCGCACGACTCCTGGGTGGTCGCCAAGCGCAACCTGCGCCGGATGACCCGGATCCCCGAGATCGTGGTCTTCGGCCTGATGCAGCCCGTCATGTTCGTGCTGCTGTTCTCGTACGTGATGGGCGGCGCGATCGCCATCCCCGGCGCCGCGCCCAGCCACGACACCTACATCGAGTTCCTGATGGCGGGCATCTTCGCCCAGACCGTCACCTTCGCGGTGGCCGGCGCCTCGGCCGGCATCGCGGAGGACATGACCAAGGGCCTGGTCGACCGCTTCCGCTCGCTGCCGATGGCCCGCGCCGCGGTGCTCACCGGCCGCACCCTCGCCGACCTGGTGCAGACCGCGATCACGGTGGTGGTGCTCGCCCTGGTCGCCCTGCTGGTCGGCTGGCGGGTCCACGACGGCGTGCTCAACATGCTGGCCGCGTTCGCCCTGCTGCTGCTGCTCGGCTACGCCTTCTCCTGGATCGGCGCGCTGATCGGCCTCTCGGTGCGCAGCCCCGAGGCCGCGACCTCGGCCGGCCTGATCTGGCTCTTCCCGCTGACCTTCATCTCCAACGCCTTCGTCCCGGTCAGCTCGATGCCGGGCTGGCTGCAGCCGATCGCCTACTGGAACCCGTTCAGCGCCACCGTGCAGGCCTGCCGCAGCCTCTTCGGCAACCAGATCGGCCCGGTGCCGGACGCCTGGCCGATGCAGCACGCCGCGCTGGTGTCGGTGCTGTGGTCGGTGGTCATCACGGCGGTCTTCTCGTGGCTGTCGGTGCGCAAGTACCGCTCCGCGGTCGGATAACCGGGGCCGCTCCGCGGTCGGACAGCCGGGGCCGCTCCGCGGTGGGGTGACGCCTCGCCAGTGACGTACGAAACGGACGGCCGCTCCCCCCACCCGGGGGAGCGGCCGTCCGTTCGTGTCCGGGGTGCTCAGCCGGAGTACGGCTTGGCGTCGACGATCTTCACGCCGGCCTTCTTGCCGTTCGGCAGCTCGTACTGGGCGTCCTCGCCGACCGACCGGCCGATGATCGCCTTGCCCAGCGGGGACTGCGGCGAGTAGACGTCGATGTCGCCGTCGGTCACCTCGCGGGAGGCGAGCAGGAACTCCATCGTGTCGTCGAGGTCGCCGTCGAACGCGACCTTGACCAGCATGCCGGGGGCCACCACGCCGGAGTCGGCGGGGGCCTCGCCGACCTTCGCCCGCTCCAGCAGCTGGGTCAGCTGGCGGATGCGCGCCTCGGTCTTGCCCTGCTCGTCCTTGGCCGCGTGGTAGCCGGCGTTCTCCTTGAGATCGCCCTCCTCGCGGGCCGCCTCGATCTTCTGGGCGATCTCGATGCGCCAGGGCCCGGTCAGGTGGTCAAGCTCGGCCTTGAGCTTGTTGTAGTGGTCCTGAGTGAGCCAGGTCACGTCATCGTTGGTCTGGGTCACAGGGTGCTCCTCGTCGGTGCTGGCGCTGCTGCGGGGTGGTGTCGTCAGCAGTGGTCGTTTTTCTGGCAGATGCAAAGCAACGCCCGCTCCCGGGCCTCTGGCGCGGAAGGGGCGAAACCACGAGCCTAACAAGTTCCCGGCGCGGACGGGAGGGCCATCAGGGGACGACCGGTCCGTCCCTTCGACTATGCGTCCGAACGAGTGAGTCGGGCAACGGAGCGCGCGGGGGTGAACCGGCTCAGTGCCGGTCGGGGGTGCAGCCCAGCAGCTCGGCGGTGGTGCCGCGGGCGGTGGTCCGCAGCGTGACCACCTGGACGTAGCTGGTGCCGGCCGTCGGGACGGGGAAGTCCGACTGGCCGACCACCGCGCCGTCGGCGCCCTGCGAGCGGACCGTGCACACCCCGCCGGTGCCCTCGCTCTTGCGGACCGACAGCTGCAGCTGGACCTCGCCGTCGGAGACCGTCTGGAAGGTCGGCACCGTGCCGTTCATCGTGGTCTCGCGCATCAGGTACGAGCCGCCCAGCCAGCCGATCAGCCCGAGGAACAGCACCCCGCACACCACCGCGGCGACCCGCAGCCTGCGGTCGGCGGCCCGGTCGTCGTCACCGCGGCCGTAGCGGCCGGCCGGCACGGCGGGCTGCCGGGCGGGCGCGGTGCTCGCGGGCGTAGGGGGGTGGTCCATGGGGCGCCGGTCCTTTCGATGAGGGCCTCCACCCCTAGGTCGACCCCTAGTGGGAATGGACGCGCCCTCCAGTCCGTCACTATAGGAGGGGCACGTCCGCGCCAGAGGCGGCGGGGGAGCCGCCCCGACGAGCCGGACATACCTGGAAGGGAACCAGGCGTTGAGCGAGCAGTTGCGGTTGATGGCGGTACACGCGCACCCGGACGACGAGTCCAGCAAGGGCGCCGCCACCATGGCCATGTACGTGTCCGAGGGGGTGGAGGTGCTGGTCGCCACCTGTACCGGTGGCGAGCGCGGATCGATCCTGAACCCGAAGCTCCAGGGCGACCCGTGGATCGAGGAGAACATCCACGAGGTGCGCCGCAAGGAGATGGACGCCGCGCGGGAGATCCTCGGCGTCCAGCAGGCGTGGCTGGGCTACGTCGACTCCGGTCTGCCGGAGGGCGACCCGCTGCCCCCGCTGCCCGAGGGCTGCTTCGCCCTCGAGGAGGTGGAGGTCGCCGCGGGCGCGCTGGTGAAGCTGATCCGCGAGTTCCGCCCGCACGTGATCACCACGTACGACGAGAACGGCGGCTACCCGCACCCCGACCACATCATGACCCACAAGATCTCCATGGCGGCGTTCGACGCCGCGGGCGATCCCGAGGCGTACCCGGAGGCCGGCGAGCCCTGGCAGCCGCAGAAGCTGTACTACAACCACGGCTTCCCGATGGGCCGGATCCGCGCCCTGCACGCGTACCTCACCGAGCACGGCCACGAGTCCCCCTACGGCGAGTGGATCGCCGGCTGGGAGAAGTCCGGCCGCGCCGAGCGGGAGATCACCACCCGGGTGAAGTGCGACGACTGGTTCGAGATCCGGGACAAGGCGCTGATCGCGCACGCGACCCAGATCGACCCCGACGGCCCGTGGTTCCGCGTCCCGATCGACGTCCAGCGCGACGTCTGGCCGACCGAGGACTACGAACTCGCCAAGTCCCACATCGAGACCGACCTCCCCGAGGACGACCTGTTCGCGGGCCTGCGCAAGTAACTCCGTACCACCCCCCGGTGACCCGGCCCGCGTAGGGTCGGGTCACCATGGACGAATGAGCACCCCCGTGAACGTCACCCGGCTCGCCGCCGACCTCGCCCTCGACGAGACCAAGGTCACCCCCGGCCTGCTCGGCTTCGTCGTCTTCGCCGCTCTCGGCATCGCCACCTGGTTCCTGCTGAAGTCGATGAACGCCCGCTTCAAGAAGATCGACTTCGTCGAGCAGCCGGACCGCGAGGACGACTGACCCATCGGTCATTCCGGTGCCGTGCGCGGGCAGGCTGAGATACTGCGCGCATGGTGAACCGTCTGGCCGATGCCACGTCCCCCTATCTGTTGCAGCACGCCGACAACCCCGTCGACTGGTGGCCGTGGGGGGAGGAGGCGTTCGCGGAGGCGCGGCGGCGGGGGGTGCCGGTGCTGCTGAGCGTGGGGTACGCGGCGTGCCACTGGTGCCACGTGATGGCGCACGAGTCCTTCGAGGACGAGGCGACCGCGGGGGTGCTGAACGAGCGGTTCGTGGCGGTGAAGGTCGACCGCGAGGAGCGGCCGGACGTCGACGCGGTGTACATGGAGGCGGTGCAGGCGGCCACCGGGCAGGGCGGGTGGCCGATGACGGTGTTCCTGACGCCCGAGAAGGAGCCGTTCTACTTCGGGACGTACTTCCCGCCCGAGCCGCGGCACGGGATGCCGTCCTTCCGGCAGGTGCTGGAGGGGGTGCACACGGCGTGGGAGACGCGCCGGGGCGAGGTCGACCAGGTCGCGGGCCGGATCTCCAGGGACCTGGCAGAACGGGCGTCGGTGTACGCGGTGGGCAGCGGCGTCGCGTCGCTCCCGGGCGAGGGTGAACTGCACCGGGCGGTCACCGAGTTGACGCGTTCGTTCGACGAGCGGCGGGGCGGTTTCGGCGGCGCCCCGAAGTTCCCGCCGTCGATGGTGCTGGAGTTCCTGCTGCGCCACCACGCGCGGACCGGCTCCGAGGCGGCGCTGCAGATGGTGCAGCGGACCTGCGAGGCGATGGCCCGCGGCGGCATCTACGACCAGCTCGGCGGCGGCTTCGCCCGCTACGCGGTGGACGCCACCTGGACCGTGCCGCACTTCGAGAAGATGTGTTACGACAACGCGCTGCTGCTGCGGGTGTACCTGCACCTGTGGCGGGCCACCGGCGAGCCGTGGGCACGCCGGATCGCGCTGGAGACCGCCGACTTCCTGCTGCGCGAACTGCGCACCCCCGAGGGCGGGTTCGCCTCCGCGCTGGACGCCGACTCGCTGGACGAGGCGACCGGACGGACCGCCGAGGGCGCGTTCTACGCCTGGACGCCGGAGCAGCTCGCGGCCGTCCTCGGCCCCGAGGACGCCGCCCGCGCGGTGGAACTCTTCGACGTCACCGGCACCTTCGAGCACGGCACCTCGGTGCTGCAACTCCCGCGCGACCCCGAGGACGTGACGGACTACCAGGAGATCCGCGGCAAGCTGTTCGCGGCCCGCTCCCGGCGGCCCGCGCCCGCCCGGGACGACAAGGTGGTCGCCGCCTGGAACGGCCTGGCGATCGCCGCGCTCGCCGAGGCCGGCGCGCTGCTGGAGCGCCCCGACCTGGTGGAGGCCGCCGAACGCGCCGCCGACCTGCTGATCGCCGTCCACCTCACCCCCGAGGGCCGACTGCTGCGCACGTCCCGGGACGGCAAGCCGGGCGCCAACGCCGGGGTGCTGGAGGACTACGCCGACACCGCCGAGGGCTTCCTCGCGCTGTACGCCGTCGGCGGCGACCCGGCCTGGCTGCAACTCGCCGGGGAACTCCTCGACCTGGTGCTGCTGCACTTCGCCGACCCCGAGTCCGGCGCGCTGTACGACACCGCCGACGACGCGGAGGAGCTGATCCGCCGCCCCCAGGACCCCACCGACAACGCCGCCCCGTCCGGCTGGAGCGCCGCCGCCGGCGCGCTGCTCACGTACGCCGCGTACACCGGCTCCGCCCGCCACCGCACCGCCGCGGAGCGGGCGCTCGGCATCGTCTCGACCCTCGGCCCGCGCGCGCCGCGCTTCACCGGCTGGGGTCTCGCGGTCGCCGAGGCGCTGCTCGACGGTCCGCGCGAGGTCGCCGTGGTCGGCCCGGCCGGTGACCCCGGCCGCGCCGCGCTGCACCGCGCCGCCCTGCTCACCACCGCCCCCGGCGCGGTGGTCGCGGTCGGCGAACCGGGCGACACCGAGGTGCCGCTGCTCGCCGACCGGCCGCTGCTCGACGGCCGCGCCGCCGCGTACGTCTGCCGGCACTTCGTCTGCGAGCGTCCCACCGCCGAGGTCGCGGAGCTGGAACGGCGGCTGCGGGACTGACCGAACCGGTGGCCCGCCGGGCGGACGGCGGGAGAGGATGCGGCATGGGTTGGACACTGACGACTTCGCTGGACGAATTCCAGGCCGCGGCAGGCGAGTTCCTGACCGCCGCACCCGTCGAGAACACCGTGCTGCTCACCCTCCTCGACCGCCTGCGACGGGACGGCCCGCAGGTCTACGGACCCGAGGCGCCGCGGTACGGCTGGTGGCGGGCCGCGGACGGTGCGGTCGCCGGAGCCACGCTGCGCACCCCGCCGTTCGGGCAGCGCCTCGGCCGGCTGCCGGTGGCCGCCGCCGAGGAGCTGGCCGGGCGGCTGGCCGAGGCCGGGGAGAAGCCCTCCGGGGTCGGCGGCGAACGGGCGGCGGCGCTGGCCTTCGCCGCCGCCTGGGCCCGGCACACCGGCGCCGCGTGGGAGCTGCGGGCCGGCGAACGGCTGTACCGGCTGGCCGAGTTGACCCCGCCCGCCGCCCCGCCGGGCGGCCGCGCCCGGCTCGCCCGGCCCGCCGACCGCGCGCTGCTCGCGCACTGGCTGCGGGCGTTCTGCGACGAGGCCGGGGTGTCGATGCCGGTGGACCTCGCCGCCGACGCCGACCGGCGGATCGCGGCCGGCACCCTGCTGGTGTGGGAGGACGCGGAGCACGTCACCGCGATGGCCGGCGTCAGCCCCGTCCTCGCCGGGATGTCCCGGATCGGCCCCGTCTACACCCCCGCCGACCGGCGCGGACGCGGCTACGCCAGCGCGCTGACCGCGGCCGGCTCGGCCCACGCGCAGGCCGCGGGCGCACACGAGGTGCTGCTGTACACGGACCTGTCCAACCCGGTCAGCAACGCGATCTACCAGCGCATCGGCTACCGCCCGGTCGGCGACTCCGCGGAGATCGAGTTCCGCTGACGCCGGCCGCACCCCTGGCCGTCCCCCCGGCCGTCCCCCCGGCCGCACCCCCGGTCGGATCGCCGCGTGGTCACTCCCAGTCCCAGCGCAGGCCCAGGATGCAGGGCGGCAGGTCGCTGGCGACGAGGTGCGCGCAGTGGTGGCCGTCGAGGGTCAACTCCTCGGTCTCCAGCGGGGACTGGCCCGGGGTGCGGAGGGTGACCCGGTCGCAGCGGACCGGCAGGGCGGCGGGGTCGAAGGTGACCTGGAGGACGTACTGGCCGGCGCCCGCGTTGAAGCCGCGGACGTACTCGCGGCTGGGCTGGGTGGCCGGCGACTCGTCGAAGCCGTAGCCGAGCAGGTGGGTGTCGCCGGTGCGCAGCCGGCGGTCGAGGAGGAGTTCGGCGACCAGCAGGTGCGCCGCGGGGTCGCGGCGGATCCGGCCCGGACGGCAGTTCTCCTCGGCCCGGACCCGGACCCGGTCGATGTCGGAGCCGGGATCGCCCTGGTAGATGGCGAGGTAGCGGTCGATGCCGTCGCGGTGGGCGCGCAGCACGTGCTGGGAGTCGCGGCGCAGCAGGCGGCGGTCGGCGCCGACCCGGATCCGTTCGATGTGGGCGACGGTGTGCAGCCCGGTGTCGGGCGGGCCGGAGAGGACGGCGAGCAGGCCGTCGACGGCCTCGGCGGGGCTGATCAGGTCGCGGTACGGGCGGACGGCGGGCGCCGCCGGGTCGGGGCCCGCCCGGCGCGGGCCGAGCAGCCGGGTGAGCGAGTGCTCGGGCAGGTCGAGGACGTTCTCCAGCACCGCGACGGCCCGGAGCGACTCGGGGCGTTCGGGACGGCGGTGGCCCTGCTGCCAGTAGCTGAGGCTGGTGACGCCGACCCGCACGCCGCGCTGCGCCAGGTGCTGCTGGAGCCGGTGCAGGGCCAGGCCGCGGGCGGCGATCGCGGCCCGCAGCGCGAGGTGGAACGGCCCGGTGCGCAGGGCGAGGGCGAGCTCGGGCGGTGCGGACGGCTGCTGCATGGCCACCTCCTCGATTGACCGTGAATATTCACATCTCCGCGGCCGCTTGTCATCGGTCCGGGCGAGATCCGCGCTGCCCAGGGCGGTTCCGTTCACACGGACGGACGGCCGTTCACACCGCAACACCGGTGAAACAGACGGACGTTGACCCTCCGTCGGGCAGGCCGGATGCTCGTGCGCAGCGCGTCCGGACGCCGCCCCCACACCCACTCCTCGCCTCGCAGGAGGACACCCCCATGCCATCCACCCCGATGCGGTTGCGTCGGACGGTCGCCGCCCTGGCGCTCGGCGTGCTCGCCCCGGCGCTGAGCCTCGCCGCCACCGCCCCCGCCCAGGCCGCCCCCGCGCAGGAGGCCCCCGCCCGGACGGTCACCCCCACGGCCGTCCAGGCAGCGGCCGCCGGCCCCGCGGCGCCCGCGCTCAGCGGCACCTCGCGGATCCTCAACCTCACCATGCAGGCCCAGCAGCAGACCAACTGGTGCTGGGCGGCGAGCGGCAACACCATCGCCACCTACTACGGCTACTCCTACAGCCAGAACCAGTTCTGCAACGCCGCGTTCGGCCGCTCGATCAACTCCACCTGCCCGAACAGCCAGGCCACCCTGGGCGACGTGCAGAACGGGCTGTCCTGGATCGGGATCAACCCCGGCTCGTACGTCACCGGGTACCTGCGCTACACCACCGTGCAGGGCGAGATCGACGCCGGCCGGCCGGTGGAGACCCGGATCCAGTGGAGCTCCGGCGGCGGCCACATGAACGTGCTGTACGGCTACGACACCGGCAACAACTGGCTGTACTGGGGCGACCCGTGGCCGTCCGACTACCGCTACAACTGGGGCGACTACTGGTACTACGTGAGCAACAGCTCGTTCTCCTGGACCCACTCCCTGTACCGGATCGGCGCGTGAGGAGCCCCGTCATGAGCAACCGACTCGCCCGCGCCGCCGCCGTCCTCGCCGCGGCCACCGCGCTCGGCCTGGCCGCCGCGCCGCTCGCGCAGGCCGCCGACAGCCCGTCCGCGCCGACCGCCGCCGACCTGGCCGCGGCCCGGTCGGCCGGCCAGAGCCCCGCCGTCCTCGACCAGTTGGGGCACTTCTTCGCCCGCAAGGGCGTCCCGCCGACCCAGCCGCTGGGGCTCAGCCCCGCCGACGAGGCCGCCGCCGCGACGGCCGCCGCGCCCCGGCTGACCGGCGAGACCGTGCCGGTGTACACGCTGGACGCCGGGTTCGTGGCCGGCCGGCCCGGGGCGGAGGTCGCCACGGTGGAGTTCACCGCGACCAAGGCCGTCGCCGCGGACGGCCGGAGCGCCTCGGTGTGGACCGCCAAGTCCGGCGGGAGCTGGCGGGTGGTCAACATCGCCTCCGGCGGCGACGAGAGCGACTACGCCGCCAGGGCCGCCGCCGACGGCGGCACCGCCTTCCGCGAACCGCAGATCAACGCCTGGTACGAGTTGCGCGCCGGCCGGGTCCTGCCGCTCGACGACGCGGCCCGCCGCTCGGTGGGCGAGCACGGCCTGACCGTCGCCGGCTACCAGCACCTGGTCCAGCAGCGCTACGGCGACAAGCTGCCCGGCTCCGCCTACGACCGGTCCGGCCGGGCCGGCGGCTTCGCGACGGACGCCGGCCCGGCCGGCGCCGACCGGACCCCGCTGCTCACGGCGGGCGCCGCGCTCGGCGTCACCGCGCTGACGGGCACGGCGCTGGCCCTGCGGCGCCGCCGCAGGTAGTACGCGAACGGGCGGCGCGGCCGCCGGGGGCTCCGAGGGTACCGGTCACGGACGGTATCCCCGGAGCCCCCTGCTTCGTGTGCGGGCGGATGTGACGCGCGTAGGCCGTGCAGGCTCCGACCACTGGAGTTGATGCGATGTTGATCCCCCGTTCGCCCTCGGAGCGTGCTGGACATGTCACTCTAGGTGGGGAGTTCTCTGACGACCTGTCAGCCGGCGGGAGGTTTGCCGATGGAGTACGGAACGGCGCAGTTCTGGAGCGGTGTGGTGGCGGTGCTGGCCGCACTGGCCGTGATAGCCGGGTACCTGATCGGCGGCGCCCGGCTGGTCTGGGTGATCTCCGCGTTCGAGGTGGCCGCCGTGATGGGCTGGGTCGCCTACCGCTTCCGCGGCCGCGCCCACCAGCGGGTGGCAGGCGCAGGGCCCGACGCGGCGCACTGCGAGCGCTGCCGTCGGGCCCGGGAGCGGCTGGACGCCAAGGTCCAGCCGGTGCGGTGACCGCGGGGGTGTCACGCCACGGTGTAGGCCACCAGCGAGACGCCCACGTACTGGACGATGAACGCGCCCAGGGTGAAGGCGTGGAACACCTCGTGGAAGCCGAACCAGCGCGGTGACGGGTTCGGACGCTTGAGGCCGTAGATCACCCCGCCCACGGTGTAGAGCGCGCCGCCGACGATGATCAGCGTGAGGACCGCCGGGCCCCCCTTGTGCAGGAAGTCCGGCAGGAAGAACACCGCCGCCCAGCCGAGCGCCACGTAGCACGGCGTGTAGAGCCAGCGCGGGGCGCCGACCCAGAACACCCGGAACGCTATCCCGGCCAGCGCGCCGCCCCACACCAGCCACAGCAGTACCTGCTGCCGCGCGCCGCTGAGCAGCAGCATGGTGAACGGCGTGTACGTGCCCGCGATGATCAGGAAGATGTTCGCGTGGTCCAGCCGGCGCAGCACCGCCTCGCCGCGGGGGCCCCAGGTGAAGCGGTGGTAGACCGCGCTCACCCCGAACAGCATCCACGCGCTGACCGAGTAGACGACGCAGGCGATCCGGGCCGCCGTCGAGTCGGCGAGGCAGATCAACACGATTCCGGCGGCGACGGCGGCCGGGAACATCCCGGCGTGCAGCCAGCCGCGCCACTTGGGCTTGACGAGCTCTGGGGCTTCGGCGGTCATGCGCAGCATCTTACGGAACCGTAGGTTACCGACACGTAGTAAGTGGCAATCCTCACGTTTCGACAGTTTGGACAAAAGGGTGAGCGTGACAGAGGTCTCGCCGCCCGCCGGAACCGGTGGTTCCGGGCCATGAATTCCGACGTCGTGGAGTAAAGATCTCGTCAATGACGCCAATCTGACGAAGTGATGGTGTGTCGGCGGGTCTACCGTGTAACCACCCTCAACCCCCGCGAAGCCGTCTCCTGGCCGAGATGGTGTGAAACGGAGCGATCGTGTCGCCTCAGATCTCTGCGCTCGCCGAGTCCGCGCCCACCCGCCACCAGCGCCTGCTGGAATGGGTCGACGAGATTGCCGAGCTGACCCAGCCGGACCGCGTGGTGTGGTGTGACGGCTCCGAGGAGGAGTACCACCGCCTCGCCGAGCAGCTGGTCGCCCAGGGCACCTTCACCAAGCTCGACGAGACCAAGCGGCCGAACTCCTACTACGCCGCGTCCGACCCGTCCGACGTGGCCCGGGTCGAGGACCGCACCTTCATCTGCTCCGAGCAGGAGAAGGACGCCGGCCCGACCAACCACTGGAAGGCCCCCGCCGAGATGCGGGCCATCTTCGCCGGCGAGAACGGCCTGTTCCGCGGCGCGATGAAGGGCCGCACCATGTACGTGGTGCCGTTCTCGATGGGCCCGGTCGGCTCCCCGCTCGCCGCGTACGGCGTCGAGATCACCGACTCCGCGTACGTCGCCGTCTCGATGCGCGTGATGACCCGCATGGGCCAGGCCGTGCTCGACCAGCTCGGCGCGGACGGCGACTTCGTCAAGGCCGTGCACACCGTCGGCGCCCCGCTCGCCGCGGGCGAGGCCGACGTCGCCTGGCCGTGCAACACCACCAAGTACATCTCGCACTTCCCGGAGACCCGGGAGATCTGGTCCTTCGGCTCCGGCTACGGCGGCAACGCCCTGCTCGGCAAGAAGTGCTACGCGCTGCGGATCGCCTCCACCATGGCCCGCGACGAGGGCTGGCTGGCCGAGCACATGCTGATCCTCAAGCTCACCCCGCCCAGCGGCGAGGCCAAGTACGTCGCCGCGGCCTTCCCGTCCGCCTGCGGCAAGACCAACCTCGCCATGCTCCAGCCGACCGTCCCCGGCTGGAAGGTGGAGACCATCGGCGACGACATCGCCTGGATGCGGTTCGGCGCGGACGGCCGCCTCTACGCGATCAACCCCGAGGCCGGCTTCTTCGGCGTCGCGCCCGGCACCGGCGAGGACACCAACGCCAACGCCATCAAGACCCTGTGGGGCAACACCGTCTTCACCAACGTCGCGCTCACCGACGACGGCGACGTCTGGTGGGAGGGCCTCACCGAGGACGCGCCCGCGCACCTCACCGACTGGCGCGGCAACGACTGGACGCCCGCGTCCGGCACCCCCGCCGCCCACCCCAACGCGCGGTTCGCCGTCCCGGCCGCGCAGTGCCCGACCATCGCCCCCGAGTGGGAGGACCCGGCCGGCGTCCCGATCTCGGCGATCCTGTTCGGCGGCCGCCGGGCCACCGCCGTCCCGCTGGTCACCGAGTCCTTCGACTGGCAGCACGGCGTCTTCCTCGGGGCGAACATCGCCTCCGAGAAGACCGCCGCCGCCGAGGGCACCGTCGGCGAGCTGCGCCGCGACCCGTTCGCGATGCTGCCGTTCTGCGGCTACAACATGGGCGACTACTTCGCGCACTGGCTGAAGGTCGGCGCCGCGGCGGACGCCGCCAAGCTCCCGAAGATCTACTACGTCAACTGGTTCCGGAAGAACGCCGACGGCAAGTTCGTCTGGCCGGGCTACGGCGAGAACAGCCGCGTGCTGAAGTGGGTCGTCGAGCGCCTGGAGGGTACCGGCGAGGGCGTCGAGACCCCGATCGGCGTGCTGCCGACGGTCGAGGGCTTCGACCTGGACGGGCTGGACCTGTCCGCCGCCGACCTGGAGCTGCTGTTCTCGGTCGACAACGAGATCTGGCGCCAGGAGGCCGCGCTGGTCCCGGCCCACCTGGAGACCTTCGGCGAGCACACGCCCACCGAGCTCTGGGACGAGTACCGCGCCCTGGTCAAGCGACTGGGCTGACGCCGGGTCGACGCACAGCCGGATCCGCCCGAGGAGGGGAGTTCCCTCGTCGGGCGGATCCTGTGCGTTCCGGGTCGCTCGCGCAGTTCCCCGCGCCCCTGTCGGGTCGCGCTACGGCTGGGCGTAGCCCGAGAGGAAGTCGCCGATGCGGGTGACGGCGTCGGTGATCTCCTCGGGGCGGGGGAGGGTGACCAGGCGGAAGTGGTCGGGGTCGGGCCAGTTGAAGCCGGTGCCCTGGACGATCAGGATCCGCTGGGAGCGCAGCAGGTCGAGGACCATCTGCGCGTCGTCCTTGATCTTGAAGACCTGCGGGTCGAGCCGCGGGAACGCGTACAGCGCGCCCTTGGGCTTGACGCAGGAGACGCCGGGGATGTCGTTGAGCAGCTTGTACGCGGCGTCCCGGGAGGCGAGGAGCCGACCGCCGGGGAGGATCAGGTCGCGGATCGACTGCCGGCCGCCGAGCGCGGCGGCGACCGCGTGCTGGGCGGGCATGTTGGCGCACAGCCGCATCGAGGCCAGGACGTTGAGGCCCTCGATGTAGGAGCGGGCGCGCTGCCGGTCGCCGGAGAGCACCATCCAGCCGCTGCGGAAGCCGGCCACCCGGTACGACTTGGACATGCCGTTGAAGGTGACGCAGAACAGGTCGGGGGCGAGGGTGGCGAGCGGGACGTGCTCGACGCCGTCGTAGAGGATCTTGTCGTAGATCTCGTCGGCGTAGACCACCAGCTTGTGCGCGCGGGCGAGTTCGACGATGCCTTCGAGGACCTCGCGGGGGTAGACCGCGCCGGTCGGGTTGTTCGGGTTGATCACCACGATCGCCCGGGTGCGGTCGGTGATCTTGGCGGCGATGTCGGCGAGGTCCGGGTACCACTCGGCCTGCTCGTCGCAGCGGTAGTGCACCGCGGTGCCGCCGGCCAGCGAGACCGAGGCGGTCCACAGCGGGTAGTCGGGGGCCGGGACGAGCACCTCGTCGCCGTCGTCGAGCAGGGCCGTCATGGCGAGCTGGATCAGCTCGGAGACGCCGTTGCCCAGGTAGACGTCCTCCACCGAGAGGCCGTGCAGTCCGCGCTCCTCGTAGTGCATGACGACGGCGCGGCGGGCGGCGAGCAGGCCCTTGGAGTCGCCGTAGCCGTGGGCGCTGGCGAGGTTGCGGAGGATGTCCTGGAGGATCTCGGGCGGGGCCTCGAAGCCGAACGCGGCGGGATTGCCGGTGTTGAGCTTGAGGATGCGGTGGCCCTGGTCCTCCAGCCGCATCGCCTCGTCGAGCACCGGACCGCGAATGTCGTAGCAGACATTGGCGAGCTTGCTGGACTGGATGACCTGCATACCCGCCTACTTTACGGCGCTGTTACGGGGTTTCCGGCGTGGTGTTCGCCACCTGGACACGGACGGCCGAACGACCTGCGGGGATAGGGTCGCGGCGGACCGTCAGGGGAGGGCCGGATGCCGGACTGGATGATCGGGGCGCTGCTGGGACTGGCCGCGGGGCCGCTGCTGCGGATCGCGGTGGTGCGCTACGCGGTGCCGTACGGCGAGCCGTGGCGGGCGTGCCCGGTGCGGCCGGACGGCCGGTGCGGGCGCTGCGGGGAGCGGTTCGGGCCGCTGCCGGGCTCGGTGGAGCTGACGGCGGCCGCGGTGGGCGCGGCGCTGGCCGCGACCCAGCCGCCCGGGCGGCTGCCGGTGCTGGTGTGGCTGGCGCTGTTCGGGGTGGTGCTGGCCTTCGTGGACGGCGCGGTGCACCGGCTGCCGGACGCGCTGACCCTGCCGCTGCTGGCCGGGACGGCGGTGCTGCTGCCGCTGGCCGACCACCGGCCGGCGGCGCTGCTGCGGTGCGTCCTGGCGGCGGGCGTCCTCGGGCTGCTGTTCTGGCTGCTGGCGCTGTTCGCCCCGGTCGGCCTGGGCGATGCCAAGCTGGCGCCGTCGCTGGGTGCGGTGCTGGGCCTGCTGGGCTGGTCGGCGCTGTACGCCGCTGTCCTCTATATGTGGGTGGCCGCGGCGCTGTGGGCGGTGCTGCTGCTGGTCGCCCGCGGGGCGGGGCGCTCCACCGAGCTTGCCTTCGGCCCGGCGATGCTGCTGGGCACGCTGCTGGCCCTGGTCTGACGGTCCGGTGGCGCGCCGGGAATGGGCGGGGCCCGCCGTACCCCAGCGGTACGGCGGGCCCCTCGGTGTGCACCGACCCCACCCTCGAGGGGTGGTGCACAGGCAGGTGTTACGGCATGTTGTGGACGAAGGCGCCGACGTTGTTGGAGAAGTCGTTGCCGTTGTTGGCGTCCCAGTTGGTGGACCAGGTCATCGCGCCGCGGATGGTCGGCCACTTGGCCGGCGGGACGAAGCTGCCGCAGTGGTTGCCGGTGGCCAGGCAGTCCAGCGCGTTGTTCACCACGGTGGAGCTGACGTAGCCGCCGCCCGCCGCCTTGGTGGAGGCCGGGACACCGATGCCGACCTGGTCGGGACGCAGGCCGCCCTGGATGTGGGTGCAGATCTGCGCGGTGATGAAGTCGATGGTGCCCTGGTTGTAGACCTTGCCGTCGCAGCCGTTCATGCCGCCCGAGTTGTAGAACTGGGTGTTGACGACGGTCAGGATGTCCTTGGTGTTCAGCGCCAGCTGGAAGTAGGCGCCGGCGGTGGAGTACATCCCGATGGTCTCGGGGGCCATGGTCAGGATGAAGCCCGAGCCGACCTTGGACTGCAGCGAATGCAGGGCCTGCGACATGTACGTCGGGTCGACGCCGTTCTCCAGGTCGACGTCGATGCCGTCGAAGCCGTACTGCTGGATCAGGCTGTAGGCCGAGTTGGCGAAGTTGGTGGCCGCGGTCGCGTTGCCGACCGAGATGGCGCCGTTCTGGCCGCCGATGGAGAGGACGACCTTCTTGCCGGCCGCGTGCTTGGCGGCGATGTCGGCCTTGAACTGGGCGTCGGTGTAGCCGCCGAGCTTGCTGGCGAGCGCCGGGTCCAGGGTGAAGGAGATCGCGCCCTGGGTGGTGGTCGCGTCGGCGAAGGAGACCGCGATGATGTCGTACGCGGACTGCACGTCGCCGAGCTTCTGCACCGTGGAGTTGTTGTCGAAGTTCTGCCAGTAGCCGGTCACCGCGTGCTTCGGCAGGCCGGTGTTGGGCGGTGTGGTGGTCGCCGAGCCGGAGGGGCTGGGCGAGCTGGACGCGGACGCCGAGGGCGAGGCGCTCTGGGTCGGCGAGGCCGACGGGGAGGCGCTCTTGGTCGGCGACGCGGACGCGGTCGGCGAGGCGGAGGTGGCGGAGGCCGACGGGGTCGGCGAGGCGGTGCCGCCGGGGCCGATCAGCTGGATGTCGTCCGCGTTGTAGGTGGCCTGGCCGTACCAGCCGTGCACGTAGAGGGTGACGCTGGTGGTGGACGCGCCGGTGGTGAAGGAGGTGTTCAGCTGGTTCCAGGCGCTCTGCGCCGACCAGGTGGACGGGTCGGTGCCGCCGGTGCCGCGGGCGCCCAGGTAGACGTACGGGCCCTGCACCCAACCGTTCAGCGTGTAGGCGGTGTTGGGGAGCACCGAGACGGTCTGGGTGCACTCGGCGGTGTCCGCGGCGCCCGGGGTGGCGGCCAGCGCGCCGGTGCCGGAGTGCACCGGGGAGGAGACCGTGGAGGTGGTCCCGGTGCAGGTCCAGCCGGAGAGGCCGGACTCGAAGCCGCCGTTGGAGACCAGGTTGCCGACCGCGGCGTTGGCGCCGCCCGCCGTCAGGGCGAGGCCGGCGCCGGCCAGGGCGAGCGCGGTGGTGGAGGCGAGGACCGCGGGGATCTTGTTGCGGCGCCGGTGGGACGGCTGCTGCAGGGTACGGGCCATGACAGGCTCCAGTGCAGGAGTGGGGGTGTGGGAGAACACGCAGGACACGCACGCGGGGACGCGGGGACGCAGGAACACGCTGGGGGAAGGAGCCGCCGCGGTGGGGGTCGCGGCGGCTCCGCTGTGGGGGAGGGTCCGCTGTGGTGCTGACCACACGCTGGACTAGACCAATGGCAAGCGTCAAGACCCGGAATCCGGTTTAGGGAGCGTTTAAGGAATCGGAGACCGTTCCGTATCCGTCGCCGTGCGCGCACTGTGACAAGACCGGTACCTGCGGTTTTGCGGGGCGTAAAGCCGAGCGGAGTAGGCTGCGCTGGGATTTCGCACCCGGAGCAAACAGCACGGAGGGGCCGTACAACATGGGTCTGCGCGATGTGGTGGAGCGCACGCCGGGGCTGCGCTCCCTGCTGGACAACGCCTACCGGCTGTACGGGCGCCGGGTCGAGGTGCACCTGGCCAA
Source organism: Kitasatospora sp. NPDC049285 (assembly GCF_040678815.1). NCBI lineage: Bacteria > Bacillati > Actinomycetota > Actinomycetes > Kitasatosporales > Streptomycetaceae > Kitasatospora > Kitasatospora sp. NPDC049285. The sequence goes on along the minus strand of NZ_JBFAQR010000008.1, from coordinate 38,479 downwards.
CACCCCGCACCACATCGGGGTGATCCTGGACGGCAACCGCCGCTGGGCCAAGGCGGCCGGCAACACCACCGCCTACGGCCACCAGCGCGGCGCCGACAAGATCAGCGAGTTCCTCGGCTGGTGCGAGGAGACCGGCGTCCGGGTGGTCACGCTGTGGATGCTCTCCACCGACAACCTCTCCCGGCCCGCCGAGGAGCTGGTGCCGCTGCTCGGCATCATCGAGGACGCGGTGCAGGGCCTGGTCGACGCCGGCCGCTGGAAGGTCAACCCGGTCGGCGCGCTCGACCTGCTGCCCGGCCACACCGCCGAGGTGCTCAAGCAGGCCGCCCAGACCACCGCGCACATCGACGGCGTCACCGTGAACGTGGCGATCGGCTACGGCGGCCGGCGGGAGATCGCCGACGCCGTCCGCTCGCTGCTGCAGGAGCACGCCGGCCGCGGCACCTCGATCGAGGAGCTGGCCGAGATCCTCGACGTCGAGCACATCGCCGAGCACCTCTACACCAAGGGCCAGCCCGACCCCGACCTGGTGATCCGCACCTCCGGCGAGCAGCGGCTGTCCGGCTTCCTGCTCTGGCAGTCCGCGCACAGCGAGTTCTACTTCTGCGAGGCCTACTGGCCGGCCTTCCGCAAGGTCGACTTCCTGCGGGCGCTGCGCGACTTCCAGCTGCGCAACCGCCGCATGGGCCTGTGACGCACTGACCTCCGGTCAGGCCCCCATACCCGTGGGACTGGTGGGAAAACGTTCACCAGTTGTGATCCCGAGGTTCGCTCCGGCGCGAATGCACCACCGCTCGCCTGGGAATACTCGAACCAGACCGGTACCCCGACCACCGGGGTCGCGGGGACCGGTGGGCCGCGGGTGACGTCGGGTCACCCGCTCAGGAGGGCTAGTGGTCAGTTCCAAGAGCCGCCGGACACCTGACCGGCGCACGTACGTCCTCGACACCAGCGTTCTCCTGGCCGACCCTCTCGCGATGAGCCGTTTCGAGGAACACGAGGTGGTCCTCCCGGTGGTCGTCGTGACCGAGCTGGAGGCCAAGCGACACCACCCGGAACTCGGCTACTTCGCCCGCCAGGCGCTGCGCCTGCTGGACGACTTCCGGGTCCGCTTCGGGCGCCTGGACGAGCCGATCCCGGTCGGCGAGCTGGGGGGCACCATCCGGGTCGAGCTGAACCACTCCGACACCTCGATCCTCCCGGCCGGCTACCGGGCCGGCGGCGGCGAGGCGGACACCAGGATCCTCGCGGTCGCCCGCAACCTGCAGGCGGAGGGCTACGACGTCACCGTCGTCTCCAAGGACCTGCCGCTGCGGATCAAGGCGAGTTCGGTGGGCCTGCTGGCCGAGGAGTACCGGGCCGAGCTGGCGATCACCTCCGGCTGGACCGGGATGACCGAGCTGCACGTGCCCGCCGACCGGGTCGACGCGCTCTTCGGGGCCGCCCACGACTCCGCCCTCGACATCGAGGGCGCCGAGCAACTCCCGGTCCACACCGGCCTGGTGCTGCACTCCGAGCGCGGCCGCGCGCTCGGCCGGGTCACCTCCGACGGCCGGGTCCGGCTGGTGCGCGGCGACCGCGAGGCGTTCGGGCTCCGCGGGCGCAGCGCCGAACAGCGGGTCGCCCTCGACCTGTTGCTCGACCCCGAGGTGGGGATCATCTCGATGGGCGGCCGGGCCGGCACCGGCAAGTCGGCGCTCGCCCTGTGCGCGGGCCTGGAGGCCGTCCTGGAGCGCCGCCAGCACCGCAAGGTGATGGTCTTCCGTCCGCTGTACGCGGTGGGCGGCCAGGAGCTCGGCTACCTGCCCGGCTCCGAGGCCGAGAAGATGGGCCCGTGGGCGCAGGCGGTCTTCGACACGCTCTCCGCGGTGACCACCCAGGACGTGATCGAGGAGGTCATCTCCCGGGGCATGCTGGAGGTCCTGCCGCTCACCCACATCCGCGGGCGCTCGCTGCACGACGCCTTCGTGATCGTGGACGAGGCGCAGTCGCTGGAGCGCAACGTGCTGCTCACCGTGCTCTCCCGGATCGGCCAGAACTCGCGGGTGGTGCTGACCCACGACGTCGCCCAGCGGGACAACCTGCGGGTCGGCCGGTACGACGGCGTGGTCGCGGTGGTGGAGAAGCTGAAGGGGCATCCGCTGTTCGCGCACATCACCCTGACGCGGTCGGAGCGTTCGCCGATCGCCGCACTGGTGACCGAGATGCTCGAGGACATCCAGCCCTAGGCATAACCGGACACACCGGGGCAAAGGGGCCTGACGTGCGGCGTCAGGCCCCTTTGCTGTCAGTCGAACTGACATCCCATCGACGGTTCGTCCACCAAACGGCCAGGTCGGGCAGGTCTGTGAGATCTGCCACGGCCAAGGGAATTGCGTAGACACACTCGCGTGCGGCATGGTGAGGGTTCTGTCAGGCCCCGCGTACGGCATTCACGCCCGGCAACTTCGGTCGGCGGGCGGAAAACTGAACACCGAAAGGCCGTACGCCGCTCGACGAGACCGCCCCTCCGGGCCCGCCCCGGGGAGACGGACGAGCCCGCGCCTCCCGTGACCGAGCAGGACGGAGGCCAGTGCCAGGGGCAGATTGCGCCCGAACGGTCATGGCCGGGCGACGCTGGAAGGAAACCATGTGACTCGGATCTCGGTCCGGGGAGTCGCTGTCGCCTCCGCCACCGCGGTGACCGCCGTCGGTGCAGTCGTGGGTGCGGCCTCGGGCAGCGAGGGCAAGACCGTGCAGACGGTCGACGTCGCGAGCGCCACCCTGCTCGCCGACGCGCCCACGGGTGCCCAGGCCCAGAACGTCAGCGACGGCATCAGCCGCCAGGCGAACGCCCAGCAGATCTCCGCCGACGCGGCCAACAAGAAGGCTGCGGAGGAGGCTGCCCGGCAGAAGGCCGCGGCCGACGCCCAGGCGAAGGCCGACGCGGACAAGGCGGCCAAGGCCGAGGCGGACAAGCGGCAGAAGGAAGAGGCCAACCGCTCCGCCGCCCGCAGCGTGCTCGCCACGGTCAGCCCGGGTTCGGTCCAGGACATGGCGCTGCAGATCATCGGCGACGCCAACCAGTTCCAGTGCTTCAGCCAGATCGTCAAGCGCGAGAGCGGCTGGGACTACACCGCCACCAACGCCTCCTCCGGCGCCTACGGCCTGGTCCAGGCGCTGCCGGGTTCCAAGATGGCCTCGGCCGGCGCGGACTGGCGCACCAACCCCGCCACCCAGATCAAGTGGGGCCTCAGCTACATGAACAGCCGCTACGGCAGCCCCTGCGGTGCCTGGTCGTTCTGGCAGGCCCACAGCTGGTACTAGGCCGCGGGTCGCGCCGCGGCAGCCATGCCGAAGGGCCCCGTCCTCCACGCGGAGGACGGGGCCCTTCGTGCTGCCGCGAGACAGCGGCCACGGTGCGGGCCGCTCCGCCCGGGCGGCGCTGACCAGTGCGCTCGCGGGCGGCGCGGTCCGGTGCGGACGCGGGGAAGCGGAGTGGGTCCTGGTTCCTCCGCTCCCGGCCGGTCCGCGGACAGAAGGTCCGGTCTGCATTCGGCCCCTTCCCGCTCCCGAACCGGGCGAAACCCACCGCTTCCCCCCGATTCGCACGGATTGTCCGCGAACGTAGTTCCGGGCCCCCGCCACCACCCCCGCACCCGGCAGGTAGCGTCGTACCGACGGCCGCCGACCGCGGCCGCACGGGAAGCACGACGGGGGAGCGGGGCAGTGACGGAGGACTCGCGGGGCACACCCCGCTGGCGCGGACTGGCCAAGGTCGGCGCCCTGGCGGCCGGCCTGTTCGCCGCCGCCGAACGCCGCCGCCGCGCGGCGATCAGCGCCGAGGCGCACGTCCTGGCCACCGAGCAGGCCGTGGAGCTCGCCGCCGAACGCGCCGCCCGGCGCACCGCCGAGCAGACGGCCCGTCAACTCGCCGAACACACCGGCCGACCGGCGGCCCCCACCGCCGCCGAGCAGCACGAAGGAGCGGCCGTGCGGGCCGACAGCGACACCGTCCCCTCGCCGCGCACCCCGCCGCCCGGCGACCACCCGGCCGGCGCCGCCCCGCTCGGCCGCCCCGCCAACCCGGTCGAGGCGGTGCCCTGGGTACTGCGGGTCGCCGCCGAGTCCACCTGGCGGCTGCTGCTGCTCGGTTTCGCGCTCTACGTGCTCTTCCGGGTCATCGACACCCTGCGCCTGGTCGCCTTCGCGGTGGTCGCCGCGCTGCTGATCTCCGCGCTGCTCGAACCCACCGTCTCCTGGCTGCGCCGCCACCGCGTGCCGCGCTCGCTGGCCGCCGCCGGCACCTTCCTCTCCGGCGTGGCCGGGATCGGACTGGTCGGCTGGTTCGTGGTCTGGCAGGTCTCCAGCAACCTCGACTCGGTCACCGGCAAGGTGCAGGCGGGTGTCCGGCAGCTGCGCGACTGGCTGGTCACCGGGCCGTTCCACCTGACCCAGGATCAGATCGACAACTTCACCAACCAGATCACCGCCGCCATCGGCAGCAACTCCGAGCAGCTCACCTCGGCCGGCTTCACCGGCGTCACCATCGCCGTCGAACTGCTCACCGGGGTGGTGCTCACCGCCTTCACCACCTTCTTCCTGCTCTACGACGGCGCCCGGGTCTGGTCCTGGGTGCTGCGCGGCCTGCCCCGGCACTCCCGCTACGCGATGGCCGGCGCCGGACCCAAGGCCTGGGCGACCCTGACCGCCTACGTCCGCGGCACCGTCGCCGTCGCCTTCATCGACGCGCTGTGCATCGGCATCGGCATCGAACTGCTCGGCGTGCCGCTGGCCATGCCGCTCGCGGTGATCATCTTCCTGGGGGCGTTCGTCCCGCTGGTCGGCGCGCTGGTCACCGGCGCGATCGCGGTCCTGATCGCGCTGGTCACCGTCGGGCCGTTCACCGCGCTGATGGTGCTGGTCGTCCTGGTCGCCGTCCAGCAGATCGAGGGCCACGTGCTGCAGCCGCTCATCCTCGGCCGCGCGGTGCGGGTCCACCCGCTCGGCGTGGTGCTCGGCGTCGCCGCCGGGTCGATCATCGGCGGCATCGCCGGCGCGATCGTCGCCGTCCCGCTGATCGCCGTCACCAACACCGTGGTCGGCCACCTGCGCCGCCGCAACGCCGCGGGCCAGGAGGTCTTCGAGGCCATCGAGGAGGCCCGCCACCACCAGTCCGCCTGAACACGCGAAAGGTCCGCCCGCGGGGACGAGTTCTCCCCGGGGCGGACCTTTCGGTACGTCAGGCCAGCTGGGCCTCGGCGTCCAGCACCGCGGCGACGGCCTGGACGGTGGCGGCGATCTTCACCGACGCCTGGATGACCTCGCGGTCGACGCCGGCCTTGCGCAGGACGCCCTCGTGGGAGTCCAGGCACTGGCCGCAGCCGTTGATCGCGGAGACCGCGAAGCACCACAGCTCGAAGTCGACCTTGTCGACGCCCGGGTTGCCGATGATGTTCATCCGCAGACCGGCCCGCATCGTCCCGTACTCCTTGTCGGAGAGCAGGTGCAGCGTCCGGTAGTAGACGTTGTTCATCGCCATGATCGCGGCCGCGCCCTTCGCGGCCTCGTAGGCCTCGGGCTTCAGGTACGACCGGGCCTCGGGCTCCAGCTCGCGCAGGACGATCGGCGAGCGGGTGGCCATCGCGCAGGCCAGCACGGTGCCCCAGAGCTGCTGCTCGGGGAGGTCGGAGTTGCCGATCACCGAGCCGAGGTTGAGCTTGAGGTCCTTGGCGTAGTCCGGCAGCGCGGCCTTGAGTTCGTCGAGGGCCATCGGGTCAGCCGGCCAGCAGGGCCTGCGCGTCGAGGGTGTCCTCGCCCTTGGTCCAGTTGCACGGGCACAGCTCGTCGGTCTGCAGGGCGTCGAGCACCCGCAGGACCTCCTTGGGGTTACGGCCGACCGAGCCGGCGGTCACCATGACGAACTGGATCTCGTTGTTCGGGTCCACGATGAAGACGGCGCGCTGGGCGGTGCCGTCCGCGCCCTCGACGCCGCAGTCCCGCATCAGCTCGTGCTTGACGTCGGCGAGCATCGGGAACGGCAGGTCGCGCAGGTCCTTGTGGTCCTTGCGCCAGGCGTGGTGGACGTACTCGGAGTCGCCGGAGACGCCGAGGATCTGGGCGTCGCGGTCGGCGAACTCGTCGTTCAGCTTGCCGAAGGCGGCGATCTCGGTCGGGCAGACGAAGGTGAAGTCCATCGGCCAGAAGAAGACGACCTTCCACTTGCCCTCGTAGGACTTGTGGTTGATCTCGGCGAACGCGGTCGCGGCGTCGAGGTCCACGCAGGCGTTCAGCTCGAACTCGGGGAACTTGTCACCGATGGTCAGCACGTTCGCTTCTCCAGGGTCTGAGATGAGGGTTGTCCGGATTGCGGACACACCCACCCTGGCACAGGCGCACTGATCAGTGAAATCGGCTCCGGCGTGCGACCTGATAGGCAAGTCCGATCAGTGCGGCAGACTGGGAGGAGCACCCGTCCGGCCGGCAGAGAGCGACCCGTGAAGAGCACCACCCCCCGCACCCCCACCGTCGCCCAGCTGCGGGCGTTCGCCGCGGTCGCCGAGCACCGGCACTTCCGGGAGGCCGCCGCCGCGATCGGCACCAGCCAGCCCGCGCTGTCCGGGGCGGTGGCCGCGCTGGAGGAGACGCTCGGCGCGCAGCTGGTGGAGCGCACCACCCGGCGGGTGGTGATCACCCCGCTCGGGGAGCGGGTCGCCGCGCACTCACGCCGGGTGCTGGCCTCGCTGCACGCGCTGACCGAGGAGGTGGAGGCCGCCCGCCGCCCGTTCACCGGCCCGCTGCACCTCGGCGTGATCCCCACCGTCGCGCCCTACCTGCTGCCGGCCGTGCTGCGGCTGGTCCGCGACTCCTACCCGGAGCTGGAACTGCACGTCCACGAGGAGCGCACCCCGTCGCTGCTGGAGGGGCTGGCCGTCGGACGGCTGGACCTGCTGCTGCTCGCCCTGCCCGCGGGCGGGGCCGCGCCGGTGCGCGAACTCCCGCTGTTCGACGAGGACTTCGTCCTGGTGGTGCCGCCCGAGCACGAGCTCGCCGGGCGGATCGACGTGCCCCGGGACGTGCTGCTCGACCTGGACGTGCTGCTGCTGGAGGAGGGCCACTGCCTGCGCGACCAGGCGCTCGACATCTGCCGGGAGGCGGGCGCCGAGACGGCCGGCGGCACCACCCGCGCGGCGGGCCTGTCCACCCTGGTCCAGCTGGTCGCGGGCGGCCTCGGCGTCACCCTGCTGCCCGCCACCGCGCTCGACGTCGAGGCCGGGCGCACCGACCGCCTCGCCGCGGTCCGCTTCGCCCACCCCACCCCCGGCCGCCGCATCGGCCTCGCCCACCGCCCGGGCTCCGCCCGCACCCCCGAGTACGACCGCTTCGCCACCGCCCTGCGCCAGGCCCTGGCGGGACTCCCGGTCCGGATCACCGCCTGACGGGAGTCGCTGCGCGACGGCCGTTCGGCAGGGAGGACATGACGGGTCGTCTCCCGCCGGCGCGGAGCGGGTTCCCGGGTATCGGGCGGAGTGGGCGCCGGGCCGGTGGCGCGCGCCGCCTGACGGACCGTCGGCGCGCGGAGCGGGGCCGGCCGACGTGGTTCCGGGTGGGCCGGTTGGGTGACGGTTCGCCGGATCGCCACCTGGCCGGATGCATGACGCTCCGGCGGGGCGGGGCATAACCGTCTCGGCAGCTCGGAGGAGGGGGTGGGACGTGTACGTGTCGCGGATCAGGGTGTCCGGAATGAAGTGCTTCGGCGGGCCGCGCGAGGTGGATCTGGCGATCCCCGACGGGCCCGGCTGGACGGTGCTGGCGGGGCCGAACGGGAGCGGGAAGAGCACCCTGCTGCGGGCCGTGGGGATGGCGCTCGGCGCGGTGGAGGCGGGCCCGGAGGAGCGCTGGCTCGCGGACGGCTACCGGGAGGCGTGGGTGGAGGCGGAACCGGCCCCGCGCTGGCGGATCGGCGACCCGCCCGCCCGGGCCCGGGCCCGGTACGTCGGCCGCGGCGACGGCCCGCAGGTGCGGCTCGCCGCGGAGCTGCTGGACGGCGAGGTGCTGCCCAACGGCTGGCGGGTCACCGACCCGGAGCGGCAGTACGTGGCCCGCGGCGGCCTGGAGGTCCCGCTGGACGAGCTCGGCGACGGCATCGCCGCGCTCGCCCGGCTGGTCAGCGCCGTCGCCGCGGACCACCGCCCCGGCCCGGTACTGCTCGACGACGTGGACCGGCAGCTGCACCCGGCGTGGCAGCAGCGGATCGGGCCGTGGCTGACCGAGCACTTCCCGCAGGCCCAGTTCGTGGTGGCCACCCACAGCCCGTACGTCTGCCAGGCCGCCGACCCGGGCGCGCTGGTGCACCTGCCCGACCCGGCGGAGGACCGGGCGCCGTACCGCCTCGACGAGGAACTGCACCAGCGGGTGCTGTACGGCAGCGGGGACGACACCGCGCTGTCCGAGCTGTTCGGGCTGCCCAGCGCCTACTCTCCGGCCGCCGAGGCCGAACGGCGGCTGCTGGTGCGGCTGGAGCGCAAGATGTACGCGGGACAGGCCACCGACGCGGAGGTGGCCGCGTACCGGGAGCTCGGCGCCAAGCTGAACAGCTCGCTGACCGCCCGGGTCGACGAGGTCACCGCGCGGCTGCTCGGCCGGGACCGGTGATCCCGCTCCAGCGGCCGCCGCTGCAGCCGAGGCTGGCCGCCGAACTCGACCGCGCCACCGCCGGGATACGCGCCGCCGGGCCGAACACCGCCTCCGGCCGCGCCGCCTGGCGCAAGGCCGTCCGCCCCAAGGCCCAACTCCGGCTGCTGCTGCGGCAGATGGCGCCCGGCCTGGAACGGTGCATGTACTGCGGGGACAACCTGGGCACCGACATCGACCACTTCGAGCCGATCGCCCAGGCGCCGCTGCGCACCTTCGACTGGCAGAACCACCTGCTGGCCTGCGCGCACTGCAACAGCAACCGCAAGCGCGACCGCTTCCCGCGCGACCCGGCCACCGGCGACCACCTGCTGGTCGACCCCTGCCGCGAGGACCCCGCCGACCACCTGCGGCTCTACCTGGAATCCGGCGAGTACGACCCGCTGACCGCCAAGGGCGAGGCCACCATCGAGGTGTTCGGCCTCAACGAGCGGCCCGAACTGGTCCGCGGCCGGCGGATGATGTTCGCCGTGGTCAAGGCGCTGCTGCTGACCTGGCGCGGCGCCGAGCCGGCCGAGGCCGCCGAGTACGCGGCGGCGCTGCGCGAACTCCACCACGCCGACGTGCTGCGCACCGTGCTGGGGCTGCGCCGGATCCCCCCGCTGGCCGCCGTGGTGCTCGGCGAGCCGGTGCTCGCCGCGCTCGACGAACTCATCGCGAACGGCGAGAGGTTCAAGGCCTGACCCGACGTCAGATCCGCTGCTCGAACCAGACCACCTTGCCCGCGCCCAGCCGGGTCGCGCCCCAGCGGTCCGCGCACCTGGCCACTATCTGCAGGCCGCGCCCGCGCTCCTCCTCCGGGCCGGCCCGGCGGGTGCGGGGCAGCGCTGCCGAGTCGTCGCCGACCTCGCAGCGCAGCACGGTGGTGCGCACCAGCCGCAGGGTGACCGGGCGGGTGGCGTGCTGGATCGCGTTGGTGACCAGTTCGGAGACCATCAACTCGCAGCTCTCGGACAGGTGTTCCAGGCCCCAGCGGCGCAGCGCGTGGCCGGCCAGGCGGCGCGCCCGGCCGGGGGTCTCGTGCCGGGGCTGGAGGTACCAGTAGGCGACGTCCTCGGCCGGGATGCCGTCGAAGGCGGCGGCCAGCAGCGCGATGTCGTCGGCCCGGTCGCCGGCCGGCAGGATCCGCAGCGCCTCCTGGCAGAGCTGGTCGGGGGTCAGCCGGTGCGCGCCGGCGAGGCGGTCGCGCAGCAGGTCCAGGCCGGTGCCGAGCGGGCGACGGCGGGTCTCCACCAGGCCGTCGGTGAACAGCAGCATCGCCGAGCCGGGCGGCGCGGGCAGCTCCACCGAGGAGAAGTCCACCCCGCCGACGCCGATCGGCGCGCCGGGCGGCAGCTCCAGCAGCCGGCTCTCGCCGTCCGGGCCGACCAGCACCGGCGGGACGTGCCCGGCGTTGGCGATCACCACCCGGTTGGTGATCGGGTCGTACACCGCGTACACACAGGTCGCCAAGTGGTGCTCGCGGCCCAGGCGTTGGGCCTGCTCGTCGAGGTGGTACAGCACCTCGTGCGGCGGCAGGTCGAGGCCGGCCAGGGTCTGCGCGCTGGTGCGCAGCTGGCCCATCACGGCGGCCGAGGTCAGCGAGTGGCCCATCACGTCGCCGACGATCAGCGCCACCCGGTTGCCCGGCAGCGGGATCGAGTCGTACCAGTCGCCGCCGACCTGCGCGCCGCGCTCGCCCGGCAGGTAGCGGTGGGCCAGGCGCACCCCGTGCGGCTGCGGCAGGTGCGCGGGCAGCATCGAGCGCTGCAGCTCGTCGGCGATCTCCCACTCGCGGGTGTAGCGCAGCGCGGTGTCGGCGGCCAGACCGGCGTGGGTGGCCAGGTGGGCGGCGGTCGCGGTGTCCGCCGGGTCGAAGGCGGCCGGGCGGCCGGCCACCGGACGGCGGATCAGCAGCAGCATCCCCAGCACCGCCTGACGCCCGTGCAGCGGCAGCGCCAGCAGCGCCGTGCCCGCCGCCAGTCGGCCCAGCGTCCTGGTGCCCAGCAGTTCGGCGAGCAGACCGTGCCGGGCCGTCGCCGCGGCGGCGTCCAGCACCACCGGCCCGGCCGCGACCCGCCGCTCCAGGGCCTGCTCCAGCGCCCCGCCGGGAAGCACCGGGCGCGCCCCGGAGCCCCGGCCCAGCCGGGTGCCCCGGGTGTGCAGCACCCGCAGGGCCGCGGGCCGTCCCGGGTCGCGTTCGACGTCCGGCAGCGGGTCGCGGACGAACACCGCCAGGGCGTCCGCCAGCGTGGGCACCAGCACCCGGCCGAGGTCGCGCAGGGTGGCGCGTAAGTCCAGCGAGTCGTTGATCTGCCGCGCCGCGGCGTCCAGGTACGCCAGCCGCTCCGCCAGCTGCGGCGGTCCGTCGGCACGCGGGGTCGCCCGCCCGGGCGGCGGGTGCCGCTGGACGGGGACGGCGGGCGGCTGCCCCGCCAGGGACTCCAAGTGGTCGCGCACGGGCTGCCCGATCTGCAGACGAAGGCTAGGAGGGCTGGTGACGGCCGGTCAGCCGGTGCGGCGACAGCGCAGGAACAGCTGGGTCTCCGGCGGCACCGCACTGCCCGCCGGGGCGTACGACCGGCCGTCCACCCGTTCCACCGCGAACCCGCGGTGCTCCAGCAGCCCGGCCAGCTCCTCGCGCAGGTAGCCGGTCACCCGGACCTCCTGGTCCAGGAACGGCAGCGGCGCGTCGTCCAGGTCCGCCTCCACCATGCCGACGGCCAACAGGCCGCCCGGGCGCAGCAGTTCGCGTACCCCGCCGAGCACCTCGGCGATCTCCGCGCGGGGCAGCATCAGCAAGGAGAAGAACGCCGCGGCGGCGTCCAGTGTTCCCGCCCCGGACGGACCCAACTCCGGTACGCCCCAAGCGGATCCGGCGCGTTCGGTAGCCAGGTCGACGATGTCCAGCCGGTGGAAGTCCGCGGTCGGCGCGGCCGCCCGGGCCTGCGCCAGCATGCCCTCGGAGAGGTCGACGCCGGTCACCCGCAGCCCGCCCTCGGCGAGCTGCCGGGCGGTCGGTTCGCCCGCCCCGCAGCCGACGTCCAGCACCCGGGCACCGGCCGGCAGCTCGGCCAGCAGCCAGTCACCGCACTCCAGTTGGCCCGACCTGGCCGGAAACACCTCTTGGTAGCGAGGGCCGATGGCATCGAACGCGGCGGCCTGGCGACCGCGTGCCGCCCGCCGCACCGCCGCCGCGGACGCCGGGTCGGCGGCGGCGGGGTCTGAAGTCTGTTCGTCCGTCACGATGACCTAGGCACCTCTCCCGCGCGCTGTCCTGCCCTACCCGTCGTGGCCCGTTCTCCGCTCCCGACCCTGGCCTTCGAGGATAAACGCGATCACCGCACGGTGGAGTCCGTTTCCGGTCAACCCGTGGTCGGTTGGGCGAATATCGCCCGCCAGGCGAAGCACACCGGTGCCCGCCGGGTAGCGCGCCACCCTCCCGCACGCCGCATGGCGCGGCCCCGCCATCCCCCCTGACCAGCCGTCTCGTCGGATCAACGGTCCCCGCGCCTGCGTTTATCGAACGTCAATCGCCGCCTGTCACAGTCTTCTCAGCGCCGGGGAAGCGTCAAAGCGTTCCCGCAGCCGGGGGGCTGCGGGGACGCTGACGCTCCCGGGGGAACGGCACCCGGCTCGGGGGGGACCTGGGGGGGAACGGGTGCTAAGGCGCAGGGGGAAGGGAGGGCTCGGTGTGCTGCTCGATGAGGCCCTGTACGGGGAGGGCCTCGGGCACACCGAGCCGCGTGAACACCGCAAGCGCCTCCTGAAGACACGCCAGCCCGCGCGCGGGCTGCCCCGACTTCAGGAGCGCCTCGCCCAGCGCCGCGTTGGCCATGCCCTGGCAGTACGCGGCCTCGATCTCCTGGGCGATCGACAGGGACTCCTCGGCCGCCTCGGCCGCCTGCGCGAACTGACCGTCCGCCAGCAGGCACGCCGCCAGCCGCGCCAGCGAGTAGCCCTCCCAGATCGGATGCTGCTGCGCCCGGTACAGCTGGTGCGCCTCCCGCAGGTGGACCGCCGCCTCGCCCGGTGACCCGGTCGAGCGCAGCACCACGCCCAACTGGTAGAGCGTGTCCGCCAGGCACGGCGCGTTGCCGGACGCCCGGGCCGCCGTCACCGCCTCGCGGGCGGCACCGACCGCCTCCTCGTGCCGGTCCAGGCCGACGTACGCGCGCGCCATGTTGGCGAGCAGCCGGGCCTCGCTGATCGTCGCGCCGACGCTGCGGCTCATCGCGTGCGCCTGCTGGTAGAACGGCAGCGCCTCGGCCGGCCGGCCGGCCATGATCAGGACGATCGCCAGGGCGTTCGCGGTCGAGATGCACAGCAGGGTGGGCTGCTCGGCCGGCTGCAGGGCGAGGCTCTCGCGCAGCGCCGCCTCGGCGCCCGCCAGGTCGCCCTCCACCCGGTGGATCTGGCCCAGCGCGTGGTGCACCCGGGCGAGGGTGGCGGTGTCCTGCTGGGCGGTGGCGTTGACCGCGGCCGCCCGCACCATCCGGTGGATCCGCGGCGCCAGGGTCGGGTCCTCGACCAGCGCGGACAGCAGCAGGACCAGGTCCACCGCCGGGCGCAGCACGTCCAGCGGCGCGCCCGCGGCGGCCTCGACGCTGCTCAGCAGCACCGCGTTCTCCGAGCGGAGCCAGCCGCGCGCGCCGTCGCTGTCCGGGAAGGACACCCCGGCCGAGCGGGTGCGGTGCAGCGTCTCGGTCAGCATGTCGTCGGGCTCGATCACCTGGGCGGCGTTCTGCATGGTGGCCAGCAGCACGTCGAGCAGCCGCAGCAGGGCGGCCTGCTGCTCGCCGACGTCGCCGAGCTTGGCGTTCTGCCGCTGGGCGTACAGCCGCAGCAGGTCGTGGTAGCGGTAGCGGCCAGGGGTGAAGCACTCCAGCATGTTCGCCTCGACCAGGGCCTCGGCGAGGTCCTCGGCCTCCTGTTCGGCGGTGCCGAGCAGGGCGGCGACGGCGGTCAGCGGCAGGTCGGGGGAGTCCACCACCGACAGCAGCCGGAACGCCCGGGCCTCCTGCGGCCGCAGCTGCGCGTAACCGAGTCCCAGGGTGGTCTCCACGGCGAGGTTGCCGAGCTGGAGCTCCTGGAGCCGGTTGCGCTGGTCCGCTAACCGCCGGGCGAGGTCCGACACGCTCCAGCGCGGCCGGCTGGCCAGCCGCGCCGCGGCGATGCGCACCGCCAGCGGCAGGAACCCGCACGAGGTCACCACCGCAAGTGCCGCCTCCGGTTCGGCCGCCACCCGCTCGACCCCGACGATCGCCGAGAACAGCGCCAGCGCCTCCTCGGGCGTCAGCTCCTCGATGTCCACCAGGTGCGCGCCGGGGATCTCGGCCAGCCGGGAGCGGCTGGTGACCATCACGGCGTTGCCCGACACTCCGGGGATCAGCGGCGTCAACTGCTGGGCGTCCCGGGCGTTGTCGAGCAGGATCAGCATCCGCTTGTCGGCGAGCAGCGAGCGGTACAGCGCCGCGCGCTGCTCCAGCGAGTCCGGGGCGTCGGAGGTGCCCAGGGCGTGCAGGAAGTCGCCGAGCACGACCGCCGGGTCGGCCGGCGAGGCGCCGGCGCCGCGCAGGTCGACGTAGAGCTGGCCGTCCGGGAAGTCCGGCCGCAGGCTGTGCGCCACGTGCACCGCCAGGGTGGTCTTGCCGACCCCGCCGATTCCGGCCAGCGAGGTCACCACGACGGCTTGGCCGGATCCCGCCCTCAGCACGTCGCGCAGCTCGCTGACCACCTTCGAGCGTCCGCTGAAGTCCGAGACGTCGGCCGGGAGTTGGGCGGGCGGAAGGAACGGGGTGGCGTCCTCGGCGACGGCCTTCGCCGGGGTCGCCAGGGCGGCCATCAGCTCGGGGTCGCCGGCCAGGATGCGGGCGTGCATCGCCGCCAGCCCGCTGCCCGGCTCCACGCCGAGCTCCTCGATCAGCAGCTTGCGGGTGTCCGCGTAGACGCCCAGCGACTCGGCCTGCCGGCCGCTGCGGTACAGCGCCAGCATCAGCAGCTCGCGCAGCCCTTCGCGCAGCGGGTAGGCGGCCGAGAGCGAGTTGAGCTCGGCGACCACCTCGGCGTGCAGGCCGATCTCCAGCGCCATGGCGCAGCGCTCCTCGGCGACCGCGAGCTGGCGCTCCGTCAGCCGGCCGCGCTGGGCCTCCGCGTACGGCCCGGGCACCCCGGGCAGCGGACGGCCGCTCCAGCGGGCCAGCGCGGACACCAGCCCGTCGTGGGCGGCCCGGAAGTCCCCCTCGGTGCGGGCGTTCGCCGCGTCGGCGACCTGCTGTTCGAAGACCGCGAGGTCCAGGGCGTCGGCCGGGATCCGCAGGGCGTAGCCGTCGCTGACCGAGACCAGGACCTCGGAGGGCCGGCGGCTGGCCCGGTTCGGCTCCAGGACGGACCGGAGCCGGGAGATGTAGGTGCGCAGTGCGGCGACCGCCTGCGGCGGCGTCCGTTCGCCCCAGATGCCGTCCACCAGGTCGTCGGTGGTCACCGGACGGCCCTCGCTGAGCAACAGGGCGACCAGTACCGCCTGTTGCTGGGGCGAGCCGAGAGCCAACTGTGCGTCACCACGCCACGCCTGGACAGGGCCGAGCACTTGGAAGCGCAGCGCGTCGGCGGAGCGCGTCCCTTGTAGCTCCATGTCCTCCCCTGTGGCCGATGAACCGTCTGCTTCCCACTCTGACACCGGTCGTGTGGGGGCGTCAGCTTATGAGGAAGCGCGCAAACATCCACCAAGCGGGTGCGCGGTGGGACGTTTATAAGACATTTAGCGGTGCCTAGGATACTGTCCGCGCGCCCGGGGACAGCCTTCCGGGCGTTCCACGCCCTTGAATGGAAAGGCGGCCCACCCCATGGCCGACGACACCACCACGCCCGTTCCCGTGGCCGCCGAGGCGACCCCGGCCCCGGTCGAGCACACCGCCGCCCCGGCCGACCCGAACGCGATCGAGCACGCCCTGGAGGTGCTGGCCGAGCAGCCGGCCGCCCCCGAGACGGAGCTCCCGGTCACCGGCGACAAGAAGACCGACGAGACCTTCGAGCCGCTCGGCACCGTCACCAACTGCCCCTGATCTCCGGTGGCCGAAAAGCCCCGGTCCGCTTGCGGGCCGGGGCTTTCGCCGTCAGGGCGTCACTGCGCCGAGCGGACCCGCAGGTTGGTGATCAGCGGGCCGTCGGTCACCTCGGCGAAGAAGTCGTTGCCCTTGTCGTCCACCACGATGAACGCCGGGAAGTCCTCGACCTCGATCCGCCAGACCGCCTCCATGCCGAGCTCGGGGTACTCCAGCACCTCGACCTTCTTGATGCAGTCCTGGGCGAGCCGGGCCGCCGGGCCGCCGATCGAGCCCAGGTAGAAGCCGCCGTGCTCGTTGCAGGCCTTGGTGACCTGCTTGGAGCGGTTGCCCTTGGCCAGCATCACCATCGAGCCGCCGGCCGCCTGGAACTGGTCGACGTAGGAGTCCATCCGGCCGGCCGTGGTCGGGCCGAAGGAGCCGGAGGCGAAGCCCTCGGGGGTCTTGGCCGGGCCCGCGTAGTACACCGGGTGGTCCTTCATGTACTGCGGCATGCCCTCGCCCGCGTCCAGGCGCTCCTTGATCTTGGCGTGCGCGATGTCGCGGGCCACCACCAGGGTCCCGGTGAGCGAGAGCCGGGTCTTCACCGGGTACTTGGAGAGCTCGGCGCGGACCTCGGCCATCGGGCGGTTCAGGTCGACCCGGACCACGTCGTCGTCGAGGTGCTCGTCGGTGGTCTCCGGCAGGTACTTCGCCGGGTCGGTCTCCAGCTGCTCCAGGAAGACGCCCTCGGCGGTGATCTTGCCGAGCGCCTGGCGGTCGGCCGAGCAGGAGACCGCCATCGCGACCGGCAGCGAGGCGCCGTGCCGGGGCAGGCGGATCACCCGGACGTCGTGGCAGAAGTACTTGCCGCCGAACTGGGCGCCGATGCCGATCTTCTGGGTCAGCTCGAAGACCTTCTGCTCCAGCTCCAGGTCGCGGAAGCCGTGCCCGGTCCTCGCGTCGCCGCCGGTCGGCAGGTTGTCCAGGTAGTGCGCGGAGGCGTACTTGGCGGTCTTCAGCGCGAACTCCGCGCTGGTGCCGCCGACCACGATCGCCAGGTGGTACGGCGGGCAGGCCGCGGTGCCCAGCGAGCGGATCTTCTGCTCCAGGAAGGAGAGCATCGACGACTCGTTGAGGATCGCCTTGGTCTCCTGGTACAGGTACGACTTGTTCGCCGAGCCGCCGCCCTTCGCCATGAACAGGAACTTGTAGGCGTCCCCGTCGGTGGCGTACAGCTCGATCTGGGCCGGCAGGTTGTTGCCGGTGTTCTTCTCGTCCCACATGGTCACCGGCGCCATCTGCGAGTAGCGCAGGTTCAGCTTGGTGTACGCGTCGTACACGCCGCGCGCGATGGCGGACTCGTCGGCGCCCGGGGTCAGCACGTTCTGCCCGCGCTTGCCCATCACGATCGCGGTGCCGGTGTCCTGGCACATCGGCAGGATGCCGCCGGCCGAGATGTTGACGTTCTTCAGCAGGTCCAGCGCCACGAAGCGGTCGTTCGGGCTGGACTCCGGGTCGTCCAGGATGCGGCGCAGCTGGGCCAGGTGGGCCGGGCGCAGGTAGTGCGAGATGTCGTGCATCGCCTCGGCGGTGAGCAGCCGCAGCGCCTCCGGCTCGACCTGCAGGAAGGTGCGTCCGCCGGCCTCGAAGGTGGAGACGCCCTCGGAGGTGAGCTTGCGGTACGGCGTGGTGTCCGCACCGAGCGGGAGCAGGTCGCTGTAGGCGAACTCTGGAGCCATGGGGAAGATCCTCAGTTCTTTCTTCGGCTTCGTCGACGAGGCACCGTCCAGGGTAGGCGCTGCGGGAGCGGCCCCGGCGGGCAGGTAAGCCTGCGTGACGGGGGTCACGCGCTTTGCGTCGAACCATCGTTCGGGCGGCGGGCGTGCTCGCTAGGCTTGTGACGTGGACAACTCTCCCGCGCAGCACCCGCAGGGCCAGCAGCCCGCGCCGAAGCCGAACCACCCCGCCCCGGCCGCCGAGCTGCGGGCCTCGGACGCCGACCGCGAGCGTGTCGCCGACCTGCTGCGCGACGCCTACGCCGAGGGCCGGCTCACCGTCGACGAGCACGCCGAACGCATCGAGGCGGCCTACACCGCCCGCACCTTCGGCGAGTTGGAGCCGCTCACCCGCGACCTGCCGAACCACCCCGGCGCGGTCCGGCACGACCTGACCAAGCCCCCGCTGGAGGCCCCGGCCGCCGCCCCGCGGCCGCCGCTGCCCCCGGCCCGGGCCGAAGCGCCCACCATGGTCGCGGTGTTCGGCGGCGCCACCCGCAAGGGCCGCTGGCGGGTCGGGTCCCACCTGAAGGCCGTCGCGGTCTTCGGCGGCGTGGAGATCGACCTCAGCGACGCGGTGTTCGAGTCGCCCGAGGTGGTGATCGAGGTGGTCGCGGTCTTCGGCGGCGTGGAGATCAAGGTCCCCGAGAACGTCAGCCTGCACGGGAGCGGCACCGGGATCTTCGGCGGCTTCGAGGTCCGCGAGCAGACCGCCGCCGACCCGTACGCCCCGGTGGTGCGGCTCAAGGGCGCCGCGGTCTTCGGCGGCGTCGAGGCCAAGCCGGCCCGCGGCAAGAAGCTCCGCGAGTGGGTCCGCCGACAGCTGGAGGGCTGACCGGCCGGGCTGACCAGCGGTGTTCCGACGGAGCGTCAACTCGCTTCGCGGCACTCGTTGTTGCCTCGAGTGCAGGCTGTAGCCGGATGCGTGCGGTGTGCATGAATCGGTGAGTGGCGGGGTAGTTCCAATCGCACATCACTCCTGTACGGCTGTGACCCCGCGGGTCGGCGACGGTGCCACGGCGGGAGCACGGGGCAGTCGGGCAGGAGGCGACCCATCCCCGAGCCGTGAGCCTGGTCAGGAGTAACCGTGCTGCATCCGATCGAGTCCAGCGCACCAGCCGCCGCCCGCCGCCCGGCGGCGCCGCCCGACCTGGACGACAGCCCCTGGCACACCGGCGCCGCCTGCCGCAGCGACGAGGCCGGGCTGTTCTTCGCGCCCTCCAAGGAGCCGACGGCCGCCCGGTTGTCCCGCGAGGAGCAGGCCAAGCGGGTGTGCGCCCGCTGTCCGGTCCTGCTGGAGTGCCGCGAGCACGCCCTCGCCCAACCCGAGCCGTACGGCGTCTGGGGCGGCCTGACCGCCGCCGAACGCCGCGTCGTCCTCGCCAGGAGGCGCCGCCGCGAGGCGGAGATCCGCGACGCGCGGAGGCTGAGCACCCGGATAGCCGGCTGACAGGACGACGACAGGGGCGCCGGGGGAGGTCCCCCGGCGCCCCTGTCGTCCGCCGTCGTCCGCTCGCGGAGCGTCAGTTCGCCCGGTCGAAGTCGATCGCGCTGTAGGCCCGCAGCTTCGCCAGCTTGTGGGTGGAGTCGATCTGCCGAATCGTTCCGCTCTTCGAGCGCATGACCAGCGACGAGGTGGTCGCGGTCTCCTGGCGGTAGTGGACGCCGCGCAGCAACTCGCCGTCGGTGATGCCGGTGGCGACGAAGAACACGTTCTCGCCGCTGACCAGGTCGTCCGTGCTGAGCACCCGGTCCAGGTCGTGGCCGGCGTCGAGCGCCTTCTGCCGCTCCGCCGCGTCCTTGGGCCACAGCCGGCCCTGGATGACGCCGCCCATGCACTTCATCGCGCAGGCCGCGATGATGCCCTCCGGGGTGCCGCCGACACCCATCAGCAGGTCGATGCCGGTGCCCTCGCGGGCGGCCATGATGGCGCCGGCGACGTCGCCGTCGGAGATGAACTTGATCCGGGCGCCGGCCTCGCGGATCTCCCGGACCAGGTCGTCGTGGCGGGGCCGGTCGAGCACCACCACGGTGACGTCCTCGACGGCGGAGCCCTTGGCCTTGGCGACCCGGCGGATGTTGACCGCGGCGGGGGCGGTGATGTCCACGTAGTCGGCGGCCTCGGGGCCGCAGACCAGCTTGTCCATGTAGAAGACCGCGCTGGGGTCGAACATGGTGCCGCGGTCGGCGACCGCCAGCACCGCGACGGCGTTGTTCATGCCCTTCGCGGTCAGCGTGGTCCCGTCGACCGGGTCGACCGCGACGTCGCACTCGGCGCCGGTGCCGTCGCCGACCCGCTCGCCGTTGTAGAGCATCGGGGCCTCGTCCTTCTCGCCCTCGCCGATGACGACGACGCCGTTCATCGAGACGGTCGAGACGAGGGTGCGCATGGCCTTGACGGCCGCGCCGTCGGCGCCGTTCTTGTCGCCGCGGCCGACCCAGCGGCCGGCGGCCATCGCCGCGGCTTCGGTGACCCGGACCAGTTCGAGGGCGAGGTTGCGGTCGGGGGCCTCCGGGGCGACCTCCAGAGCGCGGGGAAGTGCATGCGGGTACTGCGTGGTCATCGTCGTGACCTCTCTGTACGCGACGGCCAGTGAGCGCCCGGCCACTGCCTGGCAGGAACGCTGCGTTGAGGGTGCTGCGATCGTATCCGCACGTGGGACCGGCGTCTGTGGCGCACTCCCCGGCGCACCGCGACAGGACCCCGGGGGCGGCGGCCGGTGCACGGGTCGGGCATAAGCGACGCCTACCATGTGCGGGTGGCAGGCAACAGCAGCAACAGGGGCCGTCAGACGGTGCGGGACATGGTCCTGTCCATGGCGGCGATCGGCGTCGTGGTGGCGATCGGGTACTTCAGCATCCCGAGCGCCGAGAGCAAGGACGGGGTGCACCCCGTCTCGTACCGGGTCGAGCTGGCCTCGGCGAAGCGCGCCGCCCCGTACCCGCTGCTCGGCCCGGAGGGCTTGCCGGACGGCTGGCGGGCCACTTCGGTCAGCTACGCCAAGGACAAGCAGGGCCACAACGTCTGGCACCTCGGCTTCAACACCCCGACCGGCCAGTACGCGGCGATCGAGCAGAGCGACGGCAGCGCGGACGCCGTGGTGGCGGAGAACGTCCCCGGCGGCAGGCCGGACGGCAGCTCCAGCGTCGCCGGCCAGGAGTGGCAGCGCGTCCAGGGCGACCGCTACCGGGCGCTCACCCGCCCCAGCGGCAGCGCCACCACGGTGCTCACCGGCACCGCCTCGTACGAGGAACTCGCGCAGCTCGCCCAGTCGCTGAAGTAGCGTCGGCGCCGGGAGACGCACGAAGGGCCGCCGCCGCGGCGGGGGCCCTTCGCGTCGCACGCACCGGATCAGACGGTGGTGACGACCTGCTCGTAGGACAGGCGCGGGCTGCGCGGGAACCACGCCTCCTCGCCCGGCTTGCCGATGTTCACCACGGCCAGCACCGAGTGCTCGCCGTCGCCGAAGAACTCCTTGTTCAGGCCCTGGGCGTCGTAGCCGGTCATCGGGCCGGCGGCCAGGCCGGCCGCGCGCACGCCGATGATGAAGTAGGCGGCCTGCAGGGCGCCGTTCAGGGTGGCGGAGGCCTCGCGCACCGGGCGCTCGGAGAAGAACATGTCCTTGGCCTGCGGGAAGTGCGGCAGCTGCTCCGGCAGTTCCTCGTGGAACTCGTTGTCCGCGGCCAGGATCGCCACCAGCGGGGCGGTCAGGGTCTTCGCCTTGTTGCCGTCGGCCAGGTGCTGCACGAGGCGCTCGCGGGCCTCCGTGGAGCGGACCAGGACCACGCGCAGCGGCTGCTGGTTGAACGCGGTCGGGCCGAACTTCACCAGGTCGTAGATCGCCTGGACCTGCTCGTCGCTGACCGGCTCGTCCGTGAAGGTGTTGGCGGTCCGGGCCTCGCGGAACAGCAGGTCCTGGGCGGCGGCGTCGAGTGCCAGGGTCATGATGTCCTACCTCAAGCTGGGGGCGGGGTTCTCGGTGCGGGCGGAGTGCCGCACGGTGCCTTCCAACTTCGGTGAACGTTAAACAATTCCTCGGGGCGATCGTGACGTGTCTCACACCGCCCCGGGCGTCACTCCCCGGCGGACTCCTCCGCCGCCAGCGCCGCGTCCAGCCGGGCCCGGGCGCCGTCCAGCCAGCGCTGGCAGACCTTCGCCAGCTGCTCGCCGCGCTCCCACAGCGCCAGCGACTCCTCCAGCGACGTCCCGCCGTTCTCCAGCCGCCGGACCACCTCCAGCAGCTCGTCCCGCGCCTGCTCGTACCCGAGCGCCTGCTCCGGAGCCGCTCCGCCGCCCTGCTGTTCTGCCATGCCGCCCAGGTTAGGCGCTGCGGCCGACAAAACCCCTCGTGGCCCGGCAAAACCGTTTGCGCCCCCGCCTACGCTGCCGGACATGAGCACCCCGAACACGCCCCGCCCGGCCCGGCCGGAGGACGCCGCGGAACTGGTCCGGCTGCGCACCCTGATGTTCGAGTCGATGCAGGGCGAGGCCCGCCCCGGCCCCTGGCAGGACACCGCACTGCGGCTGCTGACCCGTCAACTCGCCGAGCCGCTGCGACGGTTGCAGGCCTTCGTGGTCGACGACCCGGACCGCCCCGGCGCCCTGGCCAGCTGCGCGGTCGGCACCCTGGAGGAGCGGCTGCCCGCCCCCGGCCACCCGGACGGGCGGTTCGGCTTCGTCTTCAACATCTGCACCGACCCGGCCCGCCGCGGCCGCGGCCACGCCCGGGCCTGCACCGCGGCGCTGCTGGCCTGGTTCGACGAACAGCGGGTCACCCGGATCGACCTGCACGCCACCGAGGGCGGCGAGGCGCTCTACCGCAGCCTCGGCTTCCACGAGCACTCCACCGCGCTGTCCCGCCAGCGGCTGCTCGCCGACTGACCGCCCGCCGACTGGCCGCCCGCCGGCGCGCCGCCCGGCCGCCGCGGGCCCACCGTGATCCGGGCGGCCGCCCGGACGTCCTCGGCCAGCGAACGGCGAAGGTTCAGCCGGGCCCGGTAGGTGAGGGTCTTCACCGCGCCGACCCGCAGCCCGATCCGGTCGGCGATCTCGTGCGAGCTGAGGTCCTCCCAGTACTTCAGGGTCACCACCACCCGCTGACGCTCGTTCAGCACCTGCAGCGCCGCGCAGACCCGGGCCGCCTCGGCGGCGGCTATCACCGACTCCTCGACCCGCACCCCCGAGTCGCGGTCGGCGACCGCCGCCACCGCGGACTCCCGCCGGGTCGAGCGGCGCTTCTCGTGGTCGAGCAGCACATTGCGGGCGATGGTGAACATCCACGCGCCGAGATCCTTGCCGGTCCACCGATAGCCTCGAATTCCCGCCATTGCCCTGACAAAAGTGTCCTGGGCGAGATCCTCGGCCAGTGGCCGATTGGCGGTCCGGCGGAGCAGGAACGCGAGCACCGCGCCGTGATAGCGGCGGTACAGCTCCGACCAGGCATCGGGGTCACCGGACTTCGCGGCCTCGATCAGCGCGGGCGTCACCACCGGTCTGTCGGATGGGGAGGGGTCCATGCCGAACCTCCGGGAGGGCTCCGGAAAAAGGGAAGGGCCGTCACGCTACGACTCGGTACAAGGCGGTGCAAGCAGTTCGCGGGAATCACCCGCGAATGCCGCGAAAGAGGTGGAGCCGAGGGGGCTCGTTGGGATTCCCGCGAGCCGGGTTCCGAACCGCCGGGGAATTCCTGACAGTCAGTCAGGCATTTCCCCCACCCGCACGTCGAAGGCGCCGCCGGCCACCCGGGCGTGCAGCCGCTCGCCGTCCGCGACCTGCCCCGGGTCCGTCACCACCGCGCCGTCCGGCCGCTGCAGCACCGCGTACCCGCGCTCCAGCGTGGCCAGCGGCGACAGCGCCACCACCCGGGCCAGCGCGTGCCCGAGATCGGTCTGCGCATGGTCCAGGCGGTGCCCCAGCACCCGCCGGGCCCGCTCCGCCAGCGCCGCCACCTCCTCGCCGCGCGCCTCCACCGCCCGGGCCGGCGCGGCCAGCGCCGGACGGCTGCGCACCGAGGCCAGCCCCGCCAGCTCCCGGTCCACCCGGTGCTGCACGTAGCGGCGCGCCCGGTCCCGCAACTGCCGCACCCGGGCCAGCTCCTCGCCGACGTCCGGCACCACCCGCTTCGCCGCGTCGGTCGGGGTGGACGCCCGCAGGTCCGCCACGAAGTCCAGCAGCGGCTGGTCCGGCTCGTGGCCGATCGCGCTCACCACCGGGGTGGCGGCCGCGGCCACCGTACGGATCAACTCCTCGTCGGAGAACGGCAACAGGTCCTCCACGCTGCCGCCGCCGCGGGCCACCACGATCACCTCGACCTCCGGCAGGGCGTCCAGCTCGCGCACCGCCGCGCACACCTGCCGCGCCGCCTGCGGCCCCTGCACCAGCACGTTCCGCACCTCGAAGCGCACCGCGGGCCAGCGCCGCCGGGCGTTCTCCAGCACGTCCCGCTCCGCCGCCGAACCGCGGCCGGTCACCAGGCCCACGCAGCCCGGCAGGAACGGCAGCGGCTTCTTCCGGGCCTCCTCGAACAGGCCTTCGGCGACCAGCTTGCGCTTCAACTGCTCCAGCCGGGCCAGCAGTTCACCGAGCCCGACGAGCCGGATCTCGCTCGCCCGCAGCGACAGCGTG
Source organism: Kitasatospora sp. NPDC049285 (assembly GCF_040678815.1). Taxonomy (NCBI): domain Bacteria; kingdom Bacillati; phylum Actinomycetota; class Actinomycetes; order Kitasatosporales; family Streptomycetaceae; genus Kitasatospora; species Kitasatospora sp. NPDC049285. The sequence continues at coordinate 14,381 of NZ_JBFAQR010000008.1, read as the reverse complement.
CCGCGCGCCGTGTACCACTCCGGCTTCGCGTGCACGATCACCCGCGAGCCCTCCTGCACGGCCTCCGCCACCTGCTCGAACACCGAACGGAAGCAGGTCACCGTCAGCGACACGTCCCGGTCCGGGTCCCGCAGCGTCAGGAACACCATCCCCGCCCCCGGCCGCCGGCTCAGCTGCGCGATCTGCCCCTCGACCCACACCTCGCCCAGCCGATCGACCCACCCGCCGATCAGCGCCGAAACCTTCCCCACCGGCAGCGGGGCTTCAGGAGTGCTCGGATTGGCCATACCAGCAGGCTAGCGCCGCCCCGCGACACCACGACCCGTCAGCGCGGCCCGTCCGGCACCGGCACGCCGGCGGCCCGCTCGCGCGTCGCCGCCAGCGCGTCGGTGAGCCGGTGCTTCAGCGCCCGCGACAGCGGCCGTTCGACCAGCCGGTGCACCAGCCAGGCGGCCAGCAGCATCCCGGCGGTGAGCAGCCCGACCAGCGGCCACGGCGCGATCCGGCCGTGCAGCAGCCGGATCGCCGTCCAGCCGATCTCCTCGTGCATCAGGTACAGCGGGTAGGTGAGCGCCCCGGCGATGGTCAGCCACCGGCCGCGCAGCCAGGACAACTTGCCCAGCGCGAGCGCGATCATCGCCAGGTACCCGAGCGTCATCAGCGCGATCGCGGGCATCTCGCGCATCGGGTGCCCCAGCTGGTCGCTCAGGCCGAGGCTGTAGCGGGCCACCTGGTTCACCGAGAACAGCCACGACAGCAGCACGATGCCCCACAGCAGCGGGGTCGGCCCGTGACGGTACATCAGGTACATCGCGATGCCCGCCACGAAGTACGAGGAGAACTCCGGCATCACCACGTAGTCGGCGAACGGCAGCCGCCCCGCGAACACCGAGGCCACCGACCACAGCAGGCAGAACGCCACGACCCGGCGGTAGGTCAGGCCCTTCCAGACCACCAGCGCGAACAGCAGGTAGAAGCGCATCTCCACCCAGAGCGTCCAGTACACCGCGTCCACCGAGCCGACGCCGAGCGGCTCGTGCAGCATCGTCAGGTTCAGCAGCACGTCCCGCACGTGGGCGGGATGGTGCAGCACCGGCCACAGGGTCAGCACGGCGGTGGTGGCCAGCACCGCGAACCAGTACGCCGGGTACAGCCGCACCACGCGGGAGACGAAGAACGCGCCGAGCCCGCGGCCCCAGCTGCTCATGCAGATCACGAAGCCGCTGATCAGGAAGAACAGCTCGACGCCGGTCCAGGTGTAGGTGCCGAACCGGGACGCGGTGGGGAACACCTGGGCAGTCGTGCGGCCCCACGCGTTGTGTGCGGCGTCCGGCCCGCCGCCGTAGCCCACGTAGTGGTGGAACACCACCAGCAGGGCGGCCACCAGCCGCAGTCCGTCCAGGGCGACCAGGCGGGGCCGACGGGAGATCTTCGGCGCGGCGGCGGGGAGGACCGCGCCTGTCCGTTCGGGCACGAGCGTTGTTCGCATTCCGCGCATGCTAGCGACTGTGAAACGGAATCTGCACATCCGTTCGATCTCAATTGCGACCGCGGGTCGCACCCTGCACCCCCAGGACCGTCAGGCCGGCTGCCAGCCAGATCGCGCCGACGACCTGGGCGGTGTGGGAGGCCTCGACCAGGACGGCGACGAGGACGGCGATGCCGAGCAGGGGGACGAGGACGTGGCGGGTGCGGTCGGGGGAGTGGTGGCGGACGGCGTACCAGCCGATCACCGAGGCGTGCAGGAGGACGAAGGCGGTCAGGGCGCCGACGTTGACCACCGAGGTGAGCTGGTCGAGGCCGTCGTCGCGGCGGGCCGCCCACACCGCCGCCACCAGCGTCACCGTCGCGGCCGCCAGCAGGGCGCGCCGCGGGACGGCGGTCCGGGCGTCGACCGTGCCGAGCATCCGGGGCAGGCGGCCCTCCCGGCCCATCGCGAAGACCAGCCGGCCGGCCGCGGCCTGGCCCGCCAGCGCGGCGAACGCGGCGCCGATCGCCTTGCTGGCCGCGATCAGCACGTGCAGCCAGTGCCCGACGCCCGCCTCGACGGTGTCGTAGAAGGCCGAGCCCTGGGCGGCCGGGTCGGCGGCCAGCTGAGCCGGCGTCATGGGCTCCAGCACCGCGGCGAGGTACGTCTGCACCGTGAACAGCAGGCCGGCCAGCGCCAGGCACCACAGCACGGCCCGCGCGACCGCCGCCGAGGCGCCGACCGCCTCCTCGACGAAGGAGGCGATCGCGTCGAAGCCCAGGTAGGACAGGACCGCGACCGACACCGCCGACAGCACCGCCGTCAACGAGCTGTGTCCGTTTCCTTGGGCGCCGACCCCCTCGAACGGGGACCACCAGTCGCGGGCGGCGCCGTGCCGGGCCAGCTCCACGGTGGCGGCGACCACGAAGACCGCCAGCACCGCGATCTCCATCGCCAGCACCGCGAAGCCGACCGCCGCGGCCGTCCGCACCCCGACCAGGTTCAGCGCGGTGGTCACCAGCACCGCCAGCACCGTCCACACCCAGCGCGACACGCCCGGCACCAGCGAGTTGAGCGCGATGCCGGAGAACAGGTACGCCACCGCCGGGATCAGCAGGTAGTCGAGCATCGCCATCCAGCCCGCGACGAAGCCCGGCCCCTCGCCCAGCCCGGCCCGTGCGTAGGCGAAGACCGAACCGGTCTGCGGGACGGCGCGCACCATCAGCGCGTACGAGTAGGCGGTGAAGCCCATTGCCACGGTCGCCACCAGGTACACCGCGGCGACCGCGCCGTGGCTCTTGGCGTCCAGCACGCCGAAGACGCCCACCGGGGCCATCGGGGCGATGAACAGCAGGCCGTAGACCATCAGGTCGCGCACCCCGAGGGTGCGGCGCAGGGTGCTCGTCTCCGGGGGTGCGCTCACCCTCGCCATTCCACCACCGGGACGCGTTCGGCCCCGGGTGGCGACGCGCGTGGGAGCCCGCCGGACTCGCCCGTACGATGGAGCCATGTCCACCAGCACTCAGCGCCGCGTCCTGCTCGCCGCCCCCCGGGGCTACTGCGCGGGCGTCGACCGCGCCGTGATCGCCGTGGAGAAGGCCCTGGAGCAGTACGGGGCGCCGATCTACGTCCGCAAGCAGATCGTCCACAACAAGTACGTCGTGCAGACCCTGGAGAAGCAGGGCGCGATCTTCGTCGACGAGACGGAGGAGGTGCCCGAGGGCTCGATCGTGGTCTTCTCCGCGCACGGCGTGGCCCCCTCGGTCCACGACGAGGCCGAGGCCGGCAAGCTCGCCACCATCGACGCCACCTGCCCGCTGGTCACCAAGGTGCACAAGGAGGCCGTGCGCTTCGCCGACGAGGACTACGACATCCTGCTCGTCGGCCACGAGGGCCACGAGGAGGTCATCGGCACCATGGGCGAGGCCCCGGACCGGATCCACCTGGTGGACGGTGCCGAGGACGTCGCCAACGTGCAGGTCCGCGACGAGTCCAAGGTCGTCTGGCTCTCGCAGACCACCCTGTCGGTCGACGAGACCATGGAGACCGTCGGCGAGCTGAAGAAGCGCTTCCCGCTGCTGGTCTCGCCGCCCAGCGACGACATCTGCTACGCCACCCAGAACCGCCAGGTCGCGATCAAGAAGCTGGCCCCCGAGGCGGACCTGCTGATCGTGGTCGGCTCCAAGAACTCCTCCAACTCGGTCCGCCTGGTCGAGGTCGGCCTGGAGTACGGCGCCAAGGCGGCCCACCTGGTCGACTTCGCCGACGAGATCGACGAGGCCTGGCTGGACGGCGTCGAGACGGTCGGCCTGACCAGCGGCGCCTCGGTGCCGGAGATCCTGGTCGAGGGCGTCCTCGCGTACCTCGCCGAGCGCGGCTTCGGCGACGTGCAGATCGTCAAGACCGCCGAGGAGCACCTCACCTTCTCGCTGCCCAAGGAACTCCGCCGCGACCTGCGCGCAGAGGCCGCCGGCAAGGTCTGACCCGACGACGCCCGCGCGGTTCGACGCCGCCCACACGCGCTTCGACCCGAGGTCGGCGACGACGCCCGGATCCCCTCCCGAGGGGGTCCGGGCGTCGCCCGTGCGGACGGCGGGCCTGCGATAACGGCTGCGGCCGTCGGCCCGCGCCCGTACGTTGGTGCGGAGGCCGGCGGGCAGCGGACGCCCCCGGCGCCACGGAGGCGACGAGCCCCCGGCTCAACGGAGGCGGCAACAGCGATGACGACGGTCTTCGGCGTGGACATCGGCGGTTCGGGCATCAAGGGCGCCCCGGTCGACCTGGCCAAGGGCGAGCTCACCCACGAGCGGCACAAGGTGCTCACCCCGCACCCGTCCGAGCCCGACGCGGTGATCGAGGCGGTCTGCGAGGTGGTCCGGCACTTCGACCACCAGGGGCCGGTCGGACTCACCTTCCCCGGCGTGGTCGTCGCCGGGCAGACCATGACCGCCGCCAACGTCGACAAGGGCTGGATCGGCCTGGACGCCGCCGCCCGGTTCAGCGAGGCGCTCGGCCTGCCCGCCACGGTGGTCAACGACGCCGACGCGGCCGGCATCGCCGAGGTCACCTTCGGCGCGGGCCGCGACCAGCGGGGCGTCGTCCTGCTGCTCACCTTCGGCACCGGCATCGGCAGCGCCCTGTTCTCCGACGGCGTGCTCGTCCCCAACACCGAACTCGGCCACCTCGAACTGCGCGGCAAGGACGCCGAACGGCGCGCCTCCTCCGCGGCCAAGGAACGCCACGACCTCAGCTGGCCCGAGTGGGCCGGCCGGGTCGACGAGTACCTCGACCTGGTCGAGATGCTGTTCTCCCCGCAGCTGGTGATCGTCGGCGGCGGGGTCAGCCGCAAGCACGAGAAGTTCCTGCCGCTGCTGAAGGACCGCCGGGCCCGGATCGTCCCCGCCGAACTGCGCAACGACGCGGGCATCGTGGGCGCGGCGATGGCCGCGGGCGCCAGGGCCCTGCCGTCCGGCGAGCCGGTGGTGGCGGGCCGCTAGCGGCCGCGCGGCCTGCGGGACGGGCGTCGGCTCGGGCTCGCCGGACGGGCGTCGGCTCCCGCGTACCGGACCGGTGTCAGCTCGGGCTCAGCGGATCCGGCGGTGGTGGCGCTGCGCCAGGTAACGGGCCGTCACGATCGCGGCGGCCAGGCCGGTGCCGGTGAACAGCCAGCCCGCCCGTAGCGCCAGGCCGCCGGCCAGGGACACCAGCTGGCCGGTGACGCCGTGCGCGGTGACCGGCTGGAACAGCACCAGCGCCGCCGCGAAGGCGATCGGGCCGCAGATCGGCGCGGCCGGCAGGTCCGAGTACCGCACCCGCACGGCCAGCTGGAAGCACACCACCAGATAGCCGAGCCCGAACAGCACTCCGAGCCCGCCGAACAGCAGTCGGTCCAGGCCGGCCACCGCGAGCGTCCCCGCCGTGGCGACGACCCCCGTCCCGACCGCGGTCAGCCGGGCCGGCCGCCCGGTGCCCGGCTTCCGGCGGGCCAGCGGCAGCCGCAGGCGCACCTGCGGCAGGGTGCGGGGGCCCCGTCGCGGACCGGCCGACCGCAGCCGGGACTCGGGGGGCTTCGGCTGTCCCGGTACGGCGGCCTCGACGGCGCCGCGTCCCGGCGGTCGCCTTCTCGGCCCTGGCGGCTGGGTACGGATGCTCTGCTCCACCCGACCAACGTACGGTCCGATCATCGACACCCTGTGTAATGGCCGCCGAGGAATTGTCCGTGTCCGCCCGGGCCGCGCCCCGGGTGGTGCGCGTGCGCTCGACGACCGCTTCCGGAGGGCCACCGCGCGCCCCGTAGACTGGGGGATCGGCCCGCACGCGGCGCCGCTCGACGGAGACCAGCCGGGCTCCACGCCCTCCAAGCCACGGGACAAAAGCCTTCATGTCGCTCACGATCGGAATCGTCGGCCTGCCGAACGTCGGCAAGTCGACCCTGTTCAACGCCCTGACCAAGAACGACGTGCTGGCGGCCAACTACCCGTTCGCCACCATCGAGCCGAACGTCGGCGTGGTCGGCGTGCCGGACGACCGGCTGGCCAAGCTTGCCGAGATCTTCGGCTCGCAGCGCATCCTGCCCGCCACGGTCGACTTCGTCGACATCGCCGGCATCGTCCGCGGCGCCAGCGAGGGCGAGGGCCTGGGCAACAAGTTCCTCGCGAACATCCGTGAGGCCAACGCGATCTGCCAGGTCGTCCGGGCCTTCACCGACCCCGACGTGGTGCACGTCGACGGCAAGGTCTCGCCCAAGGACGACATCGAGACCATCCACACCGAGCTGATCCTGGCCGACCTGCAGACCATCGAGAAGGCGCTGCCCCGGCTCCAGAAGGAAGCCCGGCTCAAGAAGGACACCGCGCCGGTGCTGGCCGCCGCCGAGGCCGCCCAGGCGGTCCTCGAGACCGGCAAGACCCTCTTCGAGGCCGGCTTCGACACCACCCTGGTCCGCGACCTGCACCTGATGACCGCGAAGCCGTTCCTCTACGTCTTCAACGTCGACGAGGACGAGCTCTCCGACGAGGACTTCAAGGACGCCCAGCGCGCCCTGGTCGCCCCCGCCGAGGCGATCTTCCTGAACGCCAAGATCGAGTCCGAGCTGATCGAACTCGACGACGCCGAGGCCCTCGAACTCCTCCAGTCGATGGGCCAGGACGAGCCCGGCCTCGCCACCCTCGCCCGCGTCGGCTTCAACACCCTCGGCCTGCAGACCTACCTCACCGCAGGCCCCAAGGAAACCCGCGCCTGGACCATCAAGAAGGGCGCCACCGCCCCCGAAGCCGCCGGAGTCATCCACACCGACTTCCAGAAGGGCTTCATCAAGGCCGAGGTCACCTCCTTCCACGACCTCGTCGAAGCCGGCTCCCTCACCGAGGCCCGCGCCAAGGGCAAGGCCCGCATCGAGGGCAAGGACTACGTCATGCAGGACGGCGACGTGGTGGAGTTCCGCTTCAACGTGTAGGACTGCGCGCGCACTGCACATCAGGCGTCGAGTCGAACGTGCACGTCAGAGGGGCCGGACTCGGCTGAGTCCGGCCCCTCTGACGTGATGGTGTCTGACATTTCTGACGTCGAGTCAGCGGCATTCAGGTCTCGTAGACGGTGGACCGGTGTCCCACGTGAACGACCCAGACCACCAGTTCCCCGTTGTCGATCGTGTAGACGACGCGGTAGTCGCCGACGCGCAGACGGCGGCGGTCGGGCTGGGACACGAGTGCGGTGGTGTTGAAGCCGAGTGGATCGCTTTCCAACTCGGTCAGTTTGGCCAGGATGCGCAGCGCCATGTCGCGAGGGACCTTCCTGAGCTCGGCCTGCGCCTCGGGGCGGAAGATGGTTCGGTACTCACTCACGGCGCGCCAGCGTCTCCCTCATGACGTCCTCGATCGGGATGCCGGGTGCCGGGTTGGCCATGCGGTCGTCGATGATCCGGTTGATCTCGCGCTCTTCCCACTCCTGGTACTTGCGCAGCACCTCGATGGAGACGACGGCGGCGACCTCCTTACCGCGGCGCGTAATCACCGTGGGTACGTCGTCGCGGTCGGCGCGCTCCACGACCTCCGCCAAGTGTGCACGCACGTCGCGGATGGACTCTATGGGCAGTGGCTGCGTCATGCGCTCAAGCGTACCGAGTGTCCCATGTGTACACAACGGGAGCTGAAGTGGTGGGCGGCCCGCCTTGCCGCGGTCGCGGGTGCCGGACCGGAGTCACCGGCCGAGGAGCTGGTCCAGGTCGAGGGTGATGTCGAACGGCACCGGGCGCTGCAGCCTCCCGCGGAAGATGCCGGTGGGGGCGTAGCTGCGGGTGGGGGCGTCGAGTTCGTAGACGTGGACGACGGGGGAGTTCGACTCGTCCTCGATGATCCAGTAGTGCGGGATTCCCGCCTCGGCGTACTTGCGGAGCTTCACGGTGCGGTCGCGGTGGGCGGACTCGGGGGAGACCACCTCGACGACGAGGGATACCTGTCGGGGGTCGTACCAGGTGCTATCAGGCTCGAAGGGCGTGGTGGTCACCAGGAGATCGGGCTCCGGGCGGTTCCGGGAATCGAGGCGGACGGTCATCTCGCGGGCGACCTCGATACCGGCGGGCGCCTGCCGGGCCAGGGCGAAGGTGAGCGTGGTGACGAGGTGGCTGTGCCGGGACTGCTGCGGCCGGCGGAAGACCAAGGCGCCGTCGATCAGTTCGGTGTGGGGCGGAGCCTCTGGGAGGTGGTCGAGGTCGTCGGCGTACCAGCCCTCGGGGCGTGGCGGGTGCATCCAGGCGGGGAGCGCGGTCACCGGGGCACAGTAGCGCGCGAGGGCGGCGTAGACAGTGTCTACAGGGGGTGGTAGACAGTGTCTATGGATGAGCAGGGGTCGTTGCGGGAGCGGTTGGTCGACGCCGGGGTGGAGCTGGTGCTGGCTGAGGGGTCGGGGGCGGTGGGGTTGCGGGAGATCGCTCGGCGGGCGGGGGTGTCGCACGGCGCCCCGCGGAGGTACTTCGCCACGCATCAGGCGTTGTTGTCGGCGGTGGCGCGGCGGGGGTTCGAGGAGTTGGCGGGGCGGTTCGAGGCTGCGGTGGCGGGGGCGGCGGGGCCGCGGGAGAAGGTGGCGGCGTTCGCCCGGGTGTACGTCGCGTTCGCGGGGGAGCGCCGCGGGATGTTCGAGTTGATGTTCCGTCACGACCTGCTGAACGGGGACGGGGTGGCCGAGGGGCAGCCGAGGTTGCGGGAGGCGACGCGGCCGCTGTTCGGCGAGATGGCGCGGCTGGTGGGGGAGTGCCTGGGGGAGCCGGCGCGGGCCGGAGTGGTGACGGCCGCGCTGTGGACCAACCTGCACGGGTTGGCGCAGTTGTGGGGGTGGGGGAGCGTGCAGCTGATGCTGGGGGAGCAGGCGCGGGTGGACGCGTTGCTGGACGCCGTGCTGGACGCGCACCTCGGGCCGGTCGCGGCGTGAGCGCCCGGCTGGCGCTGCCGGTGAGCGCGGCGGCGGCCATGCTGGTGGCGTTGGACGGCACCGTGCTGCTGCTCGCCCAGCCCCGGATGAAGAGCGAACTGACGGCCGGCACGGCCGAGTTGCAGTGGACGAGCACCGCCTACCTGGTGGCGGTCGCCGCACTGCTGGTGCTGGCGGGCCGGCTCGGCGACCGGTATGGGCACCGGCGCACCCTGGTCGCGGGGGTGCTGGGCTTCGGCGCGGCCTCGGCGGGCATCGCGGTGGCCCCCTCGATCGGGTGGGTGATCGCGCTCCGGGCCGGGCAGGGCGCGTTCGGGGCGCTGCTGCAGCCGGGGACGCTGGCGTTGCTGCGGCTGTGCTGCCCGCCCGAGCGCCTGGGGCGGGCGATCGCGGTGCGCACGGGGGCGATCGCCGTGGCGGCCGGGCTGGGCCCGCTGCTCGGCGGGGTGCTGGTGGCGGACTTCGGCTGGCGGGCGGTGTTCTGGATCAACGTGCCGCTCGCCGTGCTGATCGCCGGACTCGCCGCCGCGCTCCGGATGCCCCGGCCGTCCGGGCAGCAGGACGAGCAGCGGCTGGACCTGGCCGGCGCGGCGCTGCTGGCCGCCACCCTCGCCATCCTGGTGCACGCCCTCGCGCAGGTCCCGGAACGCGGCTGGCGGACGGCCGCGACGGTGGGCGAACTCGCCCTCGCGGCCGGACTGGCGGCCCTGCTGATCGGGCACGAGCGGCGCGCCGCGCACTCCGTGGTGCCCGCGGCGGTGGCGCGGTCGCGGCCGGTCAGCGCCGCGCTGGCGCTGCTGCTGACGGCGTCCGCCGGACTGTTCGGCACCCTGTTCAGCACCACCTTCCGTCTGCAGGACGCGCTGGGCATCGGCCCGGTCGGCGCCGCGCTGCGGATGCTGCCGCTCACCGCGCTGATGGTGCTCGGCGCACCCGTCGCCGAACGGGCGCTGCGCCGCCACGGCCCGCGCCGCACCGCGCTGGCGGGGACGCTGCTGCTGGTCGCCGGGATCGCCGGCCTGGCCGGACCGGCGCAGGGGGGTGGTGCGACGGCGGCGACCGGCCTCGCCTCGGCGCTGCTGGGAGCCGGGTTCGCGGCGGTCATGGTGACGGCGACGGGCAGCGTGGTCGGTGACGCGCCGCCCGGATACGCGGGCGCGGTGGGCGGGTTGAAGCAGACCGCGATGAACGTCGGCCCGACGCTCGGCATCGCCACCGCGGCGGGCGCCGGCCCGCACGGCACGCTCCCCGCCCTGGCGGTGCTCGCCGCGCTCGGGCTGGCCCCCGCGGCGCTGCTGCCCGCGGGGACGGAGCGGGGAACCGGACCCGCGGCACGGGCACCGGTAGCGCCCTGAGCTGCGAACGCCGTGCCAGGCTGAAGCGGGTACGGAGCGGAGGAGGAGTGCGGGTGGCGGCCGGGGTGCTGAGTTCGGTGGTGCTGGACTGCCCGGATCCGGAGCGGTTGGCCGGGTTCTACCGGGAGTTGACGGGCTGGGAGGTGACGTACCGCAGCGAGGCCTACGTGTTCCTCGGGGACGGTCCGGTGCGGATCGGCTTCCAGCGGGTGGGCGGTTACCAACCGCCGCCGTGGCCGGCGGACGGGGCCCGTGCCCGCCTGGACTTCACGGTGGCGGAGCTGGACCCGGCGGTCGAGGCCGCGCTCAGGGCCGGCGCCACGCGGCCGGAACACCGGGCGGGCGGCGAGCACGGGGTCACGCTGCTGGACCCGGACGGACACCCGTTCTGCCTCGCCCGCCCGCGCTAGTCCGCCGCGGGATGCTGCACGAGGAGACGAGAGGAGACGAGGAGAAGGTGGGAACCCGCCGATGATGGACGAGGTCGAGGTGTTCCACGAGGTGGACGGCGAGCGGCTGGCCTGCCTGGTGCTGGAGCCGGTCGGGGCTGTTCGGCCGGGGACGGCGCTGGTGATGCACGGGGCGGGTGCCGACCGGTCGCAGGGGCTGCCGCTGGCACGGGAGTTGGCCGGAGTGGGGTACGGCGCGGTGGCGTTCGACTTCTCCGGGCACGGCGGCAGCAGTGGCGGGGCCGAGCGGTTCTCGTTGGCACGCGGGCTGCGCCAGGCGCTCGGCGTGCTGGAGCGCTTCGCTCCGGACGGCCCGGTGCTGCCGGTGGGGTTCTCGATGAGCGCGCAGACCGTCGCCGACCTGCTGCCCGTCCTCGGCGGCCGGGTGCGGGCGGTCGGCCTCGGCGCCCCGGCGGTCTTCCCGCGCGAGGCCTGGGGCCTGCCGTTCGGCGACCCCGGGTTCGGCCGCGCGCTGCGGGATGCCGAGGGCTGGCGCGACAGCACGCTGTTCGGGTCGCTGGCCGACTACGCGGGATCGGCGGTGCTGTTCGTGCCCGGGCGGGACGAGGTCGTCCCGCCCGGGATGACGGAGGCCGTCGACGCGGCACTGCGCACCCGCGCGACCGTCACCCGGCTGACCCTGCCGGGCGCCGACCACGTCCTCGGCCCGTGGCTGGCGGAGCACCCGCGGGAGCGGGCGGCGCTGGCTGACGCACTGCTGTGCGCCACGGACTGAACCGGGAACCGAGCGTCCCGCCGACCGCCCGGCCGCCCGACCGCCCGCCCGGCCGCCCGCCTGACCGAACGTCCCGTCAGTCGCACGTTCCGTCAGTCAGACGTCCCGTCAGCCACCCGCTCGTCAGCCGAGCGTGACGATCAGTCCGCCGTCCTCCGTGGGGCTGACGGTGACGCCGGCGAGGTCGGGGACGTGGTGGTCGGGGTGGTGGGCGGCGGCCCGGGGGCCGATGCCGAGGACGGGCATGCCGGCGGCGCGGGCGGCGGCGATGCCGGCCTCGGAGTCCTCCAGGACCAGGCACTCGGCGGGGACGACGCCGAGTTCGGCGGCGGCCTTGAGGAAGCCCTCGGGGTCGGGCTTGCTGGCGCCGACCTGCTCCGCGGTGACCAGCAGCGGCGGGAGGGGGACGCCGGCGGCGGCCATCCGGACCCGGGCCAGGGCGTCGTCGGCGGAGGTGACCAGGGCGTGGGGGAGGCCGGCCAGCGACTCCACGAGGCGTCGGGCACCGGGGACTTCGACGACGCCGTCGGTGTCGGCGGTCTCCTCGTCGAGCATCAGCCGGTTCTCGGCGAGGTTCTGCTCGACCGGGCGGTCGGGGAGCAGGACGGCCATGGTCAGGTGGCCCTGGCGGCCGTGGACGACCTGCATCACCTCGTCGCCGTCCAGGCCGACCCGGTCGGCCCAGCGCCGCCAGCAGCGCTCGACCACCGCATCGGAGTTGACCAGCGTGCCGTCCATGTCGAGCAGGACGGCCCGGACCGGCAGGGTGACGACGGGCATCGGGACTCCTCGGGAGACGCCTCGGGAAGAGGTTCCGCACCCGGGCGGGGGCGGCGTTTGTTCCTCAATCATACAAACGTCGCCGTGAGGGAGGCCTCAGCCCACCAGATGGGCGTTGACCGCCCGCGCCGCCTCGGCCAGCTCGGGCAGCTCGACCACCTCGATGCCCGCGGCGGTGAGCAGCTCGGTGCCCTGGCAGGCGGCGACGAACAGCGAGGGCTCGCGCCAGGCCATCACCACCCGGGCGACGCCCGCCGCGACCAGGAGTTCGGCGCACGGGTGCGGACGGGAGGCGCGCTGGCCGCACGGCTCGAGGGTGCTGTACACGGTCGCGGTGCGCAGGCGCGGGTCGTCGGCGGCGAGCTTGCCGAGGGCGGCCTCCTCGGCGTGGTTGACCGCGTCGACCTCGCGGCTGAAGCCCTCGCTGAGCACTTCGCCGTCCGCGCCGACGATCACCGCGCCGACCGAGAACGCGGTCTCGGAGGGCGGGCAGCGCTTGGAGAGTTCGATGGCGCGGACGAGCCAGTCGCGGTCAGTGGTCATCGGGGGACTCCTTCGGGGCGTACCGCAGCAGGACGACGTCCCCCACGGTACGGGCCTCCAGCAGGCGCATCCGGCGGGTGGGGCCGCCGGGGTAGGCGGCCGGGCCGAGGAAGCGCGGGGCGTCGGGCTGGCCGACCAGCAACGGGGCGACGGCGAGCTGGAGTTCGTCGGCCAGGCCCTCGGCGAGGAACTGGGTGTGGACGCTGCCGCCGCCCTCCACCATCAGCCGGCGCACCCCGCGCGCACCGAGGTCGTCGAGCACCGCGCCCAGCGGGACCGCCGTGCCGAGGCCGACCACCTCGGTGTCGGGGGCCCCGGCGAGCGCGGCGCGCAGCGCGGGGGCGGCGGCGTCGGTGGTGTAGGCGAGCTTGGCGCCGCCGGTGTGCCAGAACCGCAGCTCGGGGGCGAGGCCACCGCGGGCCGACAGGGTGACCTTCAGCGGGTACTCGGGCAGGCCCGCGGCGAGCCGATCGGCGCGCCGGCCGGGGGAGTTGACCAGCAGTCGGGGGTTGTCCGCGCGCAGGGTGCCGCTGCCGACCAGGATGGCGTCGCTGGCGGCGCGCAGGGCGTCGACCCGGTCGAAGTCCTCCGGGTTGGAGAGCAGCAGCCGGTCGGGGGAGGCGTCGTCGAGGTGGCCGTCGATCGAGACGGCCGCGCTCAGCAGGACGTGGGGGCGGGGCACGGGGCGCACTCCAGGGTCGGTGGACGGGCGGGGTCCACCGTACGACGGGTCGTGCGGCGGGTGGATCACGCCGGGGAGTGGTGGACGGATCAGGCGGGGCGCGGTGGACGCCTCACGCGGGCGGTGGCGGGTGGATCACGCGGGGCGCGGCGGCAGCGGCAGCGGGAGGCCGGGCAGGCCGTCGATGCTGGTGGCGATGTAGTCCTTGCCCTCGCAGTAGGCGCCGAACTCCTCGTCGGTCTTGCGGTCGAAGTACTGCTCGTGCAGCTCGCGGTCGGAGCGGTAGTCCATGAACGGCACGGCGAACCCGCAGGAGTCGCTGACCCGTTCCGCCCGGACCAGGATGATCGCGCGCAGCGCCGAGCCGTCGGCGGCGTCGTCGAAGTGGCCGAGCAGCCCGGCGAACCGCTCGTCGTCGCGGAAGACCGGCTCGCCGCGGCCGTGCACCCGCACCACGGTCGGCGGGCCGTCGAAGGCGCACCACATCAGGGTGATCCGCCCGTTCTCCCGGAGGTGGGCGATGGTCTCGGCGTGCGAGCCGCCGAAGTCCAGGTAGGCGACGGTGAGTTCGTCGATCACCGCGAGGGTGCCGGAGCGGCCCTTGGGGGAGAGGTTGACGTGGCCGTCGCCGGCGAGCGGGGCGCTGGCGACGAAGTAGACGGGCTGCTGCTCGATGAACGCGCGGAGTCGGCCGTCGATGCGTTCGTAAGTCTTTCCCATGGCGTCGATTCTGCTCCCGGACCGGTGCGGCGGGCGAGCTGATAACGACTCAGTCTTGTGATGTGAGACGAGATTGTCCGAGGAGTGGACCTCCGTCCTATCCTGGTGGAGCCGCCCCCGACGAGGAGGGAATCTCAATGATCGTGTCAAGCCGTCTGCGTGACCGACGGGGCGGAGGTGAACAGCCTCTTGTCACGCAGCATCGCCCACAGCACATCGACAC